>CAYZAY010000006.1:0-49972 GCA_964476515.1 uncultured Rhodobacterales bacterium
AAAGCGCGAAGATGATCCGAAATCAGCCAGCCGCCCTTATGATGAAGACCGCGATGGTTTCGTTATGGGAGAAGGTTCTGGCGTTGTAGTTCTTGAAGAATACGAACACGCCAAAGCGCGCGGCGCGAAGATTTATGCCGAAGTGATTGGCTATGGTCTGTCAGGTGATGCGTATCACATCACCGCCCCGTCAGAAAACGGTGAGGGCGGAGAGCGTTCAATGCGTGCGGCCCTTAAGAAAGCTGGCCTAGAGCCTAAAGACATTGATTACATCAATGCGCATGGCACCTCGACTATGGCGGACGTGATCGAACTGGGCGCTGTTGAGCGTATGATGGGCGATGCGGCTGGTTCTGTGACTATGTCGTCGACCAAATCAATGACTGGCCACCTGTTGGGTGCTGCTGGTGCGATTGAGGCGATTTTCTCGATCCTTGCGATCCGTGATCAGGTGGCGCCTCCGACTATCAATCTTGATAACCAAGCTGTTGAAAGTGCTGTAGATTTGGCACCCAACACTAAGCGTGAGCGCAAGATTGATGTGTCATTGTCAAACTCGTTTGGTTTCGGTGGAACCAACGCAAGTGTGATCTTCCGAAAGGTCGACTAAATGTGGCGTAGCATCGCCTCGAACTCGATTTCGGTTCTTTCCGTCGTTTTGTTCCTATTGGCTGGACTGATCCTTTGGGGTCAGGGCAAATATCGTGAGGTCGGACCGCTTGAATCTGCGATTTGCCTAAAGGTGGATCGCGGGTCAAACATGATCGAGGTTTCGCGAAATCTTGAGGAATCTCAGGCGATTGGCCGCGGGTCTCTGTTCCGGATTGGTGTTCAATACGCCGAAAAAGACGATGACCTGAAGGCTGGAAGCTTCCTTGTACCGGCTGGGTCTTCCATGTCTGAAATTGTGTCGATCATCACGGATGGTGGCCCAAGCACATGTGGAACCGAGATTGTTTATCGTATTGGTGTTTCAAGAATTGCTGTTCAGGTTCGGGAACTTGATCCGGATACTGGACGCTTTGTCGAGAAGATGAACTTCAACCCACAAGATGCTGTTCCTGCTGGATTTAATTCTTATCATTCGACCGCCGGTACGCGGTATCGGATTGCGTTTGCCGAAGGTGTCACAAGCTGGCAGGTCGTTGAAGGGCTAAAGGCGGTTGACGTTCTCCGGGGGGATATCGATGGATTGCCCGCTGAAGGGTCTGTTTCACCCGACAGTTATGAAGTTCGTTCAGGTGACAGCCGAGAGAGCGTTTTGGCGCGGATGGCGCAAGCGCAGACAGAAATCCTAAACCGTGCTTGGGAGGGACGTGCAGAAGGATTGCCGTTTGATACCCCTGAAGAAGCGCTGATCCTTGCGTCTATTGTCGAGAAGGAAACTGGTGTTGCGGAAGAGCGTGGGCTGGTTGCCAGTGTCTTTGTGAACCGGTTGAACAAGAGCATTCGTCTACAGACTGACCCAACGGTGATATACGGAATTACGCGTGGTCAGGGGACGCTGGGGCGTGGTTTGCGTCAGAGTGAGTTGGCGCGGAAGACCGATTGGAACACGTATAAGATCGACGGTTTGCCGAAGACTCCGATTGCCAATCCGGGACGGGCGGCGATTGAAGCTGTGCTAAATCCGGACGTAAGTGATTTCCTTTATTTCGTTGCAGATGGCACGGGTGGTCATGCCTTTGCCTCGACGCTTCGCGAGCACAATGTGAATGTGCGAAAGTGGCGTGAGATTGAGGCTTCGAGGAACAATTGAGGTGCACAATAAATGCGCACCCTACCAGTTCTGCTCATAAAATGTTAACCATAACAATGACTTAGCATTGACTTAGCGAACGGTCCAAGGTACACCTTGTGACAAGCTAGAAGAAGTGGGTAAACGGCCTCGGGATAATCCCCGATGGTCGTTTTTCTGTTTCTCTCGTGCGGAGATCCTTTCGCATGAGGCAATAATCATGGCTTTGATCGAAACTGAAACCGACAAGTCCAAGCTGTCAGAGGCCATCCGGCTTGCTGAGGGGCAACTGGGTGATTTGACGTCTTTGGCGGCACAAATGCTTGAGGACATCAAGGCGGGCGAACCAGATGCAGCTAAGGCTGCGGTGAAAACCGCAGAGGAACTGCGTCGGCTTGTGAAACTTGCAATAGATCTGGAGGCGCGACATGAGCGTGAGCGAAGATCCGTATTCTACTTATGTAGGGGTGACTGCAAACCCTTGGCCGGGGCAGGTTGGGGTGTTTAAAACCAGCGCATCCGGTGCGTACGAACTGAACACGCCCGTCTCCGAACGAGCTAAAGTGGGCGTGTCCGAGACCGAGTTGCTGCGCGCAGATACCGGCGTGGTGGACCGAGGGGCTGCTTTGCAGGTGAAAATGGCGTCGGGCGAGTTGGACAGTGCATCTTGGTCTTCGGTGATTGCTGGGGCCAACATAATTGCCATCGGAAGCGAAAGCACGGGTGACTGGGAAGTCTTTCAGTTTGCCGAGGCGGAATTGATCTCGCCCGATACGTATCTTTTGCGGTCTCGACTTAGAGGGTTGTTTGGGACTGACTGCATCATGCCAGCGTCATGGCCGGTGGGATCCAAAATCGTGGTTCTAAACGATGCGGTTTCCCAATTGTCTTTGACACCGTCCACGCTTGGTCTGAGTCAGAATTATCGTGTCGGGCCAGTGAGCCGCCCCTTGGATGATAGTGCGTTTGTCCAAGAAGCTCTGGCATTTTCCGGTGTTGGGTTAAGACCCTACAAACCCTGTCACATAAGCAAGGTGGGCGATGTATTCAGTTGGATCAGGCGTACGCGGGTTGGGGGCGATAACTGGATATCATCAAGCGTACCAGTAGGGGAAGAAACCGAAGAATATGTAGTGCGCATTAAACTGGACGGTCAAATTGTTCGATCCGAAAGCGTGTTGGAACCACAATGGGAATATAGCGCGTCGGACAGAGCGAATGACGGTGTAGGGGAGGATTTCGAGTTCGAAGTTGCTCAGGTTTCAGCTGAGGTTGGTCCGGGCGTGTTTGCATCATATTCAGTTGGTGTGTGATGCGGCGTGTTTTGGCTTGCGAGGTTAAGGCTGCCGCGGCGGCGCTGACCAAATTGCCCGAAAACGAAAGAAAGCGGATGTGTATGCTGTGGATTCATCAAGCAGATTGGTCGCATAAGTATATGAAAAAGCACTCAAAACCCCATCCTGTTTGGGGAAACGGCAGTTTGCAACAGGCTATGCATATCCAAGACTACGCCCCGTTTGATTTCTCAAATGTGGATTACTGTTCAGCGATGGAGACCGTTTTAGGGTGTCTGGTTGAGCAAAAATCGCGGCGGCTTAGCCAGAGGCGCAACTGACACAGCGCGTTGTGGCGGGGTCGATCTCAAGCCGTTTCGGCGGGATGTTTTCACCGCACTCTTCGCAATATCCGAACTCGTCTTCGGCAATTCTGCTCAGGGCGTTTTGAAGTCGGGTGATTTCGATTTCGCGGCGTTTTTCAAGCGCAATTGCCATTGCTTGTTGTTGGAGGGCGTCCATTCGGGAGAGACGACCGACGGATTGCTGATCAAGTTCAACGGTTTTAGTGCTGTCGGCTGCGCTTAGAATTTTTTCCCTAAGTTGGATTAGCTTTTGGGAAATCAGTTCTCGGAACCTTGATATATCTGCTGTTTCCAATATGTGACCTCCATACCCTGCATTTTGATTTCAAACGCAATTTAGGGTATTAACAGGCCGAAAGGGCAGTTTGGCAATGTTTGAAGCAAATGTAAAAATGACCGAGCTTGATCCTGTCTGGGATCGAATTCGTCTCGAAGCAAAGGAAATTGTCGCCAATGAACCGCTTCTGGGCGGTATGGTTCATTCCTGTATATTGCATCATGAGTGTTTAGAACATGCTCTTGCGTATCGCATGTCCATGAAGCTTGCATCCGGTGAAATGTCCGAGCAAATCCTACGCGAGATTGCAGACGAAGCGTATTCGTCTGACACATATCTGGCCGAGGCTGCGCGCGCAGATATTGTGGCTGTGTCTGAACGCGATCCGGCTTGCCACCGGTTTGTTCAACCCTTGCTGTACTTCAAAGGTTTCCAAGCCATCCAAGCCTATCGGGTGGGACATTGGCTTTGGCAGCAGGGACACAAGGACATGTCCTATATGTTGCAAATGCGGATTTCCGAGACGTTTGGCATCGATATCCATCCCGCCGCGAAAATCGGGAAAGGGTTGATGATCGACCACGCGCATTCGATTGTGATTGGCGAAACGGCCGTCGTCGGAGACAATGTTTCGATGCTTCATGCCGTTACCCTTGGTGGAACTGGCAAGGAAGAAGAAGACCGTCACCCCAAGATTGGCGATGGTGTTTTGATCGGTGCTGGTGCGAAAGTGCTTGGCAATATCAGCGTTGGATGCTGTTCACGCATTGCTGCGGGTTCGGTCGTGTTGACTGATATTCCTTCGGCCACAACTGTTGCCGGTGTCCCAGCCAAGGTTGTTGGAAAGGCTGGCTGTGATCAGCCTGCTCTTGAGATGAACCAGATGGTTGGTGATTCAAGCAACTAAGAGCGTCCCAATTCTCGAAGAATTTCCAAGCGGTGCTGATCTTTGATCGGCGCCGTTTTTACTTTGGGAGAGGTGCCGTCAAACCTTGGGGCTGGCGCTGCCTGAAGGTGTCCGTCGGGTGACTGCCAGATACCGCGACTGGCCATATGCGGGTTTGATGCTGCTTGAGAGGGCGAGTTCACTACTGCAACGCATGCATCGGTGCCTTCGAATATATTGTCCCAATGGGATGACGGGTGGCCGGCGAAGGCTTTAGCCAGAATTTCAATTTGGTCGGACCATTGGGATTTGTCGTATTGAGCAGTGAATTTTTGGTCATCTGATAGACCCAAGATGTTTAGAAATACACTGTAGAACTTTGGTTCAAGGCATTGAACAGAAACATATTTATCGTCTGCGCATTTATAGGATCGGCACCAATGTGGCCCGTCCAACAGGCTTTCGCCGCGGGTTTCGGAAAACTGACCGGATTGGCCGATTGCCATCAGTAAGTTCATCATGTGGGCGGATCCGTCAACGATCGAAGCATCTACGACCGTGCCTTGCCCAGTGCTGCGCGCGTTTAGTATGCCCGCCAGTATTCCGATCACAAGATAGTTTGCCCCGCCGCCGATATCGCCAACCAAGGTCGGTGGAGTCAGAGGCGCATCTCCGGGCTGTGACGCGTACCAAAGAGCGCCGGACGTGGCGATGTAGTTTAGGTCATGCCCAGCTTGCTGAGATTTCGGACCGGTCTGCCCCCAACCCGTCATACGCCCGTAAACCAGCTTTGAGTTTAGCGTATGACAATCCGACGGCCCCAGCCCTAGTCGTTCCATCACACCGGGGCGAAACCCTTCGATCAGGGCGTCTGCTGATGCTATTAGGGCTTTTGCTATTTCAATGTCTTCAGGGTCTTTCAGGTCCAGTTCAATCGACCGTTTGCCTCGGTCGAGTATGCTTTGGTCACCTGTAACTCCGTTTGTTCCATTCTTCCTGTGTAGAACAATCACGTCCGCGCCAAGATCGGCCAAATGCATGGCTGCAAAGGGACCGGGACCTAGGCCTTCGATTTCAATGACGCGGATACCTGGGAGCATTTTGCGTCCTTTTTTGAACATGTGATGACGTGGAAAATTATCCTACGCATAGAGCATAAAACAGGGGAATAGCCCTATTGAAGTGAAACGTAACGTTTCGAACTAGTTCAGTTTCCCGTTGTCGTGCATAATGATGCCCTGATTAGGGTGAATATTTTATGACAATTAGACAAACAAGCGGTCGTGGTAAGACTTATGACTCAGTTCTGGACACCATCGGAGATACTCCGGTTATCCGGATCAACAAGCTGGGACCAAACAACGTTACAATTTTCGTGAAAACCGAAGCGGCCAATCCGGGTGGGTCTGTAAAGGACCGTCTTGCGTTGAATATTATCGAAGCGGCTGAGCAATCTGGTGCGTTAAAGCCCGGGCAAACTGTGGTTGAGGCGACAAGCGGTAACACCGGTATCGGGTTGGCGATGGTCTGCGCTGCGAAGGGGTATCCTCTGGTCGTAACTATGGCCGAAACCTTTTCAGTCGAGCGCCGCAAGTTGATGCGCTTTTTGGGTGCCAAGGTTGTGTTGACGCCCAAAGAGAAGAAGGGCTTTGGCATGTACCAAAAGGCCCAAGAACTGGCTGAAAAGAATGGTTGGTTTTATGCCCAGCAGTTTGAAACTGACGCCAATGCAGATATCCATCAAAATACCACTGCACGTGAAATCCTTGCTGATTTCGATGGCGGGTCGCTTGATTACTTTGTGTCCGGCTATGGAACGGGCGGCACTATTACCGGTGTCGCGCGGGTTTTGCGCAAAGAGCGTCCTGACACAAAGATCATCCTGACCGAGCCCGCAAACGCAGCCCTAGTGCAATCGGGGATCGCGCAGGTTCGGGCTGATAATGGTGCGCCAGCCGAGGGTCATTCGGCCTTTCAACCGCATCCTATTCAAGGATGGACGCCGGACTTTATTCCGTTGGTATTGCAGGAAAGTTTGGATAATGGTCTTTATGATGAGCTGATGCCAATCCCGGGACCTGAAGGGATATCATGGTCGAAAAAGCTGGCTACCCAAGAAGGAATCTTTACCGGTATTTCGGGCGGCTCAACCTTTGGCGTTGCGATGAAGGTCGCGCAAGATGCCCCTGATGGGTCTGTGATCCTTTGCGTTCTTCCAGACACCGGCGAACGGTATCTGACGACACCTCTGTTTGATGGTGTTGAGGCCGAAATGGATGATGATGAGCTTGAGATCATGCGTTCGACCCCGGGGTGCCATTTGGGATAAAACTGTTGCTCAAACGGTGTATGGCCTGCATCCTTCTTCAAAGGGGGGTGCAGCCATGAAAAAGGAAGTAAGCATTATCCGCGCCGAGACGGATGCGGATATCGAGAACGTTCGCGATATGTGCCGTGGTTTCGTAACTTGGGTGTTTGAAACTTTCCCCGAGCATCGCGCGCAAACCAGTGTTTATTTTGAGCCCGTAAAATGTCAGGCAACACTTGCGGCCCTGCCTGACATCCATGCGCGTCCCAAAGGGGCAATGCTGTTGGCAATGCTAGATGGCAAGCCTGTTGGTTGCATTATGTACCATGAAATGGAACCGGGCATTGCCGAAATCAAGCGGCTGTTCGTTGCCACCGAAGCACGTGGGACAGGTGCGGGTGGTGCGCTGGTGGATGCGGTCCTCGGGGCTATTAGTGATGACGGCTACGACATTGTGCGTCTGGACACGACCATATTCTTGAAGGCTGCTACTCAGCTCTATCTTTCCCGTGGCTTTAAGATCGTTGAACCCTATTTGGATTTCCCCGAGGACGTTTTGAAACTGCAGACCTATATGGAGCGCCCTGTATAGCGGTTTGGGTTAGTCGTCTTCTTCAGGGCAAAACTGGTCATATGCTTCCAGTGCGCGGGCGCCATACATATAGGCGGGGCCTCCACCCATCAGGATGCTGAACGATACTGTTTCTTAGATTTCCTGTTTCGATGCGCCGGCCTTAATCGCGGCCTCAACATGAAACCCGATGCAATCTGAACATTGACGCGCGATGCCAATGGCTAGGGCTATCAGCTCTTTGTGTTTCTTGCTGAGTTCCCCTTCAAACATGACGCCTTGGTGCAGCTTGGCAAAACCGGACGCACCCCTTGGTTGCTCAGCCTGATAGTTGTCGATGTTGGCGTTAGTGATGGCGAGTTCTTTTTTGAAGTTCATTTCGGCCTCCGGTCCCGTTCGGCCAAAAGAAAAGCTCAAGGCGGGGTTATCCGCCTTGAGCCAAATCAATCCAAAATGCGGTATCGCTTACGCAAGCATCATCATCGGGTTTTCGATGTTGTCCTTGATCGCTGTCAGCAGGTTGGCACCAAGTGCGCCGTCGATAACACGGTGATCGACTGACAAGGTTACCGACATCACAGTTCCAACAGCCAGCTCACCATCTTTGCCGACAATCGGTTTTTTCGCACCAGCGCCAACCGCAAGGATCGCCGCGTGTGGCGGGTTGATGATGGCGTCAAAGTTGTCGATGCCGAACATGCCGAGGTTCGAGATTGCGAAGCTGCCACCTTGGTATTCGTGCGGTGCCAGTTTACGGTCGCGGGCACGGGCAGCAAGGTCTTTCATCTGAGCCGACAGATCAGAAAGCGATTTGCTTTCAGCGTCTTGCAGAACCGGAGTGAAGAGACCGCCTTCGATAGCGACGGCAACGGCGACGTCCGATTTTTTAAACTTCAGAACCCGATCACCGGCCCAAACGGCGTTTGCGTCAGGCACAGCTTGAAGTGCCAAAGCACAGGCTTTGATGATGAAGTCGTTGACCGACAGCTTCACGCCACGGCTTTCGAGCTGTTTGTTCAACTGGCTGCGGAATTTGAGCAGTTCATCCAGTTGAATGTCGCGACGCAGGTAGAAATGCGGAACCGACTGCTTTGCTTCGGTCAGACGCGCAGCAATGGTTTTGCGCATGCCGTCTAGCGAAACTTCCCCGAACGGGCGATCTGCGTAGGTCTTGAGAACCACATCGGTTGACGGGCCAGTTGCAACCGCCGTTGCAGGGGCAGGCGCGGCCGCTGGGGCCGAAGTTGCCGGAGCTGCTGCAGCCACAGGCTGCGCGGTTGTGCCTTCGACGTCGGCTTTGATGATACGACCATGTGGACCTGAGCCGGTAACAGTCGAAAGATCCAAACCTTTGTCAGCCGCAATGCGACGTGCCAGAGGCGTTGCGAATAAACGGCTTCCGTCTGCTGCTGCAGGTGCAGCTGGGGCAGGGGCGGCTTGAGGCCCCGGCTCGGGGGCCGGGGAGTGGGTTTCAGATTTAGCATCTTCCCCGGCTTGACCCGGGATCTCGCTGGGCATGTCCTCGCCGTCTTCCAAAAGAACCGCGATCAGGGAGTTCACTTTCACCCCTTCGGTGCCTTCTGCAACAACGATCTTGCCAACAACACCTTCGTCGACGGCTTCAAATTCCATCGTGGCTTTGTCGGTTTCGATCTCGGCGATCAAATCGCCCGACGATACGGTGTCGCCTTCTTTGACCAGCCATTTGGCCAGTGTACCTTCCTCCATAGTAGGAGACAGGGCGGGCATAAGTACTTCAATTGGCATCGCTATGGCTCCTTAACGGTAGGTGACTTGCTTAACGGCTGCGATCACCTCGTCGGTGGTCACAAGCGCCAGCTTTTCTAGGTTGGCGGCATAAGGCATCGGAACATCTTTGCCGGTGCAGTTGGTCACTGGTGCATCGAGGTAATCGAACGCTTTCTGCATGATCGTAGCCGAGATGTGGTTGCCGATGGACGCGACTGGGAAGCCTTCTTCGACGGTGACACAGCGGTTGGTCTTCATGACAGATGCCAGCACGGTATTGTAATCGATCGGGCGCAGGGTGCGCAGGTCGATGACTTCGGCGCTGATGCCGTCGTCGGCCAGTTTGTCAGCGGCCTCCAAAGCGTACTGCATGCCGATGCCGAAGCTGACGATGGTCACGTCGGTGCCGGTCCGCCAGATGCGGGCTTTGCCGAATGGCACGGTGAAATCGTCCATGACAGGTACTTCGAACTGACGACCGTAGAGGATTTCGTTTTCAAGGAAGATCACAGGGTTCTGATCGCGGATCGCTGATTTCAGCAGACCTTTGGCATCAGACGCCGAATAGGGCATCGCCACTTTCAGACCGGGCACCTGCGCGTACCAAGCCGCGTAATCCTGCGAGTGCTGCGCACCCACGCGGGCAGCCGCACCGTTGGCACCGCGGAACACGATAGGCGCACCCATCTGACCACCCGACATATAAAGCGTCTTGGCAGCCGAGTTGATGATTTGATCAATCGCCTGCATGGCGAAGTTGAAGGTCATGAATTCAACAATCGGGTTCAAACCACCGAACGCCGCGCCGGTTGCGATACCGGCAAAGCCATGTTCGGTGATCGGGGTGTCGATCACGCGTTTGCTACCGAATTCGTCCAGTAGACCTTGGGAGACCTTATAAGCGCCCTGATATTCGGCGACTTCTTCACCCATCAGGAACACGTTTTCGTTGCTGCGCATTTCTTCGGCCATCGCGTCGCGAAGTGCTTCGCGGACGGTCTGGGTTTTCATCTCGGTGCCTTCGGGCCAGTCCGGTGTCAGATTGGCTTGCGGCGCGATTGGCGCTGCTGGAACCGATGCCGGTGCAGCGGCTGGCGCTTCGGCTGGGGCCGCTTCCGCCGCTGGGGCAGGGGCGGCAACCACTTCGCTGGCGTCTTCGCCTTCTTCCAGCATCACTGCGATTGGGGTGTTCACCTTCACTGCCTCGGTGCCTTCGGCGACAAGGATCGGACCCATTGTGCCTTCGTCGACCGCTTCGAATTCCATCGTCGCTTTGTCGGTTTCGATTTCTGCGATGATCATGCCGCTTGTCACGGTGTCACCCTCTTTTACCAGCCATTTGGCTAGGGTGCCTTCCTCCATGGTCGGCGATAGGGCGGGCATCAGAATTTCAGTTGCCATTATACGTCTCCGTCCTTTGCCGGTGCAATCATGCCGACAATATTTCCTTGTCCATCTTCAACATAGGCCGCGCGGCCTATTCCGGGATAATCCATTGGGGGCAGCGCCTCGGCACCGCCGTTGGCCAGTGCCCAGTCGTAGGTTGCATCGCATTCGGCGACCTCAAAGGTCATCGTGCCGCCACGAACTGCGCTTCCTGCAGGATGCGCGGTATCCGGGCGGCGCGTAAGACCGACTGTGCAGCCTTTTCCGTTTCCAACGTCGTTGCCCTCGGCCAAGTGGTACTCCCACTCTTCGGCGCCGGGCATTAGTGAATAGGTCCAGCCGAACAGACCTGAGTAATAGGTCTTGGCCTTCTCAACATCTACCACAAATATTTCGAAATGAGGCATTCTTACGCCTCCGCGTAAATGTCTGTCCAAAGCTCATCAAGAGCAGGCTCTGGGCTGGATTTCGCGAATTCGGCGCTTTCATTGACGACGGCTTTGATCTCTTTGTCGATCGTTTTCAGTTCGTCTTCGGTGGCGTGCTTTCCGGTCAGAAGAAGCGAACGAACGGCTTCAATCGGGTCACGCTCTTCACGCATCTTCTGCACTTCTTCGCGGGTCCGGTATTTTGCGGGGTCCGACATAGAGTGACCGCGGTAGCGGTAAGTCTTCACTTCAAGGATGTAGGGGCCTTTGCCTGCGCGGCAGTGGGCAACAGCCTTTTCGCTAGCTTCCTTAACCGCAAGAACGTCCATACCATCAACTACTTCGCCTTTGATACCGAAGGCTTCGCCGCGGGTATAAAGTGCAGGTGTCGAGGTTGAGCGCCGCTGCGCTGTGCCCATGGCGTATTGGTTGTTTTCGATCACAAAAATTACTGGCAGATCCCAAAGCGCGGCCATGTTGAAGGTTTCATAAACCTGTCCCTGGTTCGACGCGCCATCGCCGAAATAGGTAAAGCTTACGTTGTCATTGCCTTTGTATTTGTCAGAAAACGCCAGACCCGCACCAAGTGGAACTTGCGCGCCAACAATGCCGTGACCGCCGTAGAAATGCTTCTCTTTGCTGAACATGTGCATCGAGCCGCCTTTACCCTTTGAATAGCCACCTTCGCGGCCAGTCAGTTCGGCCATGACGCCGTTGGGGTCCATGCCACAGGCCAGCATGTGGCCGTGATCGCGGTAGGATGTGATGCGCTTGTCGCCTTCTTTGGTTGCGGCCTCAAGGCCGACAACTACGGCTTCCTGCCCGATATAAAGGTGACAGAAACCACCGATCAAACCCATGCCGTATAACTGACCTGCTTTTTCCTCGAATCGACGGATAAGCAGCATGTCGCGGTAGTAACCAAGAAGTTCTTCTGCAGAAACGTTTGGTTTTTTTACGGTTTTTTTGGCGGCCATCGTGTCCTCCACCTCCACTCAATAAAATAGTTTAGCGTTAAACTATCCAATACAGGATCAGCGACACTGAGGCGAGAAAAAAATCTGAAATTGGCGCATAACTGTCATGCACCATTCGCAAAGCGATCAAAAAGGCTAAGTTTTACTGGAGTATTATCTCGTTCGGGCGGGCATATCCAAGCACGTCACGCGCTTGTTCGTCCAACAAATCAAGATCAAGAAACGAGTCCGACAGCCGTTCGGTCAGATTTTCCATCTGATTAATCTCGGCTTTAAGGTTGTCCAGAACGATCCGCTGCTGCAGGATTTCGGCGTTCACCTCGGCACGACGGAACAGGCCGTACTCACCCTGAACGGCCGCGAAAGCAAAATACAAGCTCGCGGCTAGGGCCACGGCAGAGATACCTAATAGTCGGAATTGTGATCGGGGTTGCGCCTGATCCATACTGTCAATGTCCTGCCTCGTCGCCTCTGTCGGGCGTTATGTGCGCACATTGGCATATTTTAAGTCTTGAGAGAACAGAAAAGTGCAAAAGAAAGGCCCAGCCGTTTCGGGCCGGGCCTTTCAGGAAATTCACAGAGATTTTAGCCAGCAACAGAAGCGTCGTAGATGCTGTCGATTGTTGAACCAATAGCAGAGTTGAATTCATCGTCCGATTGCTGCGCCGAAAGACCTTCGGTCAATGCACGGCTAAAGCTGGCGATCATTCCAGAGTTTCGTGACAGACGAGAGTTTGCTTCTTCACGATCATAACCGCCCGACAGCGCAACAACGCGGATACAGCGTGGGTGGTCAATCGCGGCTTTGTAGTGGTTCGCTGTTTCAGGAAGCGTCAGTTTCAGCATCACGTTCTGATCTTCGCCTAGCGCATCAAGTTGCTTTAGAAGCTCGGCCAAAAGCAAGTCTTCTGCCTCGGCCTTGTCAGAGATCGAAATGGTGACTTCCGGTTCAATGATTGGAACCAGACCGTGGCTTATGATCTGTTTACCAACTTCAAACTGCTGGGCAACGTTCGCAGCGATGCCTTCAGCATTAGCCGCATCAATGACCGAGCGCATTTTGGTGCCGAAGATGCCCTTCGAAACGGCCTTTTCCAGCGTCGCATCCAGATCAGGCATCGGCTTCATCAGTTTGACGCCGTTGGCTTGGTCATCAAGACCTTTATCGACTTTCAGGAACGGAACTACACCGCGATCTTCCCAAAGGAATTGCGCAGCGGGTTTGCCGTTAATGTCGCGATCCATGGTCATTTCAAACAGGATCGCACCAACGACTTTGTCACCGGTAAATTCAGGCGCCTGAGCAATCCGTGATCGCATTGCGTGGATCAGATCGAACATTTCGTCGTCGCCCGAATAGCTGTCTGCTGACACGCCATAAAGACCAAGTGCTTTCGGTGTCGAACCGCCAGACTGATCCAAGGCCGCAACAAACCCGTTGCCCGACGTCATTTGTTCGAGTTGTTTCGCATTGCTCATAATAGTTTACCGCCTGAAATTGATAATTTCGTTTGTCTTACGACTATAGACACAGGCAACGCAATGACGGTGGCGCTAACAGTGTCCTGTTAGCACCATTCCTATACATTATTGCTCTAGCGCCGCCACACCGGGAAGTGTTTTGCCTTCCATCCATTCAAGGAATGCGCCCCCGGCTGTCGAGATATAGGTGAAGTCATCCGCAGCGTTTGCTTTGTTCAAAGCCGCCACAGTATCACCGCCACCAGCAACCGAGATCAGCTTGCCAGCTTTGGACAATTCGGCGGCTTTGGCTGCTGCTGCGTTGGTGGCTGCATCAAACGGTTCGATTTCAAACGCGCCAAGCGGGCCGTTCCAAATTAGCGTTTTGGCATTTTCCAAAGTGGCCGTAATTTTCGCAACGCTATCGGGACCAGTGTCTAAGATCATCGCATCAGCAGGACAGGCATCAGCAGCGACAGTTTCGTTTGCTGCATTGGCTGCGAATTCACGCGCCACGACAACGTCACTTGGTAGAATGATTTCGCATCCTGCGATCACAGCTTTGCCAAGGATTTCCAGCGCTGTGTCGATCATGTCATGTTCCGCCAGCGATTTGCCAACATCAACGCCTTGTGCTGCGATAAACGTGTTTGCCATGCCGCCGCCAATCACAAGGTGATCAACCTTATCGACAAGGTTGCCCAGCAGATCGAGCTTCGTTGACACTTTCGCTCCACCCACAACAGCCACAACCGGACGCTCTGGTTTACCCAGCGCTTTTTCCAACGCTGTCAGCTCTTCTGCCATCAAACGTCCTGAGCAGTTTGGCAAAAGTCGCGCAACGCCTTCGGTGGATGCATGCGCACGGTGGGCCGCTGAAAACGCATCGTTACAATAGATATCCCCGAGCGAGGCCAAGAACTGCGCCATCATCGGGTCGTTCTTTTCTTCCATGTCAGTGAAGCGGGTGTTCTCAACCAAAATCACCGCGTCGGATGCTTCAGCCTCGATCAATTCACGCGAAGGGCGCTCAATGAAAACAATCGATCGGCCAAGAACCTGTTCCAACGTGGGAACGGTGATACGAAGCGACATGTCCGGCACATATTGCCCCTTGGGGCGGCCGAAATGCGCCAGCAATACAGGCTTGCCCCCATTGGCCAAAATATCATCAATTGTCGGCTTAATCCGCTCGATCCGCGTCGCGTCGGTCACTTTGCCGTCGGCCACCGGAACGTTGATATCCACGCGGGTGACAACGATCTTTCCGTCCAAATCCATGTCGTCGAGCGTTTTCCAACCCATATCGCAATTCCTTTTAGCTAATTTCTTTGGCTGGTATTGGCCCGATTAGCGGTCCAACGTCAACTCTGTCTTGGCATCCTGTAAAGAAGTGCTTACCAATCCCCCCAGCAAATTTACAGGAGACGCCAAATGGCTGATATCAAAGATCCCGAAAACACTATCCTGATGGAACTAAAAGACGGCACCGTCACGATTGAACTTTTGCCCGACATCGCCCCGCTGCATTGCGCGCGTATGAAGGAACTGGCGCGTTCGGGTGAATACGACAACGTCGCATTCCACCGCGTGATCGAAGGCTTCATGGCCCAGACCGGTGATGTTCAGCACGGCGACATGGAAGACGGCTTTAACCTTCGTATGGCTGGCACAGGCGGATCGAGCCTTCCAAACGTTCGGGCCGAATTTTCGGGTATCCCGCACGACCGCGGTACCATTGGAGCGGCGCGTTCGCAGAACCCTGACAGCGCGAACAGCCAGTTCTTTGTTAACTTCAAAGACAACCACTTCCTGAACCGTCAGTACACCGTCTATGGCCGCGTAGTCGAAGGCATGGAACACGTTGATGCAATCACCCGAGGCGAGCCACCAGCGAGCCCTGATCGCATGGTCAGCGTAAAAGTTGCCGCAGATGTCTGAGACAAGACGCCCTAAGCGCGACCGGATCATTGCTCTGGTCGTCTTTCTGATCGGCGTCGCTCTGGTCGCTGGGTACGGCTTGCGCACGGTAATTGCGCCAGCCACGCCCGAAGAGCCAGAGGCTGCGGCGGCGTCTTCGACTTCGACAGGTCAGGCTGATCTGTCCATCATTGTATCGGGCGAAGCGAACGGCACGATCCTAATCGACCTTTACGAAGACATCGCGCCTAAACACGCTGAACGGATCACGACGCTTGCGTCCGAAGGCGCTTATGACGGTGTTTACTTTCACCGCGTTATCGAAGGCTTCATGGCCCAGACCGGTGATGTTGAATTTGCCAAGCAAGACGGGGGCAACCTAGCCTTTGCGGGACGAGGTGGTTCAACGTATCCGGAGCTTCCGGCTGAGTTCTCGGAAGTGAACTATGACCGCGGTATCGTCGGCATGGCGCGTTCGCAAAGCCCTGACAGCGCCAACAGTCAGTTCTTCATCATGTTCGAACCGGGTCCGTTTCTGAACGGCCAATACACCGTGGTCGGTAAAGTCATCGACGGTATGGACGTGGTCGATACGATCAAGCTAGGCCAAGGCCAAAACGGTGCCGTCATTGGCGAACCCGACATGATGGTGAAAGTCACGGTGGTTAAGTAACCGCACGTCTGCTCACATCCTTGTGTGAGGGGCTATCGCTGTAAACAGTTTGGGGCCATCTTCCGGTTAGGAGGATGGCCCCATGTCTTTTCTACGCGCAATTTCAATCGTTTCAGCCGTTTGGGCTGGGTCGGCATCTGCTGGTCCTGAGTTTTGGCAACACGAATGGCCGATCACCGATTTTGAAACCACCACCATCGAAAGCTGGACCGAAATCATGTCGGGCGGTCCCCCCAAGGATGGCATAAGGGCGATTGATAGCCCTCAGTTTATCGAGATTGATGGGACCGAAGACATCGACCGCCGCGAACCTGTCATCACAGTTGCATTAGAAGGCGAGAGGGCGCGGGCCTATCCAATTCGCTATTTGATGTGGCATGAGATTGTGAATGACACGATTGGGGATATCCCCATCGCTGTCACGTTCTGCCCGCTGTGTAATTCAGGCATCACATTTGATCGTCGTGTCGGGAGCGAAGTTCTCGATTTCGGCGTGTCCGGCAAACTGCGCAATTCAGATATGGTAATGTTTGATCGCCAAACCGAAAGCTGGTGGCAACAGGCCGTGGGCACAGGCATCGTCGGGCAATTCACGGGTATCGAGCTGAATTCTCTGCCCACATGGATGGAAAGCTGGGAACAGTTCAAAACAGCCAACCCTGACGGCATCGTCATGGCGCGCCCTGCGTTTAATCGAAACTACAGCCGGAACCCGTATTTCAAATACGACAGCTCGACCCGCCCGTTCCTCTATTTCGGAGAGAACCCGCCACACGACATCCCCCCAGTCGCGCGGGTCGTTCGGGTTGGCGACATGGCGTGGCCGTTGACCCGCTTGGCAGAAGTTGAAGAAATTCGTGAAGCCAACATCGTGCTGACATGGCGTGCCGGACAGGCGTCGGCGTTTGACCACGCAAACTATTCGATCAGCAAAGACGTTGGTTCAGTCCGTGTTCAGGATGCCGAGGGCAACGACCTTCCCCACGACGTCATGTTCGCCTTTGCCTTCCACGCCTTTTGGCCGGACGGGCTGTGGATGCTGGGGGAATAAGAGATCGCGGCCCTTTCAAGGCCAACCGATCGGATCACACCAACCGGTTGGCAAAATGTATTTAGCCCGCCAAAGTCACCAGCGCGTGACGCTTCTTGCCTGCGCTCAGCTTGATCGGAGTTTGGAGAAAATCGGGAGTAATCATCATTCCTGGCTCAACCATTGGAACTCCACCCATCTTTGCACCATTTTCGGAAAACAGCCGTTTGGCTTCCTTGCCAGATTTAGCTAGGCCAGAACGCACAAACAACTGAGCCAAAGATATGCCATCGCCAAGCTCTTCACGGGAGATTGTCAAAGTCGGCAGGTCATCGCCAATACCACCCTTTTCGAACACCTCTTTCGCGGTTGCTTCGGCTGCCGCAGCAGCTTCGGCCCCGTGGCAAAGCGTGGTCACTTCGTTGGCAAGGATGATCTTCGCTGCGTTGATCTCGGACCCCTCAAGCGCACCAAGACGGTTGCATTCGTCCAAATCCATCTCGGTATAAAGTTTCAAGAACCGACCGACGTCTGCGTCCGTGGTATTGCGCCAGAACTGCCAGAATTCATAAGGCGCACACATGTCGGCGTTCAGCCAAATCGCGCCGTTCTGCGACTTGCCCATCTTTTTGCCGTCCGACGTGGTCAGCAGGGGTGATGTCAGCCCATAAATCTCATGATCCAGCACACGGCGGGTCAGGTCGATACCGTTGACGATGTTGCCCCATTGGTCACTGCCGCCGAACTGCACCAAACAGCCGTAACGGCGGTTCAGTTCAAGGAAATCATAGGCCTGCAGGATCATGTAATTGAACTCAAGGAAGCTCAGTGATTGCTCACGATCCAAGCGCGATTTCACGCTTTCAAACGACAGCATCCGGTTGACGCTGAAATGCCGCCCGATATCGCGCAGGAAATCGAGGTAGTTCAGCGTGTCCAGCCACTTCGCATTGTTCAGCATCAACGCGCCGGTGTCGGTGTCATCGTAGCTGATGTATTTGGCAAACACCTGTTGGATGCCGCTGATGTTGTCGTCGATCTGAGTTTCGGTCAGCAGGGGCCGTTCGTCCGCACGGAACGACGGGTCACCAACCTTGGTCGTGCCGCCACCCATCAGGGTGATCGGCTTATGACCGGTTTTCTGCAACCAACGAAGCATCATGATCTGGATCAGCGATCCGACGTGCAACGACTTCGCCGTCGCATCAAAGCCGATATAACCCGGAACCACACCTTTGGTCAGAGCCTCGTCAAAGCCTTGATAATCAGTGCAGTCCGCAAGGAAACCGCGCTGCATCATCACTGCCATGAAGTCCGATTTGGGGTGGTAGGTCATTTCTTTCTCTCTTTTCACATTGCGAGCCAGTCTATAGACCGCAAAAGAGCCGGAGAAAACCGGTATTAAGAGCAGGGTGGCGGATGAAAATATCCAAGCCGATTAATGTTGCCGGATTCTATCGACAAAACGATGGGCTTTGGCAGTCCGCGATGCTTCTAACCGATGGGCTGGATGTGATGGATATCATCGCGTCAACGGTCTCTGATAAGCCTGCATTCCCGACGGCAGATTTGGCTGGAATCGAAACAGCGTGTAATCAAGATATTGATCTTTTGCCCGAGGACATTGCCACAATCTGTTCTTGTTCCGTTGTTTCTGATTTGCGTTCTTCAGACATCGCGATGGGCGGGCAGGGTGCGCCGCTGCATCCGTTCTACCTGCATGCCCTCGCGTGGATGAATGAAGACTGCCGATCTGTTGGATATCTTTTCGCCGGTGCGAATACCTCGTTGGTTTGGGCCGATCCAAAGGTGGACGACCCAAGTGATCTCGCTGCATTGGTTTGCTTTGAAACCGGACCGGGGTTTGGCACGCTCAAAAACATCCCAGACACCCAGAAATCCGGCCACGTCGTTGATGGTGCGTTAGAGCTGTTCCTTGATGATCCCTATTTCCGCCGGCTTGTCCCCAAATGGGTTGAGCCGACTAATTTCGGACCTTTGTTAGAACTTGTCAGCGAACTTAGCCCAGAAGACGCGTGGACGACCCTGCTTGGGATGTCCGCAACGTCGGTTCTTCTTGCGCAAGAGCATATCCCGTCCCCACCAAGCAAATTCGTAGTGTTGGGTGAGGGCGCGAAATCACAGCTGTTTACTGATCTGTTAACGGCGGCACTGGATATCCCTGTCGAGTTGCCAGACCCCGAGGTTTGGGATCTATCCACCGTCAACGCCCAAGCCGTTGCGTATCTCGCGGCCCGCGTCGTGCGGGGGCTACCGACGACCGCACCGCATACTACCGGCGTCGCAGCAGCTGTGGGTGGGGGTACGATCACCGAATCCGCTTGATCACCGCGAAATTCTCGATTTGAGTATCTCCAAATAAGGGATAGCCATGACACTCGACATCAACTTCGTGCGCAGCCAGTTTCCAGCCTTTGACCAAGCTAGTCTGCAAGGTCAGATGTTCTTTGAAAACGCAGGCGGCTGCTACACTTGCCAACAGGTCATCGACCGCCTGACCCGGTTTTATCACGAACGTAAAGTCCAGCCCTACTCCGCCTATGACGCGTCACGACTTGGGGGCGAAGAAATGGACGAAGCCCGCCAGCGCCTTGCCGCTTTGATGGGCGTGGACACCGACGAGCTAAGCTTTGGTCCGTCCACGACGCAAAACACCTATGTCCTTGCGAACGCCTTCCGCCAATGGATGAATCCCGGCGACGCGATCATCGTCACCAATCAGGACCACGAAGCAAACACCGGCCCGTGGCGCCGTTTGGCCGACGAAGGCTTTGAGGTTCGCGAATGGAAACTGAACCCAGAAACAGGACATCTGGACCCAAACGACCTAGCCAATCTTCTTGACGACAAAGTGCGCCTTGTCTGCTTCCCGCATTGTTCGAACGTCGTGGGCGAGATCAATCCGGTCGCCGAAATCACCTCACTCGCCCATGCAGCGGGGGCATTTGTTTGTGTTGACGGGGTCAGCTACGCCCCGCACGGCCTGCCAAACGTAGGAGAGCTGGGGCCGGATATCTATCTGTTCTCCAGCTACAA
Source organism: uncultured Rhodobacterales bacterium (assembly GCA_964476515.1). Classification (GTDB taxonomy): domain Bacteria; phylum Pseudomonadota; class Alphaproteobacteria; order Rhodobacterales; family Rhodobacteraceae; genus JASMHC01. The sequence goes on from CAYZAY010000006.1 coordinate 20,101, forward strand.
AACCTACGGTCCCCACCAAGGGGTGATGGTCATCCGCCGCACTTTGGGGAATACTCTGCCCAATCAGGCGCATTACTTCAACGCAGACGCGCTATACAAACGCTTCACGCCAGCGGGACCAGATCATGCCCAAGTGGCGGCAAGTGCTGGCATGGCGGATTATTTTGACACGCTCCACGCACATCACAATCTGTCTGGATCAGCGCCCGCCGAAAGAATGTCCGCCGTGCATGACCTTATGCGCAACCACGAAATAAAGCTGCTTCAACCGCTCTTGGATTACCTGTCCGAAAAGAACTCGGTTCGTCTTCTTGGTCCGACTTCAGCGGAAAATCGCGCCCCCACGGTGGCCATTGATATCGGCCGCGATGCATTCCAAGCTTCTGCCGAATTGGCTGAGAACGGCATCATGGCTGGCGGAGGAGACTTCTACGCGGTCCGTGCATTAGAGGCCCACGGGATCGACCCAGACCAAGGCGTCGTTCGACTTAGTTTCGTTCACTACACCTCCGAACAAGAGGTCGCGCATCTGATCGAAAGTCTCGAAAAAGTAGTCTAACCGGCTTCTTTTATCGTCAAACTAGAAAGTTTCCCTTTAGTAAGCGCATCAAAAAAATTCTTGCGGGATTGCATGGGCTTGTCCTAGCCTACCATGCAATACTGCAAGGGGAGAGATGGCAAATGCTGCTGGAAACCGTGCACGGTCAGAAAAATCTGCCGCGATACTTTGCGCAAGTATTCGAAATTGCGCAATCGATGCAAAACGGAGTTCTCGATTTTCGCCTACCAGATGGGCGGATCTTTCGCGCTCGCGCCAAGGCTCCAGGGCCGGTCGCTGAAATTACAGTTCACGACCCCGAGGTTTTTGCACGCCTAATCCGCGAAGGCGATCTTGGGTTTAGTGACGCCTATATCGAAGGCGGTTGGACGTCGCCTGACCTACAAACCTTCATGGATCTGATCCAGAGTGACAATGAAGATGTCTATAACGGTTTTCCCGGCATGTCTTTCGTGCGTGCGTATGAACGTCTTCGCCATTGGCTGAACGCCAATACCAAGAAACAAGCCAAGAAAAACATTTCGCACCATTACGATCTGGGAAATGATTTCTACTCTGAATGGCTGGACGACACGATGACCTATTCGTCGGCCATATTCCAAACCGGACAGGAAAGTTTAGAAAAGGCGCAGACGGCCAAATATACCTCGATGGTTGATGGGATGGGTGTAAAGCCGGGTGATCATGTTCTTGAAATCGGCTGTGGCTGGGGCGGGTTCGCCGAATACGCAGCCAAGGAACGCGGATTGCGGGTGACTGGGCTGACTATTTCGCAAGAGCAATTGAAGTTCGCCCAAGAGCGCATGAAGCGTTTGGGCATCGACGACCGTGTCGACCTAAAGCTTCAGGATTATCGTGACGAAAAGGGCCAATATGACGGTGTCGCCAGCATCGAAATGTTTGAAGCCGTGGGCGAGAAATACTGGCCGACCTACTTTAACACCGTCCACAATCGCCTGAAACCGGGCGCCTTGGCGACGCTGCAGATCATCACAATCGAAGACAATCGCTTTGAGATGTATCGCAAAAGCGTGGACTTCATCCAAAAGTACATTTTCCCGGGTGGAATGCTGCCTAGCCCAGCGGTTTTGCACCAAGAAGTGCGCAAAGCGGGGCTACAGGTCAAAGGATCGATCGAGTTTGGCGAAAGCTATTCTCAGACGCTCCGACGCTGGCATGACGTGTTTAATGATCGCTGGGACGCGATAAAGGGCATGGGATTCGACGATAGTTTCCAAAGGATGTGGAATTTCTACCTCTGCTCTTGCGCTGCGGCCTTTCATAGCGGAAATTGCGATGTGACACAGATTACGATTAAAAGGCCCGTTTAGTTTATGCCTACAGCTGCAAAGCTCGCAGCCGCGCTTTGTTTAGCGCTGACCGCGTTAGCTACCACACAAAACATCATTCCGCTTCTGCCGGAAAGCCAGCCTTTGGGTCGAATCTATGAGATAAACATAGGTCTCGCGCTGCTGGTCGGCTGGATCAACGTTGGAAACCGCGTAGGACGCAGCATGCTGCACGCTGTGAATAACGGTGTGACGGGTGGTTTTATATTGGTGTTCTGGGGGCTGGTCGTCTTTTCGTTTCTCCACATGTGGGAAAAGTCATTTGGAAAAACTTATGATGATCCTTTTGAAGCCGCGCAGGGCTTTTTCGAAGCGGCTGTTGAATATGTGGGCCTGCTTACCGACTTGAAGGTTCTGGCATCCCTTGTCATTGGGTCTATTATCACCGGCATTATCGCCGAGATAGCTGGACGCAATTTCAACTGAGGTTTCATGACCAACCTGTTTTTCTACGGTAGCCTGCGCGACGAAGTGCTGCTGCGCATCGTTTTGGGCGACGACGACGCCAATATCGAGCTTCGTCAGGCAACACTAAACGACCACGTTGTAAATTGGGCCAAAGGCCGCCCGTTCCCGATGATCTCAAAACTTACCGGCGTTCAGGCGACCGGCCTGTTGGCGATGTCACTGACCCAAGATCAGGTCGACCGGATCAATTTCTACGAGGGCGGGTTTTCCTATGATCTCGGTAAAACCACGGCAACGACCGATAGCGGGAGTGCCGATTGCGAGGTCTATTATCCTCAGCAAGGGCTGTTCGAGCGCGGTGAACCTTGGTCGCTCACAGACTGGCAACGCGATTGGGGCGACCTAAGCCGCGAAGCTGCTATCGAGGCTATGTCCTATTTTGGTGAGATCACAGCGGATGAGCTTGTCCAACGCTTCCCAAGATTGCGCGCCCGCGCTGACACGCGCGTACGGGCGAAAGCTTCGGACAACCCGACTGTAGTTCGCTCTGGCATGACCTTGGATCATGTAAGCAAGGAACAGGTCACGCGCAGCCATTCGGGTTTCTATGCACTCGATATAATGCAGCTACGTCACCAGAAATTTGACGGCACAACATCCGACCTTTTGCGCCGCGAGGTGTTTGTCAGTTCGGATGCCACCATCGTTCTGCCCTACGATCCTGTTTCGGACAAAGTCCTATTGGTCGAACAGTTCCGCATGGGCCCAACAGGTAGGGGCGATCCGGTGCCATGGTGCCTTGAACCCGTCGCGGGCCTGATTGATCCCGGCGAAGATCCCGAAACCACCGCCATTCGCGAGACGAAAGAAGAAGCGGGACTTCATCTTAACGCGCTTGAATTCGTGTCAAAAGGATATTCCAGCCCGGGTGCCAGCACTGGATATTTTTTCATGTATATCGGGCTTTGCACGATGCCAGATGTCCCTGCAGGCACCACAGGCATGGTCGACGAAGGCGAAGACATACGAAGCCATATCCTAAGCTTTGATCAAGCGATGAAGCTTGTCGATACGGGCGAGATTAACGTCCTACCAACCATCCTCTGCCTGAATTGGCTTGCACGTCATCGTGATCGTCTGCGCGCAGCTTCTTGAAACTCGCAAACGGGCCGAATAGAGCTAGTACCAACACCACATGAAAGGCCGCTGACTATGCGTGTTTCCCAGGATCTTGCCGACGCAATCGGACAAACCCCGCTGATTAAACTCCGCCGTGCGAGCGAAGAAACCGGATGCGAGATCTACGGTAAAGCCGAATTCCTGAATCCCGGTCAATCGGTCAAAGACCGCGCCGCGCTGTTTATCATCCGCGACGCCATCGCCAGCGGTAAGCTGAAACCGGGCGGAACCATCGTCGAAGGCACCGCAGGTAACACCGGCATCGGTCTTGCCCTTGTTGGTGCCTCGATGGGCTTCAAAACCGTGATCGTCATTCCTGAAACGCAAAGTCAGGAAAAGAAGGACATGATCCGTGTAGCGGGCGCGCAACTGGTCCAAGTCCCTGCGGCCCCGTTCAAGAACCCCAACAATTATATCAAATATGCAGGTCGTCTGGCCGATGAACTGGCCAAGACCGAACCCAACGGTGCGATATTCGCCAACCAGTTCGACAACGTCGCCAATCGCCAAGCCCATATCGAAACAACCGGCCCCGAGATCTGGGAACAAACCGGCGGTAAAATCGACGGCTTCACCTGCTCGGTCGGCTCTGGTGGTACGTTGGCGGGCGTCGGCATGGCGCTACAGCCCAAAGGCGTGAAGGTCGCATTGGCAGACCCAACCGGATCGGCGTTGCACAACTACTACCTCAACGGAGAGCTGAAATCGACAGGCGGCTCCATCACCGAAGGCATCGCGCAGGGCCGCATCACCGCAAACCTCGAAGGCTTCACGCCGGATATGTCATATTACATCTCCGACAACGAAAGCCTGCCAGTCGTCTTTGACCTGCTTGAACACGAAGGTCTCTGCTTGGGCGGTTCCTCAGGCGTTAACGTTACTGGTGCAATCCGTATGGGCCACGAAATGGGCCCGGGCCACACCATCGTCACCATGCTTTGCGATTATGGCACGCGCTATCAGTCCAAGCTGTTCAATCCAGATTTCCTAATGTCCAAAAACCTGCCGGTCCCTGCATGGCTCGACAATGACACATCGGGCGATCTGCCAAACGTCACGGCCGACGTATGACCCAACCCCTGTTCCGCGACGACGCCTATCTCAAAGAAGCCCCCGCAACGGTCGAGGCGATCAACGACCTCGGTGGAATCATTCTGGACAGCTCGATCTTCTACCCCACCGGCGGCGGCCAACCCGGCGACATAGGCCGCCTGAACTGGGACGGCGGCACCTGCGAAATCGTGACCACAGTGAAAGGCGACGACGACCAGATCGTCCTCGTCCCCGCCGAAGGCTCGGACCTGCCGGACGTCGGTGCTGTAGTTACCCAAGCCCTCGATTGGGACACCCGCTACCGCCTGATGCGCGTCCACACGGCTTTGCACTTGTTGTCGGTCGTCATCCCTTTGCCTGTGACAGGCGGTGCGATCTCAGCGGTCAAAGGTCGCTTGGATTTCGACATGCCGGATCACCCGGGTGAAAAAGAAGCGCTGGCCGCCAAACTTCAGGAACTCATCGACCGCGATCTGGAAGTCACCACCGACTGGATCACCGATGAAGAGCTTGAGGCCAATCCACAGATGGTCAAAACCATGTCCGTCAAGCCGCCGATGGGCTCTGGCAAAGTCCGCTTGGTCCGCATAGGGGCAGGGGACGTACAAGTCGATCTGCAACCCTGCGGAGGCACCCACATCGCCCGCACATCCGAGATTGGCAATTTCTCAATCGGCAAGATCGAGAAAAAGGGCCGGATGAACCGACGGGTGAATGTCCTCTTAGCCTAACTGTCATCCCCGCGAAAGCGGGGACCCCCATCAACCAAGCGCCAGCCCAATGGAGATCCCTGCTTTCGCAGGGATGACAGCTATCAAGCTCCGTAGGGTGGGTTTTCAACCCACCAAACCCATTGACCCATCCCCATTCTCCGCTCTAGCGTCACCTCCATGACCTCACGCGAATGGAACCACACACCCGACGACCTTCCGCTTGCCGTGAACCCGCTGTTCCACTGGCCGCCTAACCCAAGGTCTGTCTTCCTTTGGTACTGGTCCGCTTGGTTCCCACTGTCGATCAACCTTGCAATCGTCGCTCTGGCCTACGCCGCTTATACCTACGTCGCCCCAACGCTGGATAAGGCTGCGACCCCCGGCCTCTGGATGCTCACCATCCTGATCCGCAATCTGATCCTGCTGACGATCCTCGCTCAGGGCCTCCACCTGATTTTCCACCGTAATAAGCTGCAAGGCACTGACCACAAATACGACCATAGGCCATTCCCGCGCCAAGGCCGTGTGTTCACTTTCAGCGACCAGTATATTGGGATAACCTTTTTTGGGCCCTCGCTTCAGGCGTCACGATCTGGAGCGCTTACGAATGTCTGATCTGGTGGGCGATGGCGAATGGCTATGTGTCGGTCTGGCTCTGGTCCGACGGTTGGCTCTGGTTCCTCGCCGTCTTCTTCCTGATCCCCGTGTGGGAGAGCTTTTATTTCTACTGGATCCACCGGCTATTGCACACCAACCTCATGTACCGCTTCCACGCCCTTCACCACCGCAATACCGACATCGGTCCGTGGTCCGGTATGTCGATGCATCCCGTCGAGCATCTTTTCTATTTTGGTACGGTCCTGATCTACTTTGTCGTCCCGACCCATCCGGTGCATATGATCTGCCATCTGATGTTCTATGCGCTGACCGCCGTCACCACCCACACAGGGTTCGAAGGCGTCTGGGCGAAAGGGCGCAAACGCCTGCAGCTTGTAATGTTCCACCACCAAATGCACCACCGCAATTTTGAGGTGAACTACGGCTCGCTTGATGTCCCGTGGGACAGATTCTTTGGCACTTTCCACGACGGCACGCCCGAGGGAAAAGCGATGATGAAGGAACGGTTAAAGGCACGCCGTAGGGTGGGTTTCTAACCTACCGTTCCTGCGTCGGGGCATTTGTACCGTTTCCATGTACAAATGTTACAAATGTCATCAAACGCCAAAGAAAAACGCCCGCAGTTTTCCACGGGCGGTTTGTCATTTCTGAAAGCTGATATCAGCCGATGATCGCGTTCAAAGTAGCGCTTGGGCGCATGACTTTGGCGACCTTTTCTGCGTCGGTGTGGAAGTATCCACCAAGGTCCGCTGCAGGGCCTTGGGCCGCTGCTAGCTCGGCTAGGATAGCTTCTTCTCCGTCGGCCAAGGCTTTGGCAACGCTGGCAAATTCCGCTGCGATGTCAGCGTCATCCGATTGTGCGGCAAGCGCTTCAGCCCAGTAACGTGCGAACCAATAGTGGCTGTCGCGGTTGTCTGGCTGGCCAACTTTGCGCGATGGCGAACGGTTGTCGTCAAGAATGCCCTGTGTGGCATCCTCTGCCGCGCGTCCAAAAACGCCAGCTTTGGCGTTACCCTTTGAATCTGCAAGGAAATTAAAGCTCTCGCCAAGTGCGCAGAACTCACCCATCGAGTCCCAACGCAGGTGGCTTTCTTCAACCAACTGCTGAACGTGCTTGGGCGCAGACCCACCAGCGCCGGTTTCAAACAGGCCGCCACCGTTCATCAGCTTTACAATCGAAAGCATCTTAGCCGATGTGCCCAGTTCCAAGATTGGGAACAGGTCGGTCAGATAGTCACGCAGAACGTTGCCGGTGATGGCAATGCAGTCGTTGCCAGCCGTGATGGTTTTCAGCGACTGAGCGGTTGCTTCGCGTGGCGCCATGATCTGAAAATTATCAGCAATACCAGCAGCTTGCAGTGCAGGCTTCACGTATTCGATCAGCTGTGCGTCATGGGCGCGATTGGCGTCAAGCCAGAAGAACGACTCTGATCCGGTCAGGCGTTGACGGTCCATTGCAAGCTCGATCCAGTTCTCGATCGGGGCTTTTTTCACGGTGCAAGAGCGCCAGATGTCACCGGCCTCAACGTCGTGTGAGTGCAGGGTTTTGCCATTGGCCAGCACGATGCGGATCGCGCCGTCAGCAGGGGCTTCGAACGTTGTGGGGTGGGACCCGTATTCTTCAGCCTTTTGCGCCATTAGGCCAACATTGGCTACAGCGCCTGCGGTCGTGACGTCTAACGCGCCGTTTTCTTTGAAGAAATTGATGGTTTCATCATAGATGGTCGAATAGCAGCGATCAGGGATCACGCAATTGGTGTCACCCTTGTTGCCAGCTTCGTCCCAGCCTTTACCACCCGCGCGGATCACAGCCGGCATCGAAGCGTCGATGATGACGTCAGATGGGACGTGCAGGTTGGTGATGCCTTTATCGCTGTCGACCATATACATCGAAGGACGGTCCAAAGCGTCAATTTCTGCTTTGATTTCAGTGGCATTTGCCATTCCGTCAATCACATCCAGAACCGCACCCAGGCCAGAATTAGGAGACCCACCGGCAGCAGCAATCGCAGCGCCGTGGTTGTCCCAAACCGAACCGAGCCATGCTTTGACCGCGTGGCCAAAGATGATTGGGTCCGAAACCTTCATCATGGTTGCTTTCATGTGAAGCGAGAACATGGTGCCGTCGGCTTTGGTGTCCTCAATAGCGCCTGCTAGGAACGAAGACAGGGCTTTAGCAGACAGGAACGACGCGTCTGCAATGGTGCCTTCTTCCAGTGGCCAGCCGTCTTTCAGTGTGGTGGTTGACCCGTCGTTACCGACGAATTCGATTTTCGCGTCACCTGCTTGGGCGGCAGAAATGGTTGCCGAAACTTCGTTTGCGTAAAAGTCATTGCCCGGCATCGAGCTGACTTTGGTTTTGCTGTCGGATGCCCATGCGCCCATAGAATGCGGGTTGTTCTGGGCGTAGTTCTTGACGGCTTTTGCCGAGCGGCGGTCCGAGTTGCCTTCGCGAAGGACAGGGTTCACAGCCGAGCCTTTGATAGTGTCGTAGCGGGCGCGAACGGCTTTTTCTTCATCGCTTTGAGGGTCTTCAGGATAGTTCGGGATATCGTAGCCCTGGCTCTGAAGTTCTTCGACTGCGGCTACCAACTGTGGAACCGAAGCCGAGATGTTTGGCAGCTTGATGACGTTTGCATCCGGTGTTTTCACCAGCACGCCCAATTCAGCCAGATCGTCAGATTGGCGCTGCGCGTCTGTCAGGTTTTCCGGGAAAGTCGAAATGATGCGACCAGCAAGCGAGATGTCTTTGGTGCCGACCGAGACACCAGCCGAAGCCGCGAATTTGCGGACGATTGGCAAAAGCGATGCGCTTGCCAGCTCGGGGGCTTCGTCGACGATTGTGTAGAGAATATCGGCTGTCTTATCTGCCATCTTTTTCACGACCTTTCAGCGTTCATTACGAGGCTATTTTCATAGCAAAGCAGCGGGAAGCTGCGTTAGGTTTTATTCGGCATACATTGGTATACCGAAATTGATATGCCTGCTTCTAGGAGTGTTTGAAGGTGGACGCAAGACAATTCAAGCCAGTTTACCGGTGAAAAATAGCCGCATTACAGAGTCATGATTGCGAGAGTTATGTTTGCAGCGATTCAAAATGTGTGGGTTTGAACGCAAAAGAGGTCAAATGAAGGGTAATTCGGACGAACACCCTTCTATTATTCGTGTTTTATCTATGCATGCGAAGAATTGAATGCTATAAACATTCCAATTTACAGATAAGCGCGCGTTCAGGGGAGGACATCATGCTTGATACTGGCGAACTGGAAAATGCAAAGAGTATGTCGATCATTGTGACCAAAGGGTCTCTTGATTGGGCATACCCACCTTTTATTCTTGCAACGACGGCTGCGGCTATGGATGTGGACGTTACGATGTTCTTCACATTTTACGGTCTTCCGCTGTTGAAAAAGGATTTGAACCTGAAGTTCACTCCGCTCGGTAACCCGGCGATGGAAATGCCAATGATGGGTGGCCATATGGCAATGCCGAACGTGGTTGGTATGATCCCGGGTGTTGGCGCAATGGCCGGTGGGATGATGAAAAACCTCATCAAGAAAAAAGGCGTCGCGTCAATTCCTGAGCTTCGTGAAGCTGCGGTTGAATCAGACGTGAAGATGATCGGGTGCCAGATGACACTTGATCTGTTCGAATATGATCGTGCGGATATGATCGAAGAAATGGAAATCGGCGGTGCAGCGACCTACATGGAAAAAGCGCTGAAAGCCGACGTTAACCTGTTTATTTAATACGCTCAGATTTCGTAGAGGAGACAAATATGGCGGATCAACTGTTGGACGCAAAGGGGCTGAACTGCCCGCTTCCAATCCTTAAGGCTAAGAAAGCCCTAAAGGGCATGTCATCGGGTCAGGTGCTTGGGATTGAATCGACCGATCCGGGTTCCGTGGCAGATTTCGCGGCTTTCTGTAATCAGACCGGCAACGAACTGATGAGCTCGGGCAGCGAAGGCGATGTCTACAAGTTCGAGATCAAAAAGAACTGATTTCGGATTGACCCGAAGATTTGGACCCCGGCAATTTTGTCGGGGTTTATTTTTTGCTTTTCACAAATTCCAGGAAATCAAAGACCCAAGGGTTTGCTTCGGTGTGCCGTTGGTGGATGAAACCGGCCAGCGTGTTGGCTTTTAGGTAGCCGTCGTTTTTGCCATCGGTCCCGTACCCCCGTTTCACATCTCGGCAGGATATGGTTTCGTTGGCCTCGGTCACGCGTGCGTAATGGAATTCATGCGCGTTTAGATCTGGTGACGGGCCCCAAGGATGGTTGTCATTGCGCGAAAATCGGACGTACCCCCGACCCAAGGGTTTGGGTTGCATATCGGTTTTAGTGTCGAAGAAACCGACCATATCGGCGGTCTGGTCCTTCCATTTGAGAGAACTGCACAAATACATCAACCCACCGCATTCGGCGTAACAGGGCAATCCATTGCCAAGCTTTTGCCGGATCGCGTTTCGGATGCTGGTATTTGCCTGAAGTGCATGCATCTGCGTTTCGGGGAATCCGCCACCGATGAAAAGTCCATCAACCGCGGGCAGGGTGTGATCGTTGATTGTGTCGATAGGGACAAGCGTGGCCCCAGCGGTTTTGAACGCTTCAAGGTCGTCGGCGTAGTAAAAGCCAAACGCTGCATCGGTCGCGATCCCGATCCGTAGACCGCTGCAATCTGGGAACTCGGTTTGGGGACCGTTTGGGGCTGACAGTGACGGCGCGTCGCCAGCAATCCCACGAAGGCGAGCCAGATCGACCTGTTCGGACACCAGATAGGATACGAGATCCAACCAGTGGTCCGTCTCAGGGTTTTCCGCAGGTGTAATCAGCCCGAGATGCCGTTCGGCTATATCCATATCAGGCGTCCGACGGATTGCGCCAAGTACCGGAATGTCTGTGTAAGTTTCGACCGCTTGTTGAAGCTTGCCAGCGTGTCGCGGGCCCCCTGTACGGTTCAGGATTACGCCCGCGATTTTCACATCTGGATCGAAGGTCTGATACCCAAGCAGCAGCGGTGCAATGCCTCGGGTCATGCCGACCGTGTCGATCACTAGAATGACAGGTGCCTCAAGCAGCTTTGCCAGTTCGGCGTTGCTGTCAGACCCATCCGGATTGATGCCGTCAAACAACCCCTTGTTAGCCTCAACAATTGACAGGTCCCGCCCGTCCGCGCGGGATGTATAGAGCCGCAATAATTCGTCATGCCCCATCGTGTTGAAGTCTAGGTTGTAGCACGGGTTGCCGCTGGCAGAGCTTAGCCAAAGAGGGTCGATATAGTCGGGGCCTTTTTTGAAGCTTCCGAAATTCAGACCTTGTTTTGAGAATGCCCGCGCCAATCCGGCAGAAACAACAGTTTTTCCTGACGACTTATGCGCCGCTGAAATCATAAAGCGGGGAAGGGTGGTCATTTCCTTGGCAGGAAGTCTTTATCCCTGCTGTCCCAGATGTCAGCCGCCATTGCCTGAGCGGCATCGATGCTGTCCGCTTTGCCCATTGTGCGCAGAGTGACAGCGATGGTGCCGATAACCGACGCTAGCGCGTAGTCGTCATTAAGCTGACCGTTCCATAGCTGTAACAGGCGCGAGGGGTCCATTTCTTCGTCCGGCGGTTGGTGGCCGTTTTCCAGCTGCTGTGGCCAAGTTTCGACGATGGGTTCGTCGCTGCCGTCCAGCATCCAAACAGGGGTAGGTTTGTTTGGACGACGTTCGATTTCACCGCCTTCGCCTCGGAATACAGACATACGCGGTTGTCCAAGAGTTTGGGCAGCACCGGCGTGGATGTCCATAAACCCACGATGGAAGATGCCCTGCATCATGGTTCCGGCGTTAAACGGGTTCAACATGCGGCTGAACGTGTGAACGGGTGAACGTAGCCCAAAGACGGGGCGCAGCTCGATCATCTCTCGCAGGCGTGGACTGAGAACTTCGAGAGGGATGTAGGCAAAGCCAGTGTCGCGCACAGTATCCGCAGCTTCCTGCAGCGAACTGGCGACGGGCAGGCCAAACAATTCGATAATTTCACGGGTATACAGGCGTCCGGGGGTATGGCCTTCGGTGCCGTGCAAAGTCACCTTGTAGCCCGCGTTCACCAAAGCCATCACTGATAGGATAAACCACGGCAACTGGATGCGCTTGCCTGCATAGGACGACCAGTCGATATCAACCTTAGGCAGGTCAGCAGGCAGATTGTAAAGCGTCTTTGCCGCCGCTGCGAAGCCCGCGATTTCATCCGGCCCTTCTTCTTTCAGACGCAAAAGCATCAGGAAAGCACCAAGCTGTTCGGGAAGAACTTCGCCCCGTAGCACCATACCCATCGCTTCGAACGCCTCGTCATAGGTTAGGTGGCGTTGCTTGGTTTTGCCCCGTCCGAGAATAGCTACGAAACGGGCAAACGGGTGCGGAGTTTGGGCGGTCATCGGGTTTTAGGCGTCCAGATTTTTGTTAGCGAGATTCGTTGGAAGAATACGCAAAACCTTGGCAGCAACACCAGTGGCGAATATCGCAACAGCAATACCGCCTACGCCAAGTGCCAATTCATAGAAGCTGGGCGAATAGCTGGCAACTTCACCATCAAAGAAGCTGGACGAAACCTCGTACCCGGGGATGATCTCTAGCGGATAAGCCTGACCACCGATGATTATCACGTAGAGCTGCGCAAATGCGCCAAGGATCACCAGCAGCGATACAATAACCGCACGAGAGCGTGCGTTTACTGGCTGCCCACCAAATGCGAGCGCCATAGGCAATAGGCTTCCAAGCGCGATCTGGCCCCACCAGAAGAGCGTGGTGTAGATGCCGCCTTGGGACAGGATGAAACGTTCAAAGCCTGTGTGTTCAGCCGCATAAAGGTTGGTCACATGCTGGACGACAGCGAAATAAAGAGATGCCGCTACGAATATACCAAGCAATGTCGTCATGCGGGTGATCAGCTCGTCGGCGACATTGCGGCCATCAAGGCGGTAAAGCGCCAGCAGGACGAGAAGAAATACAGCAAGGCCAAGGGCGAATGACATGGCGATGAACAGCGGCGCCATCAGCGCTGCGTCATAACCCGGGCGCGCGACCAACCACCCGAAGATAGAACCGGTGCCTGTGGTCAGAATAAGTCGCCAGACGAAGGCGAGCGTACCCGCTGGTCTGGTGAACTTGGGATGTACGCTTCGGTCCATCTGTACCCAAAGGTACAGCGCCACAACGCCCATGAAGCCGGTGTAAAGCAGGATGTTCCAAGTAAAGATCGACGTGAAATTGAACGTCGTCATCGCGACCAACAGCCGATCCGGACGGCCAAGATCAAGGACAAGAACCAACAGACCCCCAACAAGAAGCGCAATGGCAAGGATGCCAGACAGGCGTGACAGAGGTTTATAGGCTTTGCGATTAAAGACCGATGCCATGGAGGCCACGTTCAGCGCGCCAGAAGCTGCCACGATCAGGATAATCGCAAACACATGCGGAAGACCCCAAACAACTTGGTTGTTCATGCCCGTTACAGCGTGCCCGTTGTGTTCCACATAAAGAACTGACCAACCGGCTAAAGCGATCAAGCCCGCCATGATCACAGCCACTGTCCAGACCCCCTGCGTGGCCTTGATTTCGCGATAGATCACCCGCTCCATGGTTGGCTCCTTACAGGTTGGCGTAGCGCACGCCTTGGTTCAGATCCAAGTCGGCACGCAGCGCGGTTGAGGGATATTCAGCGAGCTTTTTGGAAATCTCGCTTTTGGGGTCTTTCAGATCGCCAAAGGTCATCGCCCCGTAGCCTGCAGCGTCGCAAGCTTCGACACAGGCTGGGATACCGCCTTGGTCCACGCGGTGAACGCATAGGGTGCAGCTTTCCACCGTGCCATTCCCACGTGGGGCGTGCGCTTCTTGGTTGTTCACCGGTTCGTGCACGAACGAACGTGCTTTGAATGGACAGGCCATCATGCAGTAGCGGCAGCCGATACAGGTGTGTTTGTCGACCAGAACGATGCCGTCAACGCGCTTGAAGCTGGCACCGGTGGGGCAAACGTCAACGCAGGGCGGTTCTTCGCAATGCTGGCACATCATCGGCATCGAGGTTTCATGACCCGTTGCTTTGTTCTTCAATGTAACCTTGCGGATCCACTGGGCGTTTTGTTCGGGGTCGCCGTGACCTTCCCAACCGTTTTCGTCTTTGCAAGCGGTTACGCAGGCCGTGCAATCCTTGTCACATTTGTTGACGTCGATCAGCAGACCCCAGCGTTTGCCAGCATCTGCGCCAACCGCCCCCGCAGGTGTGCCACCAAAGGCCATCAGCGTAACCCCCGGGGCAAGCGTCAACGTCACCGCCGACGCGCCGCTTTTCAGAAAGTTACGACGAGACGGGCTATCTGGCGCGTCGGGCATGATAATGTCATTCGGGCTCATGCGTCTTCCTTACTGATCTGTTGCTTCAAGAGCGGCGATGTAGAGCTCGACCTGCGCCAATTCAGACGGTTTGGTCAGGTCCAGTAGGCGGGTGTGCAGTGGCGAAGGTTCTTCGAACCCCTCGGGGGTAGAGCGGTGGCACATGAAGCAGTCGACTTTTACCGCGACATAGTCATGGCAGGTCCGGCAGAAGTGGCGTTCATCGTCATAGGTGACAGGATCGCCAGTGCCTTCGTCTTTGACAGCGTGGCAATCGAAGCATTCTTTCAGACTGGCATCGATTTCACGTTCGCCGTCGCGAAGCGTCGCGTCGCGATCATGCTTCATCAGCTCCATATGGAACTTGCGCATGTACGCGTCGCCCTCGGGGTGGGGCTCGCCTGTGGCTTCTGGCATCGTAGGACCATAGGGCCAGCTGCCATCTTGCGCCTCGGCAGGGAGAACCGAGACCGCAAAAAGAAGACTGACGATTGCCAGAAGTTGCTTCATGCCGCTTATTCCCCCAGACCCATTTTGATGTAACCGGTTGGGCAGACATCTGCACAGATGTGGCACCCGATACAACGTGTGTAGTCCGTTTCTACGTAACGCCCCACGGTGCGGTCAGCCTTTTTTACGCGATGGACGGCATCCTGTGGACAGTAGATCACGCAGTTATCGCATTCAAAGCACATGCCGCAGGACATGCAGCGTTCGCCTTCTTTCTGGGCTTGTTCTTCGGTGAAACCGATAATGCGTTCTTCGAAGTTTCCAAGAACGTCGTCGCCTTCAATATGAACCTCATCACGCTGTTCACGGGCGACAAAGTTGAAGTGGCCTTTGAACAGTTCGTTGTGCGGGATGATCTGACCAGATGAGCGGTCTTCAAAGTTGTGGATCGCGAAGTTCGCAGAGTTCGTTCCACGGGTTTGCCCGTGATCATAGTTTTCGGGTGTTTTGCCGCGCTGGTTTAGCTCATCCAAAAGGTTGAAGTGATGCACATCGACCTTGGGACGCTTTTTCTGGATTTCGCCATCATCGAGGAAGTCTGAAATTGACTCCGCCGCGATACGACCGTGGCCAATTGCAGTGGTCAGAAGGTGAGGACGCACAATGTCGCCACCGGCGAAGTGTTTGTCTTGGTCCTTCACCTGATAGCTACCGGTGATGTCGATAAAGCCTTTGCCACTATCAAGCGCCTCGACGCCGGTCATGTCACCCATCTGACCAATGGCAGAGATGATGATGTCGGCCTCGATCTCGAATTCGGTGCCTTCTACGGCTTCGGGGATGTTGCCCTTCATAACGCATTCACACATCCGCAGTCCGCGGGCCATGCCGTTGTCGTCCAACAGCACTTCAAGAGGCATCACACTGCCTTTGATGTCCACACCTTCGCGTTTTGCGTCTTCGCGTTCATGCTCGGCGGCTGTCATTTGTTCGATAGGGAACAGTGACGTCAGCGTCGCTTGCATACCTTCGCGGCTTAGGCTGGTGGCCACGTCGTGGCTGGTGAAGTCCACGATAGAACCGTCATTGCGTTCAGGCAGGTAATCGCTGGTGATATGACCCAAGCGTCGAGCAACAGAGGCAACGTCGATCGAGGTGTCACCACCGCCAACAACGATAACTTTGCTTGCTGTGCCCAGCACGTAGCCTTGGTTAAACGCGTCGAGGAATTCGATGCCATTGATGCAGTTCTCAGTGCCTTCCCATCCTGGAACCGGCAGAGGGCGACCGTTTTGCGCGCCCATGGCCCAGAAGATAGCGTCAAACGCGCCTTCTAGCTCGTCCACGGTGACGTCTGTACCGATGCGGGTGCTAAGGCGTACATCAACCCCCATGTCCGTGATACGGCCAATCTCGCTGTCCAACATGGACCGAGGCGTCCGGTAGCCCGGGATGCCGTAGCGCATCATTCCGCCAAGTTTGTCGTGGGCTTCGAACAAGGTGACAGAATGCCCGTCAAGGCGAAGGAAGTACGCAGCCGACAGGCCAGCGGGACCACCGCCGATCACAGCGATCTTCTTGCTGGTGTCTGTGCCCGCTTCGGCCATCTTGATGCCGTTTGCATTGGCCCAGTCGCCAACATATTGCTCGACCCCGTTAATGCCGACGTATTCGTCGACCTCATTACGGTTACAGCCAGCTTCACAAGGGGCAGGGCAAACGCGGCCCATAGTGGCGGGAAACGGGTTGGCCGAAACCATGCGTTGAAAGGCATATTCCTGCCACGGCATTTCAGCGTCGGTCGGCTTGTCCATGCCACGCGCAATCGCCAGCCAGCCACGGATTTCGTGGCCAGATGGGCAAGATCCCTGACATGGAGGAGTTTTATGGATGTATGTCGGGCATTTATACGACTTGTCCTGAGTGAAGATTTTCTCTTCCAGATCATAATCGTCCGAGGTTTCGCCCTCTTCAAAACGACGGAACGTCGGCTGGTTTTTTGAGCTCATATCATTCATTTGAGGTCTCCTCCTCGGGGCCTGTATCCGCGTCGTCTTCATCGTCCTGACCAGTCAGAATGATAGCATTCGAGACCAACTGGTGTACGGAGACAATGCTGTCCATGTCGTAGCCAAACTTGGGCATTACTTTTGAAAATTGGGTTTTGCAGATCGCGCAAATAGCGGCCATGTGGGTCACGCCGTGTTCTTCGGTGACGTCCTGTAGCGCGGTCATACGCGGGCTGGACCCTTTGATCCGCAGGTCCATGAGATCATCGGTCAAGAGACCGCCACCGCCACCACAGCAAAGCGTGCTTTCCTTGATCGTATCCGGATCCATGTCGAAATAGTTGTTGCACACGGCCTTAATGACATTGCGCGGGATTTCAAACTGTCCACCGGGCATGTCACCCATCCGGCTGGCACGCGCAACGTTGCAGCTATCGTGATAGGTCAGTCGGATATGGTCATTCTGGCTCTTGTCGAACTTCAGATTACCTTGTTGGATTTCATTCCAGGTGAATTCAAGGATGTGCTGCGGGATCGGATAATTCTGATCAAGAAAATCAAACGGACCCGCCAGAGTATTAAGGAAACTGTAAGCCACCCGCCACGCATGGCCGCATTCGCCAAAAACAATGCGTTTCACACCGAGATCTTCGGCTGCCTTGCGGATACGCAGGCTGATTTCTCGCATGTTTTCATATGAACCGATGAACAGTCCGAAATTCGCCGCCTCGGAGGCGTAGGAACTAATCGTCCAGCTTACACCGGCTTCATGAAAGACTTTCGCGTATCCCAATAGCCCGTCGATATGCGGTTCAGCAAAGAAATCTGCTGACGGTGTTATCAACAGAATATCCGCGCCTTTTTCGTCCAGAGGAATGCGAACAGAGACGCCTGTTTCGTCTTCGATGTCTTCTTCAAGGTCTTCAAGGGTCGCCCGCAATGCTTTGGGGTTTAGACCAAGGTTATTGCCGACCTCTTTGACCTTGCCAATGATTTCGTTGCTGTACTTCTGGCCCATACCAACACTATCCATGATCTCGCGTGCGGCCATGGTGATTTCAGCGGTGTCGATTCCATAGGGGCAAAAGACCGAACAGCGGCGGCATTCAGAGCATTGGTGGTAGTAGCTGTACCATTCGTCGAGAACTTCCTCGGTCAAATCACGCGCGCCGACAAGCCACGGGAAGTATTTGCCCGCGAAGGTGAAGTAGCGGCGATAAACCGAGCGCAACAAGTCCTGACGTGCGACGGGCATGTTCTTGGGATCGCCCGTGCCGAGGAAGTAGTGACACTTGTCGGTGCAGGCACCGCATTTCACGCAGGTATCAAGATAGACTTGGAAAGCGCGGTTCTTTTCGCCCAGCTCTTCCATCTTGGCGAGTGCTTTTTCTTTCCAATCTGGCAAAAGTTCGCCCGGGAAGCCGACTTTTTCCTGATGTTCAGGCTTTGCTACAAAAGGCTTTAAACCTTCCATCGAGCCTGGTTTCAGGCACGGCACGTCTAGCGCGTGCTGCATTTTGCGGAAATCTTCTGCGCCGTCAGCCATGGATTACTTCTCCAGTTCTGCCGCCCAAGGGGCGAGGTGGCGCTTTTCGCGCGGGTTGTCGACTTGGTTACGGGTCGGGCTGAAGAATACGCCGGGGGCGTGCATCAGTTTGGAAATCGGGAAGATAATCATCAGGGTGATCACCATGCCCAGATGCGCCATAAGCACCGGATCTGCGGGAAGATACCCGATATGAAACCGCGACAGGCCAAGAATAAAGGATTTCACCGCCACTATGTCTGCGTGGGTTACGAACCGCATCATCGCGCCACTTGCGCCGATACCGATAAGCAAAAGCAGCATCAGGACGTCAGAAGGCGATGTGATGTAGCGAATACGTTCGACCGCGAAGCGGCGGAACAACAGGCCGCCAAGACCGATCAAGAAGGTGAAAGACGCATAAGTACCAGCGAACTGAACCGCTTCGATCCACCAGTAGCTTTCGAAAATGAAGTAGCGCATGTGGCGGGCAAGGATTAGCCATAGCGACATGTGCATCATCCAACCAAACAGCCAAATCCACTTGTTGGATTTATAGAGGCTCTGGAAGAACAGAACTTCGCGCACCATGCGCCAAAACACGCCCCAACCAGTTGTCGGGGCGGGCGTTGTCGGGATCTTCAAAGGGGCCGGCGTCCGCGCGTATCTGCGAATTCTCATAACCAATCCCGCCACCAGAATTACGGTCGCGATGTAGAAAAGAATTGCGTAAATAGTTCCGAGCACGCGGACTCCTCCTGTAGTATTTGCCCTTGTTCTTTAAAAATAAGGGCTTAGCGTTTTATACGCAGCCAGTTGGCTTTGGCAGGCCAGCAATTTTACATGCTTGTTTCGCAGGTCCGTATGGGAACAGCTCGTACATGTATTTGTTGTTGCCAATATCTGGGCCCATCGACTTTTTGATCGCTTTGATCAGAACGCGAACCGCAGGGGCGATTTGGTATTCTTCGTAGTATTCACGAAGGAAATTCACGACAGCCCAGTGCTCTTCGTTCATGTCGATCTCTTCAACCGCTGCGATTACGTCGGCCAGCTCTTTTGTCCATTCTGATAGATTGGTGATGTAGCCTTCTTCATCATGTTCAATGGTCGTGCCGTTTACGTCATATGCCATTTTGATCTTCCTTAGTTAGTGCCCAAATGGGGCGAATTTGTTTAGAGCCAGGATTGGGTGCGATCGTGATCAGCCACAAGCGTGACAAAACCAGCGTAATCTACGCCTTTGATTTCACCCAAAAGCTTGTCTGCTGATAATCCACGTGCATCCGCATCTGGCGACATGACGTAGATCATAACACTTCCGGTTTTTTCTTTCACCAGCTCTGACATTCCAGAGCTTGCCAGAGCGCCATAAACCCCATCTTCGATCATCAGGACGGCGTCGCCATCCTTGCAATGGTTCAGGCAGCTCATTAGCGCCTGGGTCGCGAAGGGAGATTTGTTAACTGTATGTAATGTAGACATAATCTTCCCCTTAGAAACTCAGAACAACGTCTTGATCAGCCATCACGTCGGCCATTTCAGCCCGCGACACAAGACGAATTGACGGCTTTTCTTCCCAGTCGTCATCTTCGTCTTCGTACATGATGTTTTGCAGATCATCTGTGGTCAGGCCACGCTCTTCTAGGCTTTCTTTTTCCACATAGAGCTTGGTGACTTCGTAGTCGCCCAATGCGCGGAAAGTAGGGGAGAAGTTCTTGATGCCAATCCCGTCAGTGTTCTGGCCCTTGGTCAACTGGAATACACCGTCGTCAAGGAAAGCGAGCGATACGTCTTGTTCAAACGCCGCGCCGATCAGCACAACTTCGAGCGATTCAAGTGCGTAAATCGTGCCGTAAGGCGCCTTGCGATTCACGTAGAGGAATTTCTTTGTTTCACTCATGACTTAATCCCCAAACGTGACCAGACGGTCGGTCTGAATGCCCATTTCAATCAACTGACCGAGACCGGATATCCGGAAACCGTCTGCGATATTGTTGGCGTCTTTGCCCTGACGGTTGGCTTCGTTTTCATCCAGCAAACCGCGACGCTGAGCGGCCGCAATGCAAACCACCAGATCAATCCCGTGATCCTTGGCCAACGCTGTCCAGTTGTTCTGGATGTGGCGTTCATCCTGCGGTGGGATGGTCAGACGGGACGAGACATTCACCCCGTCGTGATAGAAAAACACACGAGGAACCTCATGCCCGCCATCCAGTGCGGCTTTGACAAAGTGATAGGCCGTATCCGCCGCTTGGTGCGTATAGGGGCCTTCACTGACAACTACTCCGAATTTCAACGTTCAGTCTCCTTAGAAGTGCACATGCGCTGACATGTTCATGGTCTTGCGCGCGCCGGTCCAGGTATCCAGATGGTGCTTGGTGAAGGCCAGATCAGTCATTTCAAAGAAGCGCTTCCAACCGATACGGTCGATCCATTCGCCCATACGCTCCCAGTGTTTTGCATCGTCCTTGTAGGCTTCGATGATGCGGCGCACGACGTCTTTGACTTCGGGCCAATGGGGGGCGTTGTTGGGAAGGTTCGCCACAGCGAGCTTATGGAACGTCGGCTTTGAACGTGCGTTCGAGTGTTTGCCGCCAACCCAGACAGCGATCTTGGTGCTGTCGTCGCCGTTGATCTGCATAGGTGGGCAGGGAGGGTAGCACGCACCGCAGCAGACGCATTTCTTTTCGTCCACCTCAAGGCTTGGCTTTCCGTTCACCATTGCCGGACGGATCGCAGCAACTGGGCAACGTGCCACAACAGCAGGGCGTTCACAGACGTTGGCAACCAGATCGTGGTTGATCTTAGGTGGCTTGGTATATTGTACGTTCACCGCGATATCACCTTGGCCGCCGCAGTTGATCTGGCAGCAAGAGGTGGTGATGCGCACACGGTTCGGCATCTTCTCTTGCACAAACTCGGCATGAAGCATGTCCATCATCCCTTTCACGACGCCAGACGCATCGGTCCCGGGAATATCGCAGTGCAACCAACCCTGAGTGTGTGAAATCATCGAAACCGAAGCGCCGGTGCCGCCCACGGGGAAACCTTCGCGGTCAAGTTCGTCGATCAGCGGGGCAACTTTGCCCTGATCCGCCACCAAAAACTCGATATTTGAGCGGGTGGTAAAACGGACGTGACCGTCAGCAAAACGATCACCAATTTCACAAAGCTTGCGAATGGTGAACACATCCATCTGACGCTGAGTACCAGCGCGGATGGTGTAAATGGTATCGCCAGACTTAGAAACGTGACGCAGAACACCGGGGCGAGGGCGGTCATGCCAATCCCAGTTGCCGTAGTTCGATTTCATTACCGGGTGCATGTACTGGAACGGATCCGGTACACCTACTTCGTCCGGCATTCTTGGCTTTTGAGCTTCGTCTTTCATGTCGTAATCTCCCTACCTACCGAATTATTCTGCTGCAGTTTCAGCGGCTTGGCGCTCAAACCACTTTTCTGCTTCTTCGTCGAAATCGTCTGTCCGAACGTAGCTGGACGTCCGTGGGTGGTTGACCATGTTCGGGTCAACTTCGATTTCAAGAGCTTCTAGGAATGCAGGCAATCCGATGCGGTCGATGGTTTCACCGACACGTTCATGTTCAAGTGCGTTATCGGCAAAGAACTCGACAACATTTTCGGCGAACTCTTCGAGTTTTTCGAAGTCTTCGTCGGTATCCAGCTTCATGAATGGCAACACCATGATGCCCATCAGGTCGCCAACCTTCAACGAACGCTTGCCACCGATCATGACCGATACGCCGCGATCATCACCGGGTGACAGGGCTTTGGTCATAACGTTGATGCAGTGCATGCAGCGAACACAGGACTTGTTGTCGATTTCAAAGGTGTCATCGTCGTTCAAGCTGATCGCACGGGTCGGGCACATCGAAACAACTGTATCGATTGTGTATTTACGGCCCTTCTCGGCGATGTGCTCTTTGACCTTTTCCTGATCAATTTTGATGTCATCACGCCAAGTACCGATCACGGCAAAGTCAGCACGGTGGATCGCGTTAACGCAGTCGTTCGCACAGCCCGAGAATTTGAACTTGAACTTATATGGCAGCGATGGACGGTGCATTTCATCAAGCAGACCGTTGATGATCGAGCGGTGCGCGCGCACTTCGTCATAGCAGGACTGTTCGCAGCGGGCGTGGCCCACACAGCTCATCGCGGTCCGCAGGGCAGGGCCCGCGCCGCCAAGGTCGAAACCGATTTCATTCAGCTCATCAAAGGCTTTCTGGGTGTTTTCCGTAGTGCAGCCCTGGAACATGATGTCGCCAGACTGACCGTGAAACGCGATAAGACCCGATCCGTGGCGTTCCCAGATGTCACACATATCACGCAGAATATCTGTCGTGTAATGGTAACCCGCAGGCGGCATCACGCGAAGCGTGTGGAATTCTTTTGATTCAGGGAACTTGTCAGCCACTTCCGAGAAACGAGGAATAATGCCACCGCCATAACCGCGAACCGACAGTGTGCCACCTTTCCAGTAACCCAACCGGTTTTCATACGAGTGGTTCAACTGACCAAGAAGGTCGTTTGCCATTGGCGCATATTGCGCGTCCGCGTTGTCACGTAGGCGCTTTAGGCCCGTAACGAAGCTTGGCCAACTACCACCTTCAAGTTCGTCCAACATCGGCGTTGGATTCATTTCCTTATTCTCGTCACCGGTTTCGCCGTCTTTCATGGCCACCTCCCTGGCAATAAAGGGCCGTCCTGCTGACCCCTTGATTTGAGACTGACACCAACTTCATTGATTTTGATGGCGAAAGACTTTGCTTAAGCTGTCAAAGTGAAATTGGGTCGTTCCTGTATCTATACATCTTTATAATCGAATGTTAAAAGATTTAGCAATAACTCAGTTGAGTTTTGTAATTATGTTGCGCTGCAGAATTTTGGGACACAAGGCACTTGATGGACACCGTAATGGACAAAATATTGAGTATAAATAAAGCGATACAGGCATTTTATTATCGAGATTGTCACTCGAACTCTGCGTATGAAACGTGGAAAAGTGATAAGATAAAAATATTCAAAAGTGAGAATGCTGCGGTGCCAATAGTGCTAGATTCTCTCGAATCTGCCCCTGAATCAGCGGTCCGTGAAATCAAGCAACGCATTGGTTCGATGAACTTTGCCCTGTACGAATCTAACTATCAGCCCGAAACGGCCCAAGATACCGCCGTTTCCCTAAAAAAGTTTGCCTCAAATTTTGGTCTGACCACACATGAAACTCATCGCTCGATGAGTGATGTTGGTGTTGTAGAACTGACGACCAGCAGCGACGAAGGTAAGCTTGGATATATACCGTATACATCTCGTCCTTTGAACTGGCACACAGATGGGTACTACAATGACGGCGGAAGCCCCGTTTTGGCATTTGTACTGCATTGCCACGTGCCTGCATTTGAGGGTGGTGTGAACAAGCTTGTAGATCCGGAAATGGCCTACATTAGAATGCGCGATGAAAATCCTGCTTTCGTTGAGGCATTTTTTCACCCCGAAGCAATGGTCATTCCTGCAAACGTTGAAAAAGATGGCAGCGTGCGACCGCCGTCAATTGGCCCTGTGTTCTTTACCGATAAACTTAGCGGTCGACTGCAAATGCGCTATACGGCGCGATCTCGGTCAATTGAATGGCGTGATGATCCTGCTACGCAGGAAGCTGCAAGCTGGATGAAAGACTGGCTGGCGTCTGAAACCGAGTATGTTTTCACCCATCGTCTGAAAGCTGGGCAGGGGGTGCTAAGCAACAATGTTCTTCACAATCGAACCGGCTTCGTAGACGATCCGGATGGCAACAACCAACGCATGATGATGCGCATGCGGTTTCACAATCGCATATCCGAGGAATGATATGGCCCAACTAAGCGATCTGATAATTGGACACCCAGAAGTCACCCAGTTCAAGCAACTTGAAGAACTTATCCAGCACGCTGGAGAGTCAGGCGAGATGTTTTTGGAGTTCGACGTAAAGCCGGATTTTAGGGACACGCCAAAGAATTGGCAGTGGTTGCTTGAAGCCGCGTTCACACGGGGGCTGGATTTTGGCTGAGGTCATCAACGAAATCGCTCGGTTTGAATTGCCGTATCGTCGGCGTGTTACCGTTAAAGAGGTGATCTTTGACAGCGGCATGCGCATGACCCGTTTGGTTTTCAAAGAAGGCACCCGTATCACTCAGATTGATCTTGACGCGGAAGCTGCTGAAAGCATTGGAAAAACCTTAGTAGACTCATCGGCTTTGGGGCAGGTTGAATAATGGATAATCTACCCATCTTCCTAACGGTCAAAGACAAGATCGTGCTTGTAGACGGCGGCGGAACCATTGCCGCCAGACGGGTTGAGCGCGCACTATCGGCGGGCGCTAATGTTGTGTCCTGCGACCCAAGCCCAGAAGGCGAGTTACAGGATTTAATCGACGCGGCTGACCCTAAGTTATCGTTTCACAAACGCGCTGCGATCATGGCCGATGTTGAGCACGCAGTCATAGTTTATGGCGCGTCAGAGGTTGAAACCCGTGATGCCAACCTGCGGACTTGGGCTAATAAATTCAAAGTGTTATGCAACATTGCGGATGAACCTGAGCTTTGTGACTTTATCACCCCATCAATCGTTGACCGTTCACCGGTCGTTGTCGCAATCTCAACCGGCGGGGCAGCGCCCGTCATTGCGCGTACGTTACGGGCACGGATCGAAACGATGCTTCTGCCAACGTTCGGGCAATTGACAGAGTTCGTAGGTGAGTTTCGCCAAAAGATTTCTGCCAAGATTTCCTCTGGCCGAGACCGGAGGCACTTTTGGGAAAGGATGATCGACGGACCTGTTGGTGATCTGTTTCTTGCAGGAGAAAAAGATCAAGCAATCAATAGAATAGAGGCCGATCTTGAAGCTCAGTCGAAGGGTGGAAATTTGCCCATGGGCGAGGTCTATCTTGTCGGCGCAGGACCGGGTGATCCTGACCTTTTGACGTTCAAAGCGCTGCGGCTGATGCAACGCGCTGACGTTGTTCTTTACGACCGGTTGGTTGGCGATGACATCATGTCTTTGGTTCGCAGGGATGCCGAGCGGATATTTGTGGGCAAGCTTCCTCAGCGCCATGTGATGGAACAGAACGATATTTCGGACCTTATGGTCAAACTTGCCAAAGACGGTAACCGCGTCCTTCGCTTGAAGGGTGGTGATCCTTTTACCTTTGGGCGAGGGGGCGAAGAAATCGAAGTCCTAGCCGAGGCTGGCGTGCCCTTCCGCGTGGTGCCGGGCATTACTGCGGCTGCCGGATGCAGCGCTTACGCAGGTATTCCCCTAACCCATCGCGACCACGCACAGGCGTGTTTGTTCGTTACGGCACATGGCAAAGACGGCGTTTTGGATTTGGATTGGGATGTGCTGATCCGGCCTGCGCAAACAATTGCGATTTATATGGGCACATCAAACCTCGATAAATTGGTCGACGGGTTTGTTTCTCGGGGTGTCGATACCGCGACCGACGTTGCCCTGATCGAAAATGGCACTCGACCGGATCAACGGGTTGTCACGGGTACGCTTGAAAACATTGTTGGACGTTCGCGGGACGAAAACATCAAGGGTCCGGCAATTGTCATGGTCGGAAGTGTCGTCCGTCTAAGGGATCAACTTAACCCCGCCAAAGCTGCCCAAGGGGAACGTACCCACGAAATGTCCATTTCGGCCAATAAGTCCACTGACACGAGTTCGTTGAGTCCAGACCCTAACGAAGGTGTCTGAGTGCTTGCGAATTAAACTAAGAGAATAAGCGAATAATAGCGAAACGGGAGACAATCATGGGTGCATCAGCAGGAACGCGTATCGAAGCGCGTCCGTCCCCAGCAGTATCCGACGAGATACGCAAGACAACATGCTACATGTGTGCTTGTCGGTGTGGGATTAACGTTCACATGAAGGACGGTAAGGTCGCCTATATCGAAGGCAACCGAGACCATCCGGTGAACAAGGGCGTGCTATGCGCCAAGGGCAGTGCTGGCATTATGCAGCACAACGCACCGTCGCGTTTGCGCAAGCCGCTGAAACGTGTTGGTCCCCGTGGTTCTGGCGAGTTTGAAGAAATCAACTGGGACGAGGCGCTGGAAATCGCGACTGGATGGCTAAAACCACTTCGTGAATCCGCCCCCGAAAAGCTCGCGTTTTTCACTGGTCGCGATCAGTCACAGTCGTTCACCAGTTTCTGGGCACAACAGTTCGGTACCCCGAACTACGCAGCGCACGGCGGGTTCTGCTCTGTCAACATGGCAGCGGCTGGCATCTATACGATGGGCGGCGCGTTCTGGGAATTCGGTCAACCGGATTGGGACAATGCCAAACTCTTCATGATTTTCGGCGTCGCCGAAGACCACGACAGTAACCCGATCAAAATCGGTCTGGGCAAGCTGAAAGCCAACGGTGCCAAAGTCATCGGCGTGAACCCGATCCGCTCGGGCTACAACGCGATTGCGGACGAATGGGTCGGTATCACTCCCGGTACTGACGGATTGTTCATCCTGTCGCTTGTGCACGAGCTGCTGAAAGCCGGTAAGATCGACCTCGATTATCTGTCACGCTTCACGAACGCACCAGTTCTGGTCAACGCAAGCGAAGGTCCTGAAAAGGGTCTGTTGATGCGTGACGAAGATGGTAAGCAGCTTGTCATCGACAGTGTCACCGGCGAACTGACCGCGTTTGACAAGGCGGGCGTGAAACCAAACCTGAATGGTTCCTTGGAACAAGACGGCGTTACCCATCACACCGTTTTCCACGACATGGCCAACCGCTACCTTGATCCGCAATACGCGCCGGAAGCTGTGGCAGATGTCTGTGGCATCGACGCGGACCGCATTAAATCAATCGCGGCTCTTCTGGCTAAAACCGCCTTTGACGAAGCGATCGAAATTAATCAACCTTGGACCGATTTCCGTGGCGAGCGTCACGAAAAGATGGTCGGTCGTCCGGTGGCCTTCCACTCGATGCGCGGGATTTCGGCGCACTCGAACGGTTTCCAAACCTGTCGTTCGTTGCACATCCTGCAGATCATGCTTGGCAGCGTCGAAGTCCCCGGTGGTTTCCGCTTCAAGCCACCCTATCCAAAACCGGTTGAAGCGCACCCTGCGCCGCACGTCGGAGTGAAACCACTTAGCCCGCTGGACGGACCTCACTTGGGATTTGTGCGCGGCCCAGAAGGGCTGGCGCTGAAGGAAGACGGTTCGCCTGCGCGTATCGACAAAGCGTTCACTTGGGAAAACCCAATGTCAGCGCATGGTTTGATGCATATGGTGATCTCAAACGCGCACGCAGGCGATCCCTACAAGATCGACACTTTGTTCATGTATATGGCGAACATGGCGTGGAACTCGTCCATGAACACCAAAGGCACAATGGAGATGCTGACGGATAAGGATGAAAGCGGGGAATACAAGATTCCGCGTATCATATATTCCGATGCGTATTCGTCAGAAATGGTGGCTTATGCTGACCTTGTGCTTCCGGATACCACCTATCTGGAACGCCACGACTGCATCAGCCTGCTTGACCGTCCGATTTGCGAAGCAGACGGCGCGGCGGATGCGATCCGCTGGCCAGTGGTTGAACCTGATCGCGACGTTAAGGGTTTCCAGTCGGCGCTTTGTGATCTGGGCGGAAAGCTTGGATTGCCTGCGTTCACCAACGAAGATGGTAGCCAGAAATGGGCCGACTACGCGGATTACATCCAGACCCACCAGCGTAAGCCGGGTATTGGACCGCTCGCTGGTTTCCGTGGTGAAAACGGCGATCAGAACGGGCGTGGTGAACCAAACCCGAACCAGATTCAGGACTACATCGACAACGGTGGCTTCTGGGTCAACCACATTCCAGACGAAGCACTTTACTATAAACCATGGAACAAAGCCTATCAGGATTGGGCGGTTGAGATCGGTATCCTCGATCAGCCAATGCCTTATCTGTTCCAGCTATACGTCGAACCGATGCGCAAGTTCCAGCTGGCCGCCGAAGGCCACGGAGAGCGCCAGCCGCCTGAGCATCTGCGCCAACAGGTGAAAGATGCGATGGAGCCTCTGCCGATTTGGTACGCACCGTTCGAAGGCACGATGGTCGATGAAAACGAATTCCCTGTTCACGCCCTGACACAGCGCCCGATGGCAATGTATCACAGCTGGGGGACACAAAACGCATGGCTGCGCCAGATCCACGGCCGCAACCCGCTTTATGTGCCAACCAAGCTTTGGGAAGCCAACGATTTCAAAGAAGGTGATTGGGCCAAGGTCACGTCGCATCACGGCGAAATCACCGTTCCTGTTGCCCATATGGCAGCGCTGAACGAAAACACGATCTGGACGTGGAACGCCATCGGCAAGCGTAAAGGCGCGTGGGCGCTAAAGGACAACGCGCCTGAGGCGAACGAAGGCTTCTTGCTGAACCACCTGATCCACGAACTGCTGCCGTCAAAGAACGATGGTATGCGTTGGGCCAATTCGGACCCGATCACTGGTCAGGCCGCATGGTTCGATCTGAAGGTGAGGATAGAAAAAGCACCGCCACCGGATGAATGCCAACCTGCCTTCCCGCCGATCAAATCACCAGTTGGGCAGGGGCCAGAAGACCTCGAATGGGAGGTGGGCAAATGACAACGCTACCCACCCAAACCGACACCAAGCTCGGCCTTGTGATCGACCTTGATACCTGCGTTGGCTGTCACGCTTGCGTGGTGTCCTGCAAAGGATGGAACACGCAGAACTACGGTGCTCCTTTGTCAGACAAGGACGCATATGGCGAACCAGAAGGCACATTCCTGAACCGCGTTCACAGTTACGAGGTCCAGCCGGATCAGGGACCAGCACAAACCGTGCACTTCCCGAAATCCTGTCTGCACTGCGAAGACGCGCCTTGTGTCACCGTCTGCCCAACTGGCGCCAGCTATAAGCGGACCGAAGACGGCATCGTTCTTGTGAACGAAGCCGACTGTATGGGGTGTGGTCTGTGTGCATGGTCGTGCCCCTACGGCGCACGTGAATTGGATAAGATGGCCGGTGTGATGAAAAAATGCACTCTCTGCGTAGATCGTATCTACAATGAAAACCTGCCGGAAGAAGATCGTATGCCAGCTTGCGTGCGAACCTGCCCTGCGGGTGCGCGCCACTTTGGCGATCTTGGCGATCCGAATTCGGACGTTAGTAAGCTTGTCGCGGAACGTGGTGGCATGGACCTGATGCCAGAACTTGGCACCAAGCCAGTCAACAAATATCTGCCTCCGCGTCCCAAAGACACGCTTGATTGCAGCCAATCCCTTGAACCCGTCGCAACCGAGGCCTCTGGCTTTCTTGGTTGGCTTGATAAAGCTCTGGAGAAACTCTGATGCATCCAGCACCTTCCGTAATATTCTTCACCGCCTTTTCGGGGCTTGGTTTTGGTCTTCTGGCCTTTCTTGGCATGGAAATGCCCGGCCTGAATGGCTGGTTCGCGTTTACCTTCTACTTCATCGCCTACGCGTTGGCTGTAGGGGGGCTGTTGGCGTCTGTGGCGCACCTTGCGAACCCAAAGAACGCAATCAAAAGCTTCTCGCAATGGCAAAGCAGCTGGCTAAGCCGTGAAGGCATTCTTGCTGTTGTCACCTTGTT
>CAYZAY010000007.1:0-49781 GCA_964476515.1 uncultured Rhodobacterales bacterium
TGGATGTGCTGGACAAGAATCTGGCAAACAACCGGTTCATGGTGGGGGACGAATTTACAATTGCGGATATCGCGATCTGGCCTTGGTATGGCGGCACAGTTAAGGGCTGGCAGTATAAGGCTGGTGATTTCCTAGACGTCGCAAGCTACAAAAACGTCGTCCGCTGGGCCGATGAAATCTGGGCGCGACCAGCCGTTAAACGGGGTCGTATGGTGAACCGTTTATCAGGCGAACCGCACGAACAGGTGATGGAACGCCATTCGGCTGATGATTTCGACGGTAAGTACTTCGATTACTAGTCTACCGGCATCGCAGTTGTCTTAAACACGGTGCGTAGCGCAAAGCTTGACTGCATTTGCGCCACGCCCGGAAGGCGCGTCAAATACTGACGGTGGATACGCGCAAAGTCGTCGGTGTTTCCAGCAATCACTTTCAGGATGTAATCCGCAGTTCCCGCCATCAAATGACATTCCAGAACATCGGGAATACGCGCAACTGCGGTTTCAAAAGCCTCAAGCACTTCGTCTGCTTGTGCCTGAAGCGTGATTTCAACAAAAACCGTCGTGGGCAGATTCATTTTGCGCGCGTTGAGAAGGGCGACATAACCTTTGATAAAGCCCTCATCTTCGAGCCTCTGGACCCGCCTATGACAGGCCGAGGCAGAAAGATTTACCCGTTCGGACAGATCAGCGTTCGACAAGCGGCCTTCGCCCTGTAGCACCTTGAGAATCTTACGGTCTATTTCGTCCAATCCATTTTCGCGCAATTTTCTTCTACCTAATTCTATGATTGTCGCTGTTTCTTGCAAAAATAATATCAACAACAGGCAAAGTTTCAAGGCAATTGCACTGAATCAGTGCGAACCTGTTGGCAGAGCTTATGAGCTAAATTCAGTCATCAGGAGGATGTGACATGAAAATCGGATGCCCAACCGAAATCAAACCACAAGAATTTCGTGTCGGAATGACACCAAACGCCGCGTTTGAAGCGGTTCAGAATGGCCATGACGTTGTCATCCAAAAAGGTGCCGGACTTGGTGCCGGTTTTGAAGACGCTGACTATGTGAACGCTGGCGCGACGATCCTCGACACAGCCGGAGAAATCTTCGCGACTGCCGATATGATCGTCAAAGTGAAAGAGCCTCAGGCGATTGAACGTAAGATGCTTCGTAAAGACCAGTTGCTGTTCACATACCTGCACCTTGCACCCGATCCCGAGCAAACCAAAGACCTGTTGGAAAGCGGCTGCACAGCGATTGCATATGAAACAGTAACCGACCGCAGCGGCGGCCTGCCTCTGCTGGCGCCAATGTCAGAAGTTGCTGGCAAACTGGCCCCTCAGGTCGGGTCGTGGACTTTGCAGAAAGCCAATGGCGGTCGCGGTGTTCTGATGGGCGGCGTTCCCGGTGTTGGCCCTGCCAAAGTCGTCGTCATCGGTGGCGGTGTAGTTGGCACCCACTCGGCACGTGTTGCAGCGGGCATGGGAGCAGACGTCACTGTTCTGGACATGTCGCTACCGCGTCTTCGTTACCTTGACGATGCGTTCCGTGGTGAATTCAAAACTGCTTACGCGTCAAAAGCCAACACTGCTGAACTGGTCAATCAGGCCGACATGGTTATCGGTGCGGTTCTGATCCCGGGTGCGGCAGCGCCCAAGCTTATCTCACGCGCACAGCTGGCGGACATGAAACCGGGCGCAGCGCTCGTTGACGTTGCCATCGACCAAGGCGGCTGTTTTGAAACCTCAAAAGCAACCACCCACGCCGACCCGATCTACGAAGTCGACGGCATCATGCACTACTGTGTTGCCAACATGCCGGGCGCCGTTGCGCGCACTTCGACCATCGCTTTGGGCAACGCCACGATGCCTTTCATGCTGGCTCTGGCCAACAAAGGCTGGGCGAAAGCCTGTTCTGACGATCCGCATCTCCTCAACGGTTTGAACGTCCACGCGGGCGAATTGACCTATGCGGCCGTCGGCGAAGCCCTCGGCCTGCCAAGCGTCGATGCAGCGGCTGTTGTCGAAAGCGCCCTGACACCAAAAGCGGCCTGATCTACCGTAATCCTCCAAAATAGATCAAAGGCCGGTCACTATGACCGGCCTTTTTTTATGCGTTGCGCTGAACGAGAACCTGATGCGGATAGGGGATCGAAATGCCCTGCTTGTCGAATTCGATTTTTGCCGACTTGGTCAGGTGCCATTTCAATTCCCAATAATCGGCGGCGTCACACCAGAAACGGCATCCAATATCGACCGAGCTATCCCCTAGGTTCATGACCCGAACCCAAGGTTCTGGGTCTTGGTGGATACGTTCGTCCCCATTGGCAAGATCCATCAGGATACCAATCGCCTTGTCCGGGTCGTCTGCGTAGTCGATGCCAAAACTCAGGTCTAAACGGCGGGTATCGTTGGCCGAATAGTTGGTAATGATCGCGCCCCAAGCTTTGCCGTTTGGCATGGTAATCTGCACGTTGTCAGGCGTCACAAGAACCGTGAAAAACAAGTTAAGCTCGGTAACGGTACCGCCGGTTCCACCAATGCTGACATACTGGCCCAGACTGTAGGGCCGGAACAACACCAGCATAAAGCCCGCGGCCAAATCGCTAAGCGTGCCCTGCAACGCAAGACCAATAGCCAATGTCGCGGCACCCATGACGGCCACGAGCGACGTCGTTTCGATCCCGAATATCCCGAGGATCGCCACAAAGACGATTAGCAAAATCGCCCATCGCACAATCGATGCCACGAAGGAACCCAGCGTATTGTCGAGAGCGTCGCTCGCCATGACACGATTCTTGATCTGACGACTGACCCACCCCGATGCGATCCAGCCGATCACGATGATTACAAGAGCTTTGAGTGCGTTTGATACCAGCGTCCCGTAAAAATCGAGCGGGCCTATTTGTTCAATCAATGTTTCCCACATACCCGTTTTCCTCTTTATTTCGTTTGTGCAGAACTACCCCCGAAAGCGGGGGCAAGGCAACGGTATCGCAAGGGATACCTAGCTTGGTAAGTTCCCTGTCAGCACATAGCGCAGGATTTCCACCACCTGAGAAGGCTCGCGTGCCATGGCCAAGGCCGCCGCGTCCACCTCTTTCAAAGCGTGATCATGTTCGGGCAGTTGCAACACGATCAGAGACTTCCCAAGCGCGGCTGCGTATCCAGCATCAAAGGCTGCGTTCCACTGGCGGTATTTCTCGCCAAACCGCACAACGACTACGTCTGCATCGGCAATGCCTTTGCGCGTACGGATCGCATTGACCATCGCGCCCTTGTGGTCGTGCCAGTATTTGTTCTCTTCTCCCCCTAGGATATTCACGCCGCAATCGTCGCTTGCTTCGTGATCGGTCACAGGGCTGTCAAACTGAATATCCAGCTCCTCGGCACCATCAATAATCTGCTCGCGCCAATCGGTGTGAATTTCGCCTGACAAATACACTTTCAACGTCATCTCAAACTCCTCAATCGAAAAAGGGGCGAAACCCGCCCCTTTACCTTTGTCAAAATACTC
The DNA here is from genome assembly GCA_964476515.1 of uncultured Rhodobacterales bacterium. Taxonomy (GTDB): domain Bacteria; phylum Pseudomonadota; class Alphaproteobacteria; order Rhodobacterales; family Rhodobacteraceae; genus JASMHC01. The sequence continues at coordinate 3,515 of CAYZAY010000007.1, forward strand.
TCGCCGAAGGCGTCCTGCGTCAACTCCGCAGCGTTCCACCCGTGGCTTTCGAGACTTTGGCAACGATCTTTTCAGACACAGCCTCGATATCCTTTTCGGTCAGGGTTGCGTCTGCCGGCTGCAGGCGCACCGTCACGGCGAGGGATTTCTTCCCTTCCCCCAGCGACCCGCCGATGAATTCGTCAAACACACGCACGTTGTCGATTAGCGTTTTGTCCGCCCCTTTGGCTGCATTGACCAAGGTCTGCGCTTCTAGGTCAGCATCGACCACAAAAGCAAAGTCCCGTTCAACCGCTTGCAGGTCACGAAGGGTCAGAGCCGGACGTGTCGCGCCCGATTTGCGCGGCAGAGGTATCTGGGCGGAGTGGATCGCAAACGCCACAACGGGGCCTTTGACGTCCATCGCTTTCAGCACCTTGGGGTGCAATTCACCAAATGCGCCGAGGATTTTCTTTGGTCCCAGACCCACTTTCGACGACCGGCCCGGATGCCACCAACCGTTCACCTCGCGGTTATAGGTCAGCTTAGCAGGCGCGCCGAGCGCGTTCAAAACAGCTTCCATATCAGCTTTGGCGTCATAAACATCAACCGGACGGCTTTCGCCGTGGATGTCTTTGCCAATGGTACGACCAACGAGGATACCGGTGACCAGAGTCTCTTGATCCTCCGGCTCTTGACCGTGGAATGCCGCGCCCACTTCGAATAGGGCCATATCGTTGAAGCCGCGTGCCTGATTGCGGGCGGCGGCTTGCAGCAGGCCGGGCAGAAGCGACGGGCGCATGTGGCTCATCTCGGACGAGATCGGGTTTGCCAGCATGGTGGTGTCAGAGCCACCACCAAAGAGTTCGGCGCTTGCTTTGTCGATGAAGCTATAGGTGACGCATTCGTTGTAACCCAACGCAGCCGTGGTCCGGCGCGCAATCTGTTCGCGCTTTTGCAGCGGTGACAGGATCTGCTTTGGCACGCCGGTGTGCGCACGGGGCATTGGTTTACCCTGCAGCTTGGTTAGCGAAACAACACGGGCGACTTCCTCGACCAGATCAGCTTCGCCCTTTACGTCCACGCGCCATGACGGAACATGGGCCATGTCGCCTTTGATCACAAAGCCGAGGCTTTCCAGAATGCGGCGCTGTTCGCCTGCCGGAATATCCATGCCAACCAGCGACTGAATGCGGTCAGTGTCCAGCTTATAGGCGCGGTCCACGTTCGGCACTTCACCAGCAACTACAACGTCCGAAGGCTCACCACCGCAGAGGTCCATGATCATCTGGGTCGCCAGTTCAATCGCTTCCATGTTGAACGCCGGATCAATGCCGCGTTCGTTGCGATAGCGGGCGTCCGAGTTGATCTTCAACGCGCGGCCCGTATAGGCGATCTGGATGGTGTCCCAAACAGCGGCTTCGAGGAAAACGTTAGTGGTTTCCTCGGTGCAACCAGTGGGCAGGCCACCCATGATACCGGCGATACTTTCGATACCTTCGTCATCCGAGATCACGACCTGACCGGCTGAGAATGTGTATTCTTTTTCGTCCAGCCCCATCAGGGTCTCGCCACCAACTGCGCGGTGAATGCGCAGGTTGCCTTTGACCTTGTCGGCGTCAAAGACGTGCAGCGGGCGGTTGCGGTCGTAGGTGAAGAAGTTAGTGATATCCACCAAAGCCGAGATCGGACGTAGACCGATCGCTTTCAAACGGTCCTTCAACCATTCAGGGCTTGGAACGTTCTTGACAGCCTTGATCAGACGACCGGCAAAAACTTCACAGCCGTCGGTGCGGGTGTCATCGTCGATACTGACTGTTATCGGGCTTGAATAGGTGCCTTCGATCTTCGCGGTCTTGGCAGGCTTCATCGTGCCGATACCACGGGCGGCGAGGTCTAGCGCGATCCCACGCACGCCCAAAGCGTCCTGACGGTTCGGGGTGATGGCGATTTCGATGACCGGATCGACTTTGGAAGGCTCATTCTCGGCCAGCCAGTCGATGAACTTGTCGCCCACTTCGCCAGATGGCAATTCAATGATACCGTCATGTTCTTCGGACAACTCAAGCTCACGCTCGGATGCCATCATGCCGTGGCTTTCAACGCCGCGGATTTTGCCGACGGACAGCGTCACGTCGATGCCCGGCACATAGTCGCCCGGTTTGCACAGCACCACGGTGATGCCTTCCCGCGCGTTCGGGGCGCCGCAAACGATCTGTTTGTCGCCTTCGTTGGTCTCAACAGTGCAGACGCGCAGGCGATCAGCATCGGGGTGTTGCTCGGCGTGTTTCACCTTGGCCAGCGTAAAGCCTGCGAGGCTTTGGGCGGGGTTTTCAACGCCTTCCACTTCCAGACCAAGGTCGGTCAGCGCGTCGCAAATCTCGTCCACTGACGCGTCAGTTTCGAGGTGGTCTTTCAGCCAAGATAGGGTGAATTTCATGGTCTTATCCCTTCGTCATCACGCCGAGGCCGTTTCAGGCTTCGAGGCGGTTTTCTTTGCATTCACATGATCCAGCCAGTTGCGCAATTCTTGTGCGTAGCCCGTGGCACGATCTGAATTAAGGTTTTCCATCTCGGCGATGGTATCTGCGTAGGTTTCCGCGTCGATCCGCGTCAGCGCACCTGCGATGAAGGCCGGTGTCAGCTCTGGGTGGTATTGGCTGCCCCAATAGCTAATGCCGTCCGTTTCATAGACCGCCGCCTGAATGGGCGAATGCGCGTTGCCAGCCAGCAAAACCGCGCCTTCGGGCAGTTGCTGAATTTCGTCACGGTGAACACAAGGTACAGCGTCACCGTCTTTGCGGCCCTTCATCATGGGATGGGTTTTGCCTGCGTCGGTCAGCTGCAGGTTCTGGGCTAAGCCGCCCTCGAAGCCATTAGGGGATTCTCCGACCGCGCCACCGAGAACCGAGGCCATCAGTTGGAAGCCGTTGCACGATCCCCAGATCGGTTTGCCCGCTTTGAAGGCTTCGCGCATTGCATCGACTTGCGCCTGACCGCGTGGGTCAGATGTGTTCCAATCGACCGCCGAGCCTGTGAAGATGATACCGTCAACACTTTCGAAATCTTCTTGGGTCAGATTGTGGAGATAAGGATTCTTCGCCATCAACGTCAGCCTCGGATCAATCGCCGACAGAGTCGCCACGAATTCGGCGGCGTAAGAGCCTCCGTTTCGAACGATGTCAGGCGAATGGCCTTCAAGGATGAGGATGGTGGTCATTGAGGATTAACTTTTTGTACGCCTAATGCGTAGATACCCGGTGAAATTTCGGACATGACGCATAAGATGACATTATCAGCCAAACTAGTCTTGTAGATTCTTAGGGTTTTTTCTTCGTCCTTGTGCTGCGGATCAGTAAAAACGGCTGCTTCAGTGGTTGGCTTCAAGTTGTCGAGAGACAGATCGAAATGATGAATGAGAGCCTGCTCAGGATCAACAACACCCCAAGAAATGTCCCACTTCAGACCGCTTCTATCCACAGCCTCTGAAATCAACGGCTCAACCCACCATGAAGTGTCGGCACATCCAACGCCGCAAACCCGTAGTGCCTCAACCAGCGCAGGTCTGAGTCAAAGAACGCCCGCAAATCAGGGATGCCGTATTTCAGCATAGCAATCCGGTCGATGCCGACGCCAAATGCGAAGCCTTGGTAGATCGACGGGTCAATGTTGCCTGCCTCAAGCACCTTGGGGTGAACCATGCCAGACCCTAGAATTTCAAGCCAGTCGTCGCCTTCTCCAACTTTCAGCGTGCCGCCTTCCCATGAGCAGCGGATGTCAACCTCGGCCGAAGGTTCCGTGAACGGGAAGTGGCTGGCGCGGAAGCGGAGTTCGACGTTGTCGACCTCAAAGAACGACTTCACGAATTCTTCCAGCACCCATTTCAGGTTGGCCATAGAGATGTCTGTATCAATCGCCAGCCCCTCGACCTGATGGAACATCGGGGTGTGGGTTTGGTCATAGTCGGCGCGGTACACACGGCCCGGCGCAATGATGCGGATCGGCGCGCCCTGCGCCTGCATCGAACGGATCTGCACAGGCGAGGTATGGGTACGCAGCACATGCGGCGGGCGGTTATCGCCAGTCGCGCGGTGCGTGTAGAACGTGTCCATCTCGGCCCGCGCGGGGTGGTGGCCGGGGATGTTGAGGGCGTCGAAGTTGTACCAATCGCTTTCGATCTGGGGGCCTTCGGCCACGGCGAAACCAATGTCGGCGAAGATGGCAGTCACTTCCTCGGTCACCTGGCTGATCGGGTGGATCGAGCCTTGGCGTAGATTGCGCGACGGTAGGGTGACATCGAGCCATTCGGTACGCAGGCGTTCATCAAGGGCCGAGTCGGCCAGCGCTTCTTTTTTCGCAGCCAATGCGCTGTTGATTTCGTTCTTCAACGCATTCAGCGCCGGGCCAGCGACCTGCCGTTCCTCGGGCGTCATCTTGCCAAGCTCGCGCATTTTCAAGCTGACTTCGCCTTTTTTGCCAACAGCCTGAACGCGCAGGTCTTCCAGACCGGCTTCGTCAGATGCGTTGGCAATTGCCTGAATATATTTGTCGCGCAGATCGTCCATGGGGGCCTCCGAAATCTTCTGGAACCTGCTATCACACGGACGACAAGACGCAAGCCCTGCAAGGGCCCCAGGGGCTTGTGTTGTTGCGGTTTAGTCGGCTTTTGTGACCATGCGACCCATATGTCGACCACCCATGATATGCAGGTGGAAATGCGGCACGTCCTGAACACCGTCGCGACCGGTGTTGGCGATGGCACGGAATCCGTTGCCTGCGTCCATCTTTACACCGGTGATTTTGCAGACCTCATTGATGGCGCGGATAAAGTCCAAAATCTCGGTGTCCGAAGCTTCGGCCGAGAAATGATCAAAGCTGACAAAGGGGCCTTTGGGGATAATCAGCACGTGCGTCGGTGCCGAAGGGGCGATGTCTTTGAAGGCCAGCGTGTGGTCGGATTCGTAAACCGTGCTGTTGGGGATTTCCCCACGCAGGATTTTGGCAAAGATGTTTTCGGTGTCATAGGTGTAGGGCATAGCCGTCCTCAGTCTTCGAAGAGTTGGGGAATGGACGCGATTTCGCGCGCCTTGTCGTTGTCGATTTTCAGGAACTTCTGAAGGTTTTCCGCGTTTTCTTCGATCGTTCCAACCTCGCGCAGGCGATAATAAGGGCTGAAACCGCTATCCCTGATGCGGTCGATTTCAAATTCCAGGTCCTGTCGCATGGTCGGCAAAAGGCGGCGCAGCGTGTCCTCGGGGGTCATTTCGCCAGCCAGCCCGATGCGCAACGCATGCCCGAGCAGATAGTCGTCGTCAAACTCGGCATCCACTTCTAGCAAGGCCGTTTTGGATTTGTCGTCAAAGAAATCATGGAGAAGTTCGATATTGCCGGGGTCGATACAAACGATCATCCGGTTGGTTTCGAAGTAATCAAATAGCAGTCGGACAAGCGCCCTGCGGTGGCGGGTTCGCTTTGACAGAGACGCCTGAATGCCGCCGAGGTCGGGCAGCGGCGTGCCTTCTTCGTTGAACAGATACTCAACGGCTGGAATGTCGGTGGTCTTCCTGATTTTCTCGATCAGCTTTTTCGCGATGTGCCATTTCTTTGAGAGAAGGATCAGAAGTTCGCGTTCACGGCCAAGCGTGCTTTCTGCCTCCCAAAAGCGGGTAGCGTAGCGACGTCCGATACGACCACGACCCGCGAGGAAATTGTACAGACTGCGCCCTTCCTCCGAGATGCGGAAGTTAACGTTCTTTTCGGCGTAGAGACGGCCCAGCCGTTCGCGTAGTTCCTGCGCTTCGGGGCTGATTTTGCGTGCGAAAAGAAAATCCTGACTAAGCAACATGTCATAGTGATCATTGTAGAAATTGACCGGCATGCCGTAATCAGAAAACATCAGGAACGTCTGTGTTCGGCATTCAATTTCATATTCGGGCACTAGGTGGCGAACGAGAGTTTGAAAGAACGTCTCATCCGGTATCCAAGTAGTTGAGAAGAAACGAAGAACGTCCCTTCGTTTGTTGCTGAATTCCATGATCCGCTCGATGGTGCGGCGGCGAAGGCACCACCATTGGCTGCCGATCATGATCTGCAAATCAGCGGGGATTTTGCGTTTCAGACCTAGGCGTTTTTGCCATTCGTAAAGCGTGTAAAACCAGTATTTGTGGTTCCGTTCATTTAGGTAGTGACGGTAGAAAAGCCTGTCGCCCTTCATGCCTGTTTTAATCCAGTCGCTTTCAAAGAAATCAAAGCTTTCGATGTAGTCGCGATCATTTGAATCAAGGAATTCATGCGCGTATTCGGCTGACTTGATCGACATGCAGTCGCCGGACACCATGTAGAAATGCGTGGCACGGGGGAATGCGTCTACGGCAGCTTCGATGGCATTCAAGGATGCGCGAACAAGGCTCCATTCGCCCCAGCCGCATTTAACGCGGGTTTTGGCAAACGTGACCTGAGGGTTACCATCCAGCGCGGTGCGGATCGCATCGTAATCATCCTTGCTGGCGCTGGCGTCAAAGTGGATCGCCATATAGTCGCCCACGGCTGTCAGCTGCCGAGCCTGCTGAATAATAGCCTCGGGGTTTTTGTGACAGAGCAAGATAAAGGCGATTTTGGCCATTGGCGGAACTGCGTCGATTACATCTTCTACAGTGATAAGTATGAATGCGCGTTGAATAAACCTGCAATCTCTGGTTTTCTGACTTTAATCAAATCTCAAACAGAATGCCCGATAGAACAGGGTCAAAGAGCAGGGGTTTTTAAAAATGGGCTTTCCCGGCACTTGGATGACCGAAAGTGGCAGCGTGATTTATCGCGTCGTGCCCAAATGCGCCTGCTCGACGATTGGCCAGATTCTATACTTTCCGACCACGGCGTCTTTTTTGACGGGGATATCCACGATTCCAAAAAGGGCCTGCATAAATGGGGTCAGGAAGAAAGCCGCGACGCGATTTCGCGATCTGTCGTCAGCCATGACACCTATACGTTTACCTGCGTCCGAACCCCTACACACGGGTATTGTCGTCCTTCTTCGACAAGATTTGCGGCATTCAGCGAAATGGTCGGCGATATCGCGGTAACCTTGTGCCGATGCTTATCCAGAAATACGGCGTCGAAGTGGGTGGCGAGGATGGAAAGCAGGAATTCGATCAGATCCAGAGTTTCAGGCGGTTTTTGCTGTTTGCTCGCGATTCCATTCGTTGGCGTCGTCCGATGGATCCGGACATTCATTGGTCTGCCACATCGGGTCATGTTTCAACGCTGATCAACAACGGCGGGCGTTACGACAACATCTTTTGGACGGAAAAGTTCAACGACGGGATGAATAGCGTCCTGAAAAAAATTGACACGCCACATAAGGTTAATCTGAACAAAATTCCTCGGTTCAATGAATCTGAAGGGTATGGGCCTAAGCGGCTTCACCCTGTGCAGGATTACTTTGACGATCTGTCCATGCACCTGGTGTTTGAAATCTACAAACGGGACTTCAAGCTGTTCAAATACGATTTTGAAAATCCCGGGAACAAGCTGCCGATTGGCGAGATTGATCTGGATGAGGTTCACGCCAAGCTGGGCCCTAACGGGTAAAGCAAAGGGGGCGCTGCCCCCTTTTGAAACCCCCGAGGTATTTCAAGCAAGATAAAGATCAGGCGATTAAGCCTTCTTTGCGGAAGAGAGCCGAGATGTTTGCATGGGGTCGTGCGCCGTAGTGACTGATGACTTCGGCCGCGCAGATGCACCCCATTTTGCCAGCCACCTCAAGCGATGCACCGGTTGCATAGCCATAGAGGAAACCGGCCGCGAACTGATCGCCTGCGCCGGTGGCGTCAACGGGGGTGATAGCAGTAACTGGGACCACAACTTCTTCGTCTTTGGTAATCAGCACCACGTCTTTGTCAGACCGCGTGCAAACCGCAAGGCCGCATTCGTTCGACGCGGTTTCAAGCGCTGTTGAAAGGTCGGTCTGGTAAAGCGATTCCCATTCGTGTTCGTTGCCGATCACGTAGTCGAGGTCTTTGACAAGGCGGCGGAAATCGTCTCGGTGGCGATCCACACAGAAAGGGTCTGAAAGCGCGATGCCTGCCTTGCCGCCGTTTTCACGACAAATGCGGGCGGCGATTTCAAATGCTTCTTTGCCTTTGGGTTTGTCGTAGAGATAGCCTTCGAGGAACAGCAATTCGGTCGATCCGGCAACTGAGGGTGAGACGTCATCAGGGCCTACTTCGGATGAAATGCCAAGATAGGTGTTCATCGAGCGTTCGCCGTCAGGCGATACAAAGATCATCGAGCGCGAGGTTGGAAGCTCTCCACCAGCAACCGGAGGGTTGACGAAGGCTGTGCCTTCTTTTTCGGTTTCATCCGCAAAGAAAACCCCCAGCGCATCATCATGAACACGACCGATAAAGCCGGTTTTTAGACCCAGCGCTCCAGCACCGGCAATGGTATTGGCAACCGATCCGCCAGCCGCTTGGGTGCGTTCTTTCATCGCCGCGTAAAGCATTTCGCCGCGCTCGCGTTCAACAAGCTGCATAATGCCTTTTTCGATGCCCATGAGATCAAGAAAGCTGTCATCACTTTGGGTGATCACGTCCACAACGGCATTGCCGATTCCAACGAGGTTATAGGTCTTCATTGGGTCTTGTCCTCATAAGCGCAAAATTCACGTATCAAACAGGTGCCGCATTGGGGTTTGCGGGCTTTACAATAGTAGCGGCCATGCAGGATCAGCCAATGATGCGCGTGGTTCTGAAAATCAACCGGAATGTTGTCTTCGATGGCTCTTTCAACCGCCACAACGTCTTTGCCGGGGCAAATGCCACTGCGATTTCCGACGCGGAAGATATGGGTATCAACCGCCTGAGCGGGATGGCCCCACCACATGTTCAACACCACATTGGCGGTTTTGCGACCTACGCCGGGAAGGGATTCCAAAGCGGCGCGGGAATTGGGAACTACGCCGTCATAGTCATCAACCAGAATGCGACTAAGCTTCATCACGTTCTTGGCTTTGTTGCGATAAAGGCCGATGGTTTTAATATGCTCGATCAGCTTTTCTTCGCCCAAGTCGAGCATCTTTTGCGGCGTGTCCGCGATTTCGAACAGGTCCTTGGTGGCGCGGTTCACGCCAACGTCGGTTGCTTGTGCAGATAGAGCAACAGCCACAACAAGCGTGTATGCGTTAGAGTGATTCAACTCGCCCTTCGGCTCTGCATCAGCTTCTTGGAAGCGTTCAAAGATTTTGCGGATGGTGTGATAGGAAAGTTGCTTGGCCATAAAAACTCTATGCCCGTTCAAATTGAACCTCGCAAGCGTGTCGCGAAATATGCGCAAGTATCGGGTCGATACTGTTGCCTGATCTAAGCTAGGCTGTGATCAATGACACAGGAATATTCGATGACCGAAGACACAGGCTATCATTACCACGTCATCCGGCGCGCGCTGGATGTGTTTGATCAGGGCGGACCTCATCTGTCGCTTGAACAGCTGGCGGGTGAAATGGGGATGAGCCCCGCGCATTTTCAGCGGGTGTTTTCCAATTGGGTTGGGGTGTCGCCTAAAAAGTACCAGCAATATCTTACGTTGGAACACGCCAAGTCGTTATTGGCGGATCAATTCACAACGCTGGACACTGCGAACGCAGTTGGCATGTCGGGTGGTGGGCGTTTGCATGATCTGTTCGTCGGATGGGAAGCCATGACGCCCGGTGTTTTTTCCAAAGGTGGCAAGGGTTTGCGGATCAATTACGGCTGGTTCGAAAGCCCCTTTGGGGAAGCGCTTGTTATGGGGACGGCCCGCGGCATTTGCGGGATGGCGTTTTCTGATGAATTCGGGCGGAACAAGACCTTTGCTGATATGTCCGCCCGTTGGCCGAACGCGAGTTTCGCTGAACAATCCGAGGCGCTGGAACCGTGGGTTCAAGATGCATTCCATGGTCAGGCAACGAAGCTGCACCTTATGGGGGCACCGTTTCAGATGAAGGTCTGGGAGGCGTTGATTCAGATACCATCCGGCAAAGTGACAACCTATTCCGAGATCGCCGAAGCTGTGGGCAACCCCGAGGCTGTCCGCGCTGTTGGAACGGCAGTCGGAAAGAACCCGATTAGCTGGCTGATCCCCTGCCATCGCGCAATACGTAAATCGGGTGGCTTGGGTGGCTACCATTGGGGGCTGCCAATCAAGCGGGCAATGTTGGCGTTTGAAAGTGCTCAAGCCGAGGCTTAAAGCGAAAAACTGCCGAAAATCGGGAATGTTATTTGGTAGCAATTCGCTTGGCCCTATAGTGCGGCCATCGAATTACAAAAATAACGAGGCAGACAATGCGAATTCGCAAACAGACGGCAGTGGCGCTTATAGTAGCGACCTCTGTGATCACTGCGTGTACCAGCCCAGCGCGGTTTGAACCCGACAACTCCACGACCAACGCCAATTCAGGCGCCCTGATGGGGGGCATCATGGGGGCGATGATTGGCCTTGCGGGTGGCGATAGTGCAGACGAACGGCGCGCTGGCGCTATCAAAGGCGGTGTTCTGGGCGCAATCACCGGTGGTGTGATTGGCACTCAGCTGGACAAACAGGCCGCAGCTTTGGAAGCGGATATGGGCAACAGCGCGGTAATGATCGAAAACACGGGCGAGAGTTTGATTGTCACGCTACCGCAGGACATTCTGTTCGACACGGACAGCACCGCCATTCGCGGCGACCTGCGGGCAGACCTAGGGGCGCTTGCACGCAACCTTCAGAATTATCCAAATAGCACAATCCAGATCGTTGGCCATACGGACAATGTCGGAAGCGCAGCTTACAACGAAAACCTGTCCCTTCGTCGGGCGACCGCCGTTGCTGGTGTGCTTGTTGAACAGGGCGTTTTCAGCTCTCGAATTTCAACGCTTGGGCTGGGCGAAAGCCGACCCATCGGTACGAATCTGACGGACGCAGGACGCGCCCAGAACCGGCGGGTCGAGATTATTATCTTACCGTATTGATATAATGCGGGCCGCTTTAACCAGCGGCCCCTTAACCTATCCGGCGTCTACAACCGCCTGAGCGATATCGTTGACGACATTTTCAAGCAGCGTTGCATCAAGGCTTTCACCCATCACGCGGATCAGCGGTTCAGTGCCTGATTTGCGGATCAGCAAACGCCCGTCAGCACCCAGCTTTTCGTTGCCTAGGTCGATGGCTTTTTGAACATCCTTGCTCTCAAGCGGGGTTGCGCCTGCGTTAAAGCGCACGTTCTTTAGCATCTGGGGAACCGGTTCAAAACGGCGTGCCAGTACGCTTGCGGGCGCGCCGCGATCTTTCAACATGTGCAGAAACTGAAGACCCGCAACCAGACCATCACCGGTTGTTGCGTAATCGGTCATGACGATGTGACCCGATTGCTCCCCTCCCAAATTGAACCCACCTGCGCGCATTTCTTCAACCACATAACGGTCTCCGACAGGCGTGCGCTTCAGCGAAAGCCCATGGTCGTGGAGATAACGCTCAAGCCCAAGATTGGACATGACGGTCGATACAAGCGTGTTGTTTTTTAGCTTGCCCTGTTCGGCCCAAGAGGTGGCAATCAACGCCATCAATTGGTCGCCGTCGGCCACCTGTCCGTTTTCATCAAGAATGATGATCCGGTCTGCATCTCCGTCGAGGCAAATCCCCACGTCAGCACCCGTATCGCGCACAGTTTGACCGGCCAGTTCAGGGCTGGTCGAACCACAGTTTTCATTAATGTTTCTGCCGTTGGGTGCGTTCCCAATGGTGACCACTTCTGCCCCAAGTTCCCAGAAAACTTCGGGCGCGACCTTGTAGGCGGCGCCATGGGCGCAATCGAGAACGACTTTTAGACCGTCGAGACGAAGTTCACCCGGCAATGTGGTTTTGGCAAATTCGACATAACGCGCTTGTGCATCGTGAAGCGAAGTTACGCGACCGATCCGTTCCTGATTGGGCGTAAAGTTATCGCTTTGCAGCAAGTCTTCAATTTCATGTTCGACCGCGTCCGACAGTTTAAACCCGTCGGGGCCAAAAAATTTGATGCCGTTGTCATGGAATGGATTGTGCGAAGCCGAGATCATCACACCCAAGTCGGCGCGCATGGAATGCGTCATACGACCAACAGCAGGTGTTGGCATCGGTCCAAGAACAAAGACATCCATACCCGCGGCCGTGAAACCTGCAGTAAGAGCGCTTTCAAACATATAGCTGGAACGGCGTGTGTCTTTGCCAATCACAACGCGGTGTTGCTTGGCGTCGCGGGCGAAGTAGTAGCCAACCGCGGTTGCGAGTTTTACGGCAAAATCAGCCGTCATCGGGTGGACATTTGCCCGACCACGAACGCCGTCGGTTCCAAAATACTTACGTGCCATATCTGACCTCAAATCAACTATTATATATTACTCGACCGTTACCGATTTCGCCAAATTGCGTGGCTGGTCAACGTCTGTGCCTTTTTCAACTGCTGTATGGTACGCCAACAGTTGCACCGCGACCGCATAAACGATTGGCGCAAAGCAAGGGTCCATTTTGGGCATTCGGATGGTCTTCCAAACACCGTCTTGTGCCTCTTCAATGCCGTCTGCATCGGAAATCAGAACGATCTGCCCGCCCCGCACCATGACTTCCTGCATGTTGGAAATGGACTTGTCGAAAAGCTCGTCTTTCGGGGCAAGAACCACAACCGGCATGTCTTCGTCGATCAACGCAATCGGACCGTGTTTCAATTCGCCGCTAGCGTAACCTTCAGCATGAATATAGCTAATTTCTTTGAGCTTTAGGGCACCTTCCAAGGCCAGTGGGAACATTGCGCCACGCCCAAGGAACAATGCGTCGGTTTTCCGCGCCAAAGCTTGGGAAAGAGCGCGGATATCATTTTCGCAAGCAAGCGCTTCGTCTACCAAACGCGGTAGCTCTGCCAGTTGGTTGGTTAACTCAACCTCTCGCGTAGCCGAAATCGCGCCCCTTTGACGTGCGGCTTCGATTGCCATCGTGGCTAGGACAACAAGCTGACAGGTGAACGCTTTGGTCGATGCAACGCCGATCTCAACGCCTGCAAGAATAGGTAGGGCCAAGTCACTTTCGCGTGCAATGGTGCTTTCAGCTACGTTTACGACGGATACGATCTTGCCAGCTTTGCCTTGGCTGTAGCGCATGGCGGCCAAAGTGTCGGCTGTTTCACCCGATTGGCTGACAAACAGAGTCATGTCGCCGTTGTTCAACGGCGGCTCACGGTAGCGGAATTCAGACGCGATGTCGATTTCCACCGGCAGGCGGGCGATCTTTTCGAACCAGTATTTTGAGACGTGGCAAGCAAGCGTAGCCGTGCCGCACGCGACCATGGTGAAGCGGTTGATGGATGTGAAATCAAGGCTTTCACGGATCTGGGCCTTGCCCACACTTTCAAAATGGTAGTGGCGAAGTGTATCACCCAAAACCGACGGTTGTTCAGCGATTTCCTTGGACATGAAATGTTTGTGGCCGGCTTTGGTGGACGTTGTGATATCCAATTTGACCTTCTTGCGTGGACGATCCACAGCATTCCGTCCAGCATCCAGAAACTTGGCACCAGCGCGCGAAATGATCGCGATATCACCTTCGTCAAGATATGAAATCTCATCAGTCATTCCCGAAAGCGCGAGAGCGTCCGAGCCGACATACATTTCGTTGTCACCCCAACCGATAGCCAGCGGCGACCCTTTGCGCGCCGCAACGATCAAGTCTTCTTCGCCATCGAAAAGGAAGCAAAGCGCATAAGCCCCATCCAGTTCGTTAACGGTGGCTATGGCCGCATCGACATGGGATTTTCCTTGGTCGAGATGCCAGTTGCAGAGCATTGCAACGGTTTCGGTATCCGTGTCCGTTTCAGGCTTAATCTGATGTTCAGCCAGCTTTTCGCGGATCTGGCGGAAGTTTTCGATGATGCCGTTATGTACGATTGCCACACGACCGCGTTGATGCGGATGAGCGTTGTTCGTGTTGGCCGCGCCGTGCGTCGCCCAGCGCGTATGGCCAATGCCAGACGTCCCCGTCAGTGGTTCGTGCATCAACAGGTCATTCAGGTTCATCAGCTTGCCCATCGCACGGCGTCGTTCCAGATGGCCGTCGCTAATCGTTGCGATACCAGCACTGTCGTACCCGCGGTATTCCAGCTTTTTCAGACCCTCAACAAGGATCGGGGCCGCCTGATGGGTTCCTAGAACGCCTACAATTCCGCACATATCAAATACCTTTCAAACGCTATTTCGCGTCGCGCTTTGCCTTCGCGGCTTTCAACTTTTTAACAAGACGAGGCACAAAACCCTCGCTGTTTTTTTGCACCGCACGCGCTACTGCCAACGCATCGTCCGGTACGTCCTTTGTAATAACTGAGCCAGCAGCCGTCATCGCACCGTTGCCAACTGTCACAGGCGCGACCAGAGAACTGTTCGTGCCGATAAATGCCCCTGCCCCAATTGTGGTTTTGTGTTTAAGCACACCATCATAATTACAGGTCACGGTTCCGGCGCCAATATTGGCCCCCTCGCCTATTGTAGCATCGCCGATATAGGTCAGGTGATTAACCTTAGCGCCTTTGGCTATGGCTGCCTTTTTCGTTTCGACAAAGTTGCCGACTTTGGCACCTTCGCCAATGTCACTACCCGGGCGAATTCGGGCGTAGGGACCGACTGTAGCACCACTGCGGATCATGCAGTCTTCAAGGTGGCTAAAGGCGCGGATGTTGGCGTGGCCTTCGACTGTCACACCGACACCAAACACGACATTCGGTTCAACCACAACGTCTTTGCCCAAACGGGTGTCATACGAGAAATAGACACTGTCAGCCGCTTGCAAGGTCGCGCCGTTCAGCATTGCGGCTTCACGGGCTTCGGCTTGGAATATCGCTTCGGCTTTCGCAAGCTCGGGCCGCGAATTGATCCCCAAGGTTTCGGATTCATCGCAAGTGACGGCGACGCAGCGTTTGCCTGCAGTATTGGCGATTTCAACGATATCCGTCAGGTAATATTCGCCCGATGCGTTATCATTACCGACCTTAGATATCAGATCGAACAGAAGTTCAGAGTTCGCACAAACAACGCCCGAATTGCACAGAGCGACGGCCAGTTCGTCTTCGCTGGCGTCCTTTGCTTCGACGATCCGCTTCAGGCTGCCGTCCTTAACGATCAAGCGACCGTATTTGCCAGGTGTTTCAGCATCAAAGCCCAGAATGACAACATCTGCACCTTGGGATCGTGCGGCCAGCATACTGCGAAGCGTATCGGGTTTGATAAACGGCGTGTCGCCATAAAGAACAATTGCATCACCATCATATCCGGCCAATGCATCACGTGCCTGATCGACCGCGTGGGCGGTTCCCAGCCGTTCTGATTGAAGGACTACTTGTGCGTCTGGAAAATCAGACACCAGCGCCTGTTCAACTTGATCCGCACCGTGGCCAACCACAACAATGCTACGATCCGTACCTAGACCATCGGCCGAGCGGATAGCGTGCGCAACCAGAGGTGCACCTGCCACTTGGTGCAAGACTTTCGGAAGGTCAGATTTCATCCGCGTACCCTGTCCGGCCGCGAGAACAATCAATGCTACGTTCATTTCAAAATGTGATCTCAAATTACTTGAGCCTCATTTACTTAATTTCCCTTAAGGAACCAAGTCAGGATTTCGTTAGGTGGCAACTAATAGCAAGTTGCCCTCGAAGCACCACCAAATTTTGGTTTCAACCCTGAAATACAACGGTTTTCATTGGCAATCTATTGCCGATCACGTTGTGTCAGAGGCTTGCGTCCGGAAGGAAACTTTCGGGGATCATATCTGTCGAATCCAGCACCAAATCTGCCATGACTTCCGCCACTTTCGCCGCCATGCCAAAGCCGATTTTGAACCCGCCATTCGCGATGTACTGACCCGATTTAAAAGGATGCTCGCCCAGCATTGGGGCACGACTGCGCGCCCTAGGTCGAACACCGGCCCAGCGGTCGATGACGTGTGCATCTTTCAGAACCGGAAACGCATCTATCGCGCGAACAAGCACATCATCCAACAAATGATCCGTTGTAGATGGGTCATCAAACTCTCGTTCGCTTGTCGATCCGATCCCGACAGTTCCGTTTGTATGAGGTACAATGTGAAGCGCATCTACGAACAGTTGCGGTTTGTCCCGCGCATCAAATTCCAGAAGGGCCGATTGACCTTTGATGCCAGCCCCAACCAGACGTCCGCGTTCTGCTGATAGCTGTTCAAGTCCTTGATAGCCGGTTGCCCAAACGACCTGCCCCAAGTCATCAGCATCAGGCACTACCGAAACCCCTTTTCGCCCAAGCGCGGCAACAAGCGACGCGCAAGCCAGACGGGGGTGCATACGGGCCGTCAACGTGTCGTGGATCAGAAATCCAGTCTCAGATCGCGGGGCCCAAGGCGCGAATTCTTCAGCACTGACAATGTTCCAAGCCGCCGAACCTTTCCACAAATCCTGAGCGTTGACAGAGCGTTCCCGTGCTAGTTCCAGCGCGTGATCGCTCGGGATAGGTTGCAGACGTCCAGTGCGTGCATACCCCGAAGTAACCCCCGAGACCTCATCCACCTCTTGCCAGAACTTTTCAGCCGCGATCAGGCTTTGGAATTGAAACTCTTTCTTTTCGTTCCAATTTTCCGGCGTATGAGGCGCCAACGCCCCGACCAAGCCACCGCTTGACCCAGCCCCAGCCCCGTTTGGGTCAACGACCGCGACCTTGGCGCCTCGTTGAACACATACCCATGCGATGGAGAGACCGAAAATGCCCGCCCCTCGAATAGTCACATCCACCATTGCCAATCCCCGCGAAGCCTTACATGGTCGCCAAATCAATCGCTTCCATACGGGATCGCGCGATGCAACGCCAGCAAGCAGATTTGGAATGGCACGACACTGGGGTGCCGGTTTCCAAGCAATTTAACGACCCGTATTTCTCGCTTGAAAACGGGCTGGAAGAAACACGTCATGTGTTTTTATCCGGCAACGGCTTGCCCGAGCGGTTTGTGGATGGCTTTCACATTGCTGAACTTGGCTTTGGAACTGGGTTGAACCTACTGGCAAGCTGGCAGGCGTGGCGGGATCATGGGTGCGCAGGTAAGCTTCACTTCACGAGCTTTGAACTGTTCCCGATGGGCCCCGACGAAATGGCCAAAAGCCTTGCCCTGTTTCCTGTCGATCAAGATCTGGCAACCAGACTTGTCAGCGCTATGCGGGTGGGCGACACGCGTTTTGAGGCCGACGATCTGGTGTTCAATCTGGTGATTGACGATGCGCGGGAAACTGTTGCGAGTTGGCATTCAACTGCCGACGCGTGGTTCCTCGACGGGTTTTCGCCTGCAAAAAACCCCGAGCTTTGGGAAGCCGATCTTATGCAAGCTGTGTTCGACCACACCCGCACCCAAGGCACTGTGGCAACTTACACCGCCGCTGGCGCAGTTCGCCGTGCTTTGGCCGATGTCGGCTTTGAGGTTGAGCGCATCAAAGGCTTTGGCCGAAAACGTCATATGACAATCGCGAAAAGGATGGCGAAATGAATGATGGCAACCTTCGCCTAGGCATCATCCTTATGGTGAGCACGACCTTTATCTTCGCGGTTCAGGACGGCATTTCGCGCCACTTGGCAGAAGAATACAACGTTCTGATGGTCGTCATGATCCGCTATTGGTTCTTTGCGGCCTTCGTGCTGACGGTCACGTCACGCCAAGCGGGCAGCATCCGAAAAGCGGCCTTCTCAACCCAACCAATCCTACAGTCGTTAAGGTCTTTGATCCTGATCGTCGAAATCTGCGTAATGGTCTATGCGTTCACACTTCTAGGGCTTGTGGAAAGTCACGCCGTGTTCACCAGCTATCCCTTGGTTATTGCCGCTCTGTCCGGCCCCATTTTGGGCGAAAAAGTTGGGTGGCGGCGTTGGGCTGCAATCGGGGTTGGCTTCGTCGGTGTTCTGATCATCCTAAGACCCGGCTTCGGCGTGTTTTCCCCCGCCGCAATCGTGCCGTTGATCTCGGCGATGCTATTCGCGCTCTATGGGCTGTTGACCCGCTACGCCGCCAAAAAGGACAGCGCCAACACGTCGTTCTTCTGGACCGGCACGGTCGGCGCGGTTGCGATCACTGCAGTGGGTATCTGGTACTGGGAACCTATGTCGTCAAGCGATTGGGTCTGGATGTCAGCGCTATGCGTTTCTGGCGCATTGGGACATTTCACCCTGATCAAATGTTACGAAGTCGCCGAGGCCAGTTCAGTCCAACCGTTTGCTTATCTACAACTGGTCTTCGCTTCGATTATCGGGATCACGCTTCTGGGTGAGCATCTTGAAACCAACGTGGCGATTGGGGCGGCGGTCGTTGTTCTAAGCGGGCTGTTCACCCTATGGAGAGAGCGGGTTCAGCGTTGATCCTGCAAGCTCTTGGCTAAAGGGAAGGTCTTGGGGCAATCCAATTCGGGCGCGGTACGCAGGTAGAGATTCCGACACCCGCATCACGTAGTTTCTCGTTTCTCGGTAAGGGATGGATTCCACCCAATCAACAACGTCCATGCTTCCCGAACGAGGATCACCAAGCGTTTGAAGCCATTGATCAACTCGGTTAGGCCCAGCGTTATAAGCCGCTGCAATCAAGACCACATTGCCGTCAAACCTTTCGGCAAGTTCAGCAAGATACGCGCTTCCCAACGCTGCGTTGTAGCGCCAATCGGTGATAAGACGCTGTTGATCGCTTGGTAGATCAAGCTTGCCGGACATTTCGGTCGCCGTTCCGGGCATAAGCTGTAGCAACCCTTTTGCACCCGCGCGGCTTACCGCTTCGGGATCAAATTCGCTTTCGCGACGGGCGATTGAAAGCACCAACTCTGGGTCAATTGGCAAACCATAGTCACTCATCGGGTGCATCGGGTAATATGCGTTGAATGCAAGCTCTCCCATCCGCAACCCGTGCTTAGCCACACGCAGGGCCAAGTGGGGCTGGTTTAGCTGTTCAAGCATGCTGCCAAGTAGGATCAATTCTTCAAGTGAAAGATCTTCGGACAGTTGCACAAAAAACCGCTCAGCAAGGTAGAGTTCGTCAATCGAAAGGCTCAAAAGGCCCGCGTGAAATACTTCGCTATGGGTAAATTCAGCCTGCTTCCACGCGTCTTGGGGAATGCGGTAAATCGGATATCTCGGGTAATGACCAAGCTTTTCTGCGGCTAACAACCCGTAATAAGCCGTGCTGTGGCGCGCCGCTTCTTCATAGGAAATTGCGGCCGCTCGTGCCTCACCTTTTGCCTCAAAGGCACGGCCCAGCCAGTATCCAGCACGCGCAAGCGAAATGGGGCTATCAACGGCTT
The DNA here is from genome assembly GCA_964476515.1 of uncultured Rhodobacterales bacterium. Classification (GTDB taxonomy): domain Bacteria; phylum Pseudomonadota; class Alphaproteobacteria; order Rhodobacterales; family Rhodobacteraceae; genus JASMHC01. Next base: position 22,821 of record CAYZAY010000007.1, read on the forward strand.
CAAGCAACGCCTGAAAGTGCTCAATCGCTTGATCGGGGTCGGAAAGGTGCTTTAGCGCGATAAATCCAGCAACCCATTCCAGATCGGCAAATGCGCCGTGGGTCGGATCAAGATAATGGCGCGAGGCAAGTTCGTGCGCTAACTTGTAGTCCCCTTCAGACAGTTTTTCGCGGGCGATCAGACGGCGCTGTCCGGCCCAGTATTCGGGGCGTCCCAGAGCTTCTTTCGATGCACTTCTTTCCCGCAGAATGGCCAGCGCGTCAACGTCTCGGCCTTTGCGTATGCGCCATGTGAAGCGTTCGTACGCTAGCCCCGGGTCGTCTTTTAAGGCCGCCGGAATTGCGGCTATCAAATCGTCAACGCCATCCTTGTCAGCGCGAAGGGCACTGCGGGCCGCTGCCAGTTTTTGCCAATCTGCAGAGACCAGAGGATACATCCGCGCAACTTCTTGCGCTGAATCTTCCCACAGCATTTTGTCCAATCTGGCGGCATGGAGGTTGCTTACAACCTTTTCAAACTGCTTGAGCGATGCTTCGAATTCGACGTCCGACATGGTGTCGTTCAGCCAGCTGTCCTCGATGATCTTCTCGGCTGCGGCGACCTCACCTGACCGTTCCAATGCCTGAGCGAATAGAATTGCGCCGGTCGCGGTTTGTGGGTCATTGTCCTTAAAGTACGAAAGAACGTCTTTTGCCGACTGACCGATTAGTGTTTTTTCGCTATTCTTGCGCATCAGTGCGAGACCGGGCCAATCGTGGTTTCGGCCCAAAAACGCAATCACTTCTTCGTAGGTGCCGTGGCCCGCCCGAAGTCGATGCCATTCGACAATGTCGGATGCCAATTGACCGTCTCTTGCGGCAAGTTCTACAGCGTTATCCCACCGAAAGGCCCGCATCTCTTCCAAGGCAGTTTTCAACGCGACGGGGGTTTCCGCCGCCACAGCAGCGAAAGCGGAGGAAAACGCGACACACAACGTTAGGAAAACTCGTAGAACGACTTGCAATTCCAGCCTCAAATCCCGATAGACGGCGCCACCATACCCGCAGTTGCTGATCTCACAACTCACAAACTTGGCAGGGGGGGGTGTAGGCGGCTAGTGTCCGCGCATCGAATCTATCGCCCAAAGGGGCGCAAACTTTAAAGGAGCGCATCATGTTCAAAGGATCTTTTCCCGCATTGGTCACGCCGTTCAAAGACGGCGAGCTGGATTTGGATACGCTTAAGAAACTGGTTGAATGGCACATCGACCAAGGTAGCCACGGGCTTGTTCCTGTCGGCACCACCGGTGAAAGCCCGACGCTGACCCATCGCGAACATGAAATCGTGATCGAGGAAGTTGTCAAAGCCGCAGCTGGCCGTATTCCTGTTATCGCGGGCGCGGGTTCGAACAACACTGCCGAAGGCATTGGCCTTATCCAACACGCAGAACGCGTTGGTGCGGACGCGGCTTTGGTCGTGACCCCGTATTACAACAAGCCGAACGCAAACGGTCTTATCGCGCATTTCACTGCTCTGCATAATGCCAGCAACCTACCGATAATCATCTACAACATTCCGGGCCGTTCGGTTGTAGACATGAAGCCCGATACGATGGGTGAATTGGCAAAGCTTGAGCGCATAGTTGGTGTGAAAGACGCAACCGGTGACATATCCCGAGTTTCACAGCAACGGGGCGCTTGTGGTGCTGACTTCATCCAACTGTCTGGCGAAGACGCAACTGCACTGGGCTTTAACGCCCACGGTGGCACCGGCTGTATTTCTGTCACTGCTAACGTAGCGCCGAAGCTTTGCGCTGAATTTCAGGAAGCAACTCTTGCGGGTGACTACGCCAAAGCGCTGGAATATCAGGACCGCCTGATGCCATTGCACGAAGCGATTTTCATCGAACCGGGCCTCGCTGGCGCGAAATACGGCATGTCCAAGCTTGGTCTTTGCAGCGACGAAGTACGTTTGCCTTTGGTGGGTATTTCGGACGGCACCAAGAAAGCAATCGACGCAGGGATGCGCCACGCTGGTCTAATCAACTGAGCCTGCCCCGTTTCGGGGATAGTGGGGAACACGATGCCGGCCAATGTCTATATGATCTGCGGACTTACAGGGGCTGGCAAAACCACTTACGCAAAGCAGCTAAGCCGCGACGTAAACGGGGTGCGCATGTCCATCGACGACTGGATGGCGCGCCTGTTCTTCATTGACCGCAATCCTTCGTCTGATTTTGAATGGTTTCACGCCCGCGTTCGCCGTTGTTGCACGCAAATGCGCGATACGTCTGAACAGGTTATCGGCTCTGGTGGAACGGTCATCTTCGATTGCGGCTTCACCAATCTGGAAGAACGTCAGATTTTCTATGATTGGGCCGACTCACTGGGGTACTCAATGGCTCTCCATTTCGTGGACGTGCCGAATTCGGTTCGCTGGGATCGCGTACAACACCGCAATTCCGAGCGGGGTGATACTTTCGCCCTTGAGGTCACCCGCGAGATGTTCGACTTTATGAATCGCATCTGGCAAGGTCCGTCGGATGCGGAAATGCACGAACGCAACGGCGTTTTGATCGAGAATTAAGATGGCAAAGCCAAAGTCAGACCCAAATTACAAAATCGCTGCCGAAAACCGGCGAGCGCGGTACGACTATGCCATCGAAGATGACATCGAATGCGGCATCATTCTTGAAGGCTCCGAGGTGAAATCCCTTCGCCTAGGCGGCGCCAATATCGCTGAAAGCTACGCTGCCGTAGAAAACGGAGAGCTTTGGCTGGTTAACTGCTACATCGCCCCCTACGAGCAAGCGAAGATGTTTAAACATGAAGAACGTCGGCGTCGTAAATTGCTGGTCAGCAGGAAAGAACTAAGCCGTTTGTGGTCGGACACTCAGCGTAAGGGCATGACCCTTGTCCCGCTGGTGCTCTATTTTAACCACAAGGGCATAGCGAAACTGAAAATTGGAATCGCTAAGGGTAAGAAGAACGTCGACAAACGCGCGACCGAAGCGAAACGCGACTGGAATCGCCAGAAACAGCGGCTGCTTCGCCACGGCGACTAGGTCTTTCGCGACCAAAGTCGAAATGCACCACCAACGGGCTTGCCCTATGCTAACCTCGGGCGTATTCAAACCAAGGCTTAACGACGGAGAAGACCATGGCCGTGGACGATCCGAAAACACTTGTATCAACTGACTGGCTGGCCTCGCGGCTAAAGGATCCGGACATTCGCGTAATTGACGCGTCCTGGTATCTGCCTGCGATGAACCGTGACGGTAAAGAAGAATACAAAACCTCGCACATTCCGGGCGCGCGTTTCTTTGACATCGACGAAATCAGCGATCTGCGATCTGAGCTCCCCCACATGGCGCCACCGGTTGAAAAATTCATGTCCCGCATGCGCGCAATGGGCATTGGCGATGGTCACCAAGTTGTCGTCTATGATGGTATCGGGCTGTTTTCGGCAGCGCGTGTTTGGTGGCTTTTCCGCTTGATGGGCAAAACCGATATAGCCGTTCTTGATGGTGGTCTTAAAAAATGGGTCGACGAAGGTCGCCCAACTGATGCCAACCCTCCTGTCATTCGTGATCGGCATATGACCGTTCAACGCCAGTCGCATATGGTCAAAGACGTGACCGAAGTTTCTTTCGCCGCCAAGCTCAAAGATCACGAGATCATTGATGCCCGCGCCGCTGCCCGTTTTCGCGGTGATGCGCCTGAGCCGCGCGAAGGGCTACGTTCCGGACATATTCCGGGGTCTAAAAACGTGCCATTCACCAATCTTCTAAAAGAAGACGGAACCATGAAGGATATCGGCGGGCTTAAGTCCGCCTTTGAAACCGCCGGAGTCGATTTGTCGAAACCGGCAATCACATCCTGTGGATCGGGCGTCACCGCTGCGGTCCTGTGCCTTGGCCTTGAACGGCTGGGTAAGAAAGATCACTCGCTTTATGACGGGTCATGGGTCGAATGGGGGGCCTTCCCCACCCTACCCGTCGCCACCGGAGAAAACTAAAGACAATGCTTACGAACCTGAAAGCACTTCCCGCCGACAAAATCCTTGCGCTGATGCAAGAATACAAAGCCGACCCGCGCGACAACAAGATCGACCTTGGCGTTGGTGTCTACAAAGACGCGACCGGCAACACACCCGTCATGCGGGCCATCAAAGCTGCGGAAATGAAGGTCTGGGAAGAACAAACGACAAAAGCCTACGTCGGCCTTGCTGGCGATCCGGCGTTTGCCGATGCCATGATCAGTCTGGTTCTGGGTAACGCTGTACAGCGTGATCGCATCGCTGCTGTCGCAACACCGGGCGGAACCGGTGCCGTGCGTCAGGCGTTTGAACTATTGCAAATGGCCAGCCCAGAGGGCCGCGTTTTCGTCTCAAACCCGACCTGGCCAAACCACGTAACGATCCTCGGCCACCTTGGCATCGAACACGCCCCTTATCGCTACTTTGATGAACAAACCTGTGGCGTCGATTTTGACGGCCTGATCGCGGACCTCAAAACATCTAAAAAAGGTGATCTGGTCCTACTGCATGGATGCTGCCACAACCCAACCGGCGCAAACCTGAACCTTGTCCAATGGCAAGCCGTCATTGACGTGCTGCTTGAAACCGGCGCGACCCCAATGATCGACATCGCCTACCAAGGCTTTGGCGACGGCCTTGAAGAAGATGCCGCTGCGGTACGTCTTCTTGCTGCATCAGTGCCTGAAACCGTCATCGCGGCAAGCTGTTCAAAGAACTTCGGTATCTACCGCGAACGCACCGGTTTGCTGATGGCGATCTCGGCTAAGGCTGGTGATACCAAGATTACCCAAGGATCACTGTCGTATTTGAACCGTCAGAACTATTCGTTCCCACCAGATCACGGTGCGCGTCTGGTAACCACGATCCTGAACGACGACGCCCTGCGCGCCGATTGGCAGGCAGAACTGGAAGCCGTCCGCATCTCGATGCTTGGCCTTCGCGAAAACCTCGCCACAGAACTCCAGCGCGCTAGCGGGTCTGACCGGTTCGGCTTTGTTGCCCAACACCGTGGCATGTTCTCGCGTCTCGGTATTGCACCCGATCTGGTGCAAAAACTGAAGACGGAACACGGCATCTACATGGTCGGTGACAGCCGCATCAACATCGCGGGTCTAAACCAGACCACAGTACCGATACTGGCGGAAGCGATCGTAAAATCAGGCGCCTGATTTCATCTTTCCAAATATACTCACAACTTCGGGCGCAAGCCCGATCTTAATAAAGAAAAGGCCCCGCACACGCGGAGCCTTTGCATTTTGATCAAACTTCCGACTTACCCTTTCGAAAACTCCGGATAAGCCTCCATACCCAGTTCGGCCATGTCGAGCCCGTTGATCTCGGTCTCTTCGTCAACCCGCAAGCCCAGTGTCGCCTTGATGACCAGCCAAACAACTGAGGATGCAACGATTGTGAAGACACCTACCAATAGGATACCCACGATCTGCTTGCCGAACGATGCGTCGCCATTGGTCAGCGGCACCGCAAGTGTTCCCCAGATACCAGCCAACAGGTGAACCGGTATAGCACCGACCACGTCGTCGATCTTGATGCGGTCCAGGAACGGAACAGCGAAGACAACGATCACACCGCCAACCGCGCCAATCAGGGTCGCACCACCAAGGCTTGGGGCCAATGGTTCGGCGGTGATCGACACAAGGCCGGCCAATGCTCCGTTCAAAACCATTGTCAGGTCAGGCTTCTTATAAAGAACCTGCGTCAGGATCAGCGAAACCACTGCGCCACCGGCCGCTGCTGCGTTGGTGTTGGCAAAGATGCGACTGATGTCAGCGACGTCACCGATGGTTCCCATGGCCAGTTGCGATGCTCCGTTAAAGCCGAACCAACCAAGCCACAGGATGAACGTGCCCAAGGTTGCCAAGGCAAGGTTTGAACCCGGCACGGGGATCACGCGACCGTCTTTGTATTTGCCCAAACGTGGTCCAAGGATGATCGCGCCAGTCAAAGCCGCCCAGCCACCAACCGAGTGCACGATGGTTGATCCTGCAAAGTCAGAGAACCCAATTTCCGACAAGTAACCGCCGCCCCAGCTCCAGCTGGCCTGCAAAGGATAGATGAACGCGGCCAGAATGATCACGAAGATAAGGAAGGGCCACAGCTTGATGCGCTCGGCGACCGTTCCCGACACAATCGAAGCCGTTGTTGCGACGAACATCAGTTGAAAGAAAAAGTCCGAGCCGGTCGAAGCGTAGGAATAGTCGTCCGCGCCCGACGCATCGATACCGACAGCTTCAAGCACCGCGACGGAACCGAACAGGCCAGAGAACCAGCCTTCAATCCCCCAGTCACCCAGCGGATACATCAGATTGTAACCGATCAGGTAATACATGATCGCAGCGAACGAAAAGAGCGACACGTTTTTGATCAGCTGCATCGTCACGTTTTTTGAACGGACTAAACCCGCTTCCAACATGGCAAAGCCTGCGGCCATCCAGAAGACCAGAAAGCCACCCATCAAGAACAGAAGTGAGTTTAGGATAAAGACGACATCGGTCGGCACAATTGCCGGAACTTCAGCGTCCTGAGCCAATCCAACGCTTGGCAGAATGACCAACGCCGCGGTGGATATAATTGTTTTCAGTAGTGACATGAGTTTTCCTTTCCCGTCCTGATCAGATTGCTTCTGCGTCGGTTTCGCCTGTGCGAACACGGACGGTCTGAACGACATCAAGAACGAAGATTTTGCCGTCACCGATTTTGCCGGTTTGGGCAGTTTTTGTGATCGTTTCGACGACTTGCTCCGACATGTCTGCCGGAACAACGATTTCAAGTTTAACCTTCGGAACAAAGTTCACGGCATATTCGGCACCGCGATAGATTTCCGTGTGACCAGACTGAGACCCGAACCCCTTGATCTCGGTCACCATCATGCCGCGCACACCGACTACGGTCAGCGCCTCGCGGACTTCTTCAAGCTTGAAGGGTTTGATTGTTGCTATGATTAGTTTCACCGCTTTTTCCCTTTCGGTTTGCAGACGGAGCTGCATGTTTGCACCTGCAGAAAAGCGGCAGAGTTTGGCCGATGGCCACGAAGTCGACGAACGAAATCAGCAAAAACTGCGAAATATTGCATAATTTTTGCTCTTTTTTGGTCATCTGCCTGATTTTTGGACGAAATATTCACGACCTCAGAAATCGTCACGGCTCTACATTGAATTAGAATCGAGCTATGGTCCGGCCAAAATGAAAAAGCCGGGCAGGCGACCATGACATCGAAACCACCAAAGCGGCCACGGCTTGTGGCTGACAAGCGCTATGCTGCAGGCACCAAGCCCAAGGCAAAGAAGGCGCCTGCTAAAAAGCCCGCTCCAAAACCAAAACCGAAAGCTCGCAAAAAGAAGTGTGCCAAGAAAAGATCTTGGCCAGTCAGGATGCTTCTTGGTGCGCTGCGGTTTGTTTGGCTGGTCGTTTGGCGTATTGGGTGGCGTATTGCTATGGTCGTCGCCTTACTGATCGCTGCGACGGTCGGGTACTACCTGACAACCCTTCCCTCTGTTGAAGATCTTGTTGATGGCCGTGCAAGAGGGTCCGTCACACTACTGGATCGCAACGGAGAGGTATTCACCTGGCGTGGTGATCAATTTGGCGGGATGGTCACGGCCAATACAATTTCCCCCCACCTAAAAAACGCGGTCGTCGCCACCGAAGACAAGCGCTTTTATTACCACCCCGGGGTTGACCCAATCGGCGTTGCCAGTGCTGTCCGTATCAACCTGCGCGAAGGTCGCGGTCCGCTGGAAGGCCACGGAGGATCGACCATCACGCAGCAGGTTGCAAAACTGCTGTGCCTCGGCAAACCTTACGACCCGCGCAGTGGTCAGACGGAAAACGAATATGAATCCGATTGCCGCCAAAACACCTTGTGGCGCAAGATCACCGAAGCGACATATGCGATCGCGATGGAGGTCAAATACTCCAAAGACGACATTCTAACTGTCTACCTGAACCGCGTTTTCCTAGGTGCTGGGTCGCGCGGGTTCGAGGCTGCAAGCCAACGCTATTTTGGTAAATCCGCCGCCGAGGTTTCGCCTTCCGAGGCCGCGATGCTGGCTGGATTGCTGGTTGCGCCGTCGCGGTATGCGCCCACGAACAACCTCACAAGATCGCAGAACCGGGCGGGTGTGATCGTCGAGCTTATGGAGACACAGGGTTATCTGTCGTCAACAGATGCAGCCATAGCCAAGCAAACCCCAGCCGAACTATCCGAAGCCGCCGAAGCGCAGGCCGGTGGGTATTTCGCCGATTGGGTCATGGCCTATGGCCCCGACTATCTGACCCGTCAGACGACCGAAGATGTCATCATCCACACTACGCTTGATCAAGATATCCAGACGGCCGCCGAGGAAGCGCTGAAAAAGGTCTTTGAAGAGCGCGTTGACGAGGAATCCGAAGCGCAGGCCGCGATTATTGTTATGTCAGCAGACGGCGCTGTGCGGGCGATGGTCGGTGGTCGCAGAACAAAAGTTTCCGGCGCGTTCAACCGTGTGACGCAGGCAAAGCGTCAGACCGGATCAGCGTTCAAACCATTTGTCTATGGCACAGCTTTGGAGCTTGGATACCACCACAACGACCAAATTCTTGATGAGCCTATCACCATCGACATCCCTGGTTCGGGTCCATGGACCCCAAGCAACTACACGAAAGAGCACTACGGTGTCGTAACCCTGACACATGCGCTGAAGGACTCGCTGAATGTGCCTGCGGTGAAGGTGACTGAAACGATAGGCCGCGATCTTGTTTCTCAGGTTGCGACTGATTTCGGACTGCGCGGACCGTTGGCCGAAGGTCCGGCGCTGGCGCTTGGCGCGTCCGAAGCAACGCTGATTGAAATGACTAGCGCTTATGCCGGCATTCTTAATGGTGGCTCTTCTGTTCAGCCCTATGGACTTCTTGAACTTCGCCTCGCAGGCGATGATTTCCCGCTAATGGGCAAGGGCGGCGGCATTGGCGAACGTGTACTGCGTCAACCGGTTGCGGAAGAGCTGATCTATATGATGCGCAATGTCGTGACCGACGGCTCGGGTCGTCGCGCAAATCTTCCTGACCGCGAAGTTGCAGGCAAAACAGGCACAACCCAAGCCGCGCGCGACGCGTGGTTCATTGGCTTTACCGCAGATTACGTCGCTGGCGTGTGGATGGGGTACGATAACAACACCCCGTTGACCGGTGTTACTGGCGGGGGACTGCCCGCCGAGATTTGGCGTGAAACGATGGCAACTGTCCACGAAGGAACGCCCGTTACCCCACTGCCAATGCTGCGCCCGATTGGCGGGACCCCGTCCCGCGTGTTTGGAGACGAAGCTATCCCTGAAGACCGTGCGCCTGCACAGGATTCAATTCTGATCCAGATTTTGCGCGATATTCTTGGTGGGAACTGATTACCCGATCTTCTGCAGATCTTGAATCATCCGATCTAGATCGCCGCCACGCTTGTCTAGCATTGCGCCGATTTCAGTACGCTCGCTTAAAAGCATGCTGAGACCTTCGATGAACATGTTGAAGAATTTTTCTTCGCCCGAACGATCAGACACGAGGAAGGTGACTTCAAATGGTGTCACGCCCTGCAGGTGCGCAATGGTCGTCACCTCGTAAAAGCTTTTGACCTCGCGCGCGCCTTTTACTTCAACTCGACCGCCGATGAATTCGCGGAACCGTCTGCCGTATTTGGCCGATACGTACTTTTGAAACGCCGATGTGAAAGACTTCATCTGCGCCGCCGAAGCTGATCTTCCTTCGACTCCCAACGCATAGCGCGCAATCGTGTTCACGTCTGCGTAGTCGACAAAAATCTGCTCAAAATCAGCCAGCATATCCGCTTCGGATTTTCCCGAGTCGATTACCGTGTTGATGTCCGCGACCACCCGTTCAACCATCTTTTTGGCTGATCGCTTGGTCATGGCCAAAGCAGGCATGGGAAGCATTGCGGCCATAGATCCTACAGCCACACACATTAGGCCTCGACGGGAAATCAGCATCTTGTCACTCATAAATACCCTCGTAGGGATCAAAATAATCGTCTTCGTCCGGTCTCATTCCCAGCTCGTGTCGTCTGCTTTGTAGATAGTACAATCGGGACTGAGAATAGCTGTCTGCGCTTTCATATAGAACCGAATCCACTGTTGTCGCAAATCTGGCACGATCACCCACCATTGAGATCGTCTTTGCGCCGGTGCTGACAAGCTTCCAGTCGGGCGCAAGGATCAGGGCCATCGGGTTAAATACGGAATCGACCACAAGACCCACGGCGTCACGTTCGGTTGAGGCACCAAACACCGGCAATTCAACAAATGCCCCTTCGCCGATACCCCAAACATGAAGCGTTTGGCCAAAGTCGGCGCTATCCGGATACAGCCCGATTTCGGATGCCGCATCATAAAGTCCAAGAAACCCGACTGTTCCATTTATCACGAAACGTGCGGAATTGATTGCGACGCCTGCTATGTCAAATTGCAGAATGTTGTTAACAACTTCTCCCGGAAGATCGAGGTAATTGGCAAAATTACTGATACCAGATCCAACTGCATCCGGAACGATGGCCGAGTACACCCCAGACGCGGGCTTTAGCAGAATTTTGTCCAATCCCTTGTTCAGGTCGTGGGTACGCCTGTTCATCTGTTCGTAAGGATCGTGAATAGACTCGAGTGTTTCAGGTGAAGAGCACGCCGAAACCGCTGCAATTACGACAACCAGAGCCAGTTTCCCAATGGCACCGGTTACAGCCTGTAGCAGAGTAGGCAAAACAACCATTGGATTTTTAAGCCTATTTTTCATAAACACTTCTTTGACACGCTTGGCGGATCACATTTTAACTTTGATACAAAACAAACTTAATACTTGCTAACCTGTTTCTCAAACCATGCCACATGAGCGGCTGGAGACAACCCATAAAGAAGAAAGTCACATATGCGCCCCAGTGAGCTTGAACGAGGCAGGGAAGAACTAATCTCCGCCCGCAAAGAAAGCCGCCCCCTCTATTGGTTTGTCGGGGTGTTCAGCTTCTTTACGAACCTGTTGATGCTAACCGGCCCGATTTACATGCTTCAGGTCTATGACCGTGTTCTGGGTAGTCGGTCAGAAGCCACGCTTTTGGCGCTGACAATCCTTGTGGCGTTTCTTTATGGCACCATGGGTCTGCTGGATTATACCCGCGGTCGCGTCATGGCCCGTGTGGGCGCACGCTTTTAGGACAGGCTTGATAAGCGTGTGTTTGAAGCTGCGTTGAAAAAGTCGTCGCCACAATCCCCCAAAACGTCGCCGCAACCGCCCAGCGCGATCTTGAGGGCGTACAGCGTTTGATGACATCCCCAGCCTTAATGTCAGTATTCGACATTCCTTGGACGCCGGTATTTTTGGCGGGCATTGCGTTGTTCCACCCGTGGCTTGGAATTCTTGCCCTTTCAGGCGGCACCGTTTTGATTTTTATCACTGTGCTTAACCAGATTTTCACGCGCCGCCCAATCATGCGCTCTAGCATGGCCAGCTTTAGGTCCGATACGATCTCGGACCAGCTTCGCTCTGAATCTGAAACGGTGCAAAGCCTTGGTATGCGAGGTGCCGCATTCAATCGCTGGCAACAAGCGCGCGGTGAAGCACTGTCTGAAACGATCAACTCCAGCGACCTGTCCGGCACGTTTTCTGCGACGACTAAAACCCTTCGCATGTTCCTTCAGTCGGCGATGCTGGGTCTTGGCGCATACCTTGTGCTGCAAAACGAACTAACCCCCGGTGCGATGATTGCGGGCTCTATCCTGATGGCGCGCGCTCTTAGCCCGATTGAACAAGCCATCGGCCAATGGGCTGTTGTCCAGCGCGGCATGAAGGGCTGGAACAACCTTGTTAGCTGTTGTCCACAGTTCCACCTTCGCCTGCGCGCACACCTGTGCCAAAGCCAAAAGCCAAGCTGGATGTTCAAGCAGTGACCGTTGTTCCGCCCGGAATGCAGCAGGCCACATTAAAGAACGTCGTCTTCAACATCCAACCCGGTCAGGCGGTGGGTGTTATCGGCCCGTCTGGATCAGGCAAAACCACTTTGGCGCGTGCTATCACCGGCGTGTGGCGACCCGCAGGGGGCAAAATTCGGCTGGATGGCGCGTCGTTGGATCAGTACGAACCCGACGTTCTCGGCCAGCACATCGGCTATCTACCGCAACGCGTTCAGCTATTTGGCGGAACAATCGCGGAAAATATTGCGCGGCTGAATCCAGACGCTGACCCTGAACAGATCGTTTCAGCAGCCAAAAAAGCCGCTGCGCATGAAATGATCCTGAAATTTCCGGACGGGTATGACACGCGGGTCAGCTCTCAAGGCGGCTTGCTATCCGGCGGTCAATTGCAGCGCATCGGGCTTGCCCGTGCACAGTACGGAGAGCCGGTGCTCCTCGTTCTCGATGAACCGAACTCGAACCTAGATAACGAAGGCAGCAAAGCTTTGAATCAAGGCATCCGTGCTTTGAAATCCGAAGGCAAATCGGTCATCATCATGGCCCACAGGCCAGCGGCCATTAAGGAATGCGATACATTGCTGATGTTGGATAACGGTATGCCGATGGCCTTTGGGCCAAAAGACGATGTTCTGAAGGGGGTCGTGAAAAATCACCAGGCCATCCAGGCCGCTGGCGCAGCAGGGGGTGTATCATGAGCGACGCAAAATGGTCCGCCGGTAAGCCGCTGACAATCGGTATCATCGCTCTGTTCATTCTTGTGGGTGGCTTGGGCAATTCAGGCTCAAATCTCGGGCGCAATCGTTTCCACCGGCAAGATCGAAGTCGATCAAAACCGCCAGATCGTACAGCACCCTGACGGTGGCGTCGTTGATGACATTCTTGTTGAAGAAGGCGATATCCTGATCCAATTGGACAGCACGTTGCTGGCATCCGAACTCACCATCATCGAAGGTCAACTTTTCGAACTTATGGCGCGTCGCGGACGTCTGGAAGCAGAACGCGATAGTGAAGACGGCATCGACTTTGACACCGAGATTATGGATCTTGCCAAAATTGATGAGGTCGTACGCGATCAGATGGCCGGTCAGGTGCGCTTGTTCCTTGCGCACAGCGCCAGCATCGAAAAAGAAATCGAGCAGCTTGGCAAACGCCGTCTACAAATCACGGACCAGATCGTCGGTATCGACGCACAGATGGACGCGATGAATGTTCAGCTAGAGCTTCTTGCTCAGGAGCTTTCCAACCAACAGGAACTGCTGGACAAAGGTCTTGCCCAGATCGCCCGCGTTCTGAATCTTCAACGAGAAGAAGCACGGCTTAGCGGTACACTTGGCGAACTAAAGGCCCAACGCGCACAGGCCGAGGGTCGGATTACCGAGCTTGAGATCGAAATTCTGAAGATCGAAACCCAGCGCCGTGAAGAAGCGATTACGCGGCTTCGCGACCTTCAGTTCCAAGAACTCGAACTGGCTGAACAGCGCCGTAGTTTGCAAGAGCGTCTGTCTCGGCTCGAAATTCGTGCACCGGTTTACGGCATTGTTTACGGCATGCAGGTCTTTGCCAAACGCTCGGTCATTCGTCCGGCTGATCCTGTTCTCTACCTTGTACCTCAGGACAAACCGCTGGTTATCACCGCTCAGGTCGAACCGATCCACGTGGATGAGCTTTATGTAAATCAGGAAGTCTCGGTCCGTTTCTCGGCCTTGGATTCACGCACGACGCCTGAGTTGTTCGGCAAGGTCACGCAGGTTTCCGCTGACGCTTTTCAGGATGAGCAAACTGCCTTTAGCTACTACCGCGCTGAAATCGAGCTGAACGAAGGCGAAATCGATCGCCTACCCGAAGGCACAATTCTGATCCCCGGTATGCCGGTTGAAACCTATATGAAAACCACAGACCGATCGCCGTTAGAGTATCTTGTGAAGCCGCTGGCTGACTATTTCGCGAAAGCGATGCGCGAAAGCTGATTTTCCTTTTCCGTCGCGGCGACTTTGGCTAGCGTCGCCGCGAAGAAAAGGGAGATTTCCATGAGCAATATTGAAGCACGCCTTGCTGAACTTGGCGTCACACTACCCGACGCCCCTGCCCCAGCGGCAAACTATGTTCCGTATGTCATTCAAGGTAACACCGTGATCGTGTCTGGCCAGATTTCCAACGGCCCTGACGGGCTGATCAAAGGAAAACTAGGCGATGACATGGAAACCGCCGACGGCGCAGCAGCAGCCCGTTCTTGCGCGGTTAGCCTGTTGGCGCAGGTCAAAGCCGCATGTGGCGGTGACATCGACCGCCTGAAGCGCGTACTGAAACTGGCGGCCTTCGTGAACTCGACGTCTGATTTCACCGAACAGCCGCAGGTCGTCAATGGAGCCTCTGATTTCCTTGTCGAAGCACTCGGCGATGCAGGCCGTCACGCGCGTTCGGCGGTGTCCGCGCCGTCTTTGCCACTTGGCGTGGCCGTCGAAATCGAAGGCATGTTCGAGATCGACTGATGCTGCCAAGCGTCTTTCTGGATCACCCGTTCGCCCATCGCGGCTTGCATGACGTGACCGATAGCAGGCCAGAGAATTCTCTGGCCGCGTTTCGGGCGGCAATTGCATTGGGTTACGGGATCGAGCTTGATCTGCAGTTGTCAAAAGACGGGCAGGCCATGGTTTTTCACGACTATGACCTGCAACGCTTGGCGGGCGTGTCCGGCGATATTTGCCAGACGACTGCTGACGATCTTTGGGCGACCCTGTTGCTGGGTGGTGACCAAGGCATTCCCACGCTTGCTAGGGTGCTTGAACTGGTTGACGGCCAAGTTCCGCTTCTGGTCGAGATCAAGGATCAGGATTTGCGTCTGGGTCCGAATGTTGGTGCACTGGAAGACGCCACAGCTCAGGCCTTGGAAGGCTACGACGGACCGGTCGCGGTTATGTCTTTTAACCCTCATTCAGTCGCCAGACTGGCACAAAGTGTGCCAACCATCCCACGTGGTCTCGTCACCTGCAATTTCGACAAAGACGATTGGTTGTTGGTGCCAGATTATCGCCGTCAAGAGCTCTCCAACATCCCTGATTTCTACAGAACGGGATCGTGTTTCGTTAGCCATCAACGCGATCAACTGGACAGCCCTGCAATCGCCAAACTCAAATCACTCGACTGCCCTATCCTCTGTTGGACAATCCGATCCGAGGAACAGGAACGTGAAGCGCGCAAGGTTGCCGATAACATCACTTTCGAGGGATACTTGCCGACGTGAACGAAAGCGTCGAAATCCAAATTCATGACTCCTTGACCGCAATCGCGCCAGAAGACTGGGATGCGTGCGCTTGCCCCGAAGATGGCTCGGGGCGCCCCAACGACCCTTTCACGACCCATCGCTTCCTGTCTGCACTAGAGACAAGCGGCTCTGTCGGTCCGGGGACAGGATGGCAACCGAAATACCTGACCGCCCATATTGGTGACCTGATGATCGGGGCAGCGCCGCTTTATGCTAAGGGTCATTCGCAAGGGGAATACATTTTCGATCATAGCTGGTCACACGCCTACGAACGTGCGGGCGGCAACTATTACCCAAAAATGCAGGTGGCCGTACCGTTCACCCCAGCAACCGGTCGCCGGCTTCTAGTTAAGCCTGAGTACGAAGAAATCGGACAAGCCGCTCTTGTCCAAGGGGCGGTGCAGTTCACGGATCAAAACAACCTGTCGTCTCTGCACATCACCTTTTGCACAACCGAGGAAAAAGACGCAGGCGCGCAGATGGGCTTGATGCCACGCAAGAGCCAACAGTTTCACTGGGTGAACCATGACTACCCAGACTTTGACGCCTTTCTTGCAACGCTGTCTTCGCGCAAGCGCAAGAACATCCGCAAAGAACGCACTCAGGCGAAGGATTTTGGGGGGACCATTATCAAGCTTACAGGCGACGATCTGAAGCCCGAACATTGGGATGCGTTCTGGGTGTTCTACCAAGACACAGGGATGCGGAAATGGGGGTCACCCTATCTGACACGCGAATTTTTTGACATCGTGCAGGACACAATGCGCGATGATGTGTTGTTGGTCTTTGCTGAATACCAAGGTCGGACAATCGCGGGTGCTTTGAATTTTCTAGGCCGAAACGCGGTCTTTGGGCGCTACTGGGGCTGCACGGCACACGTACCCTGCTTGCATTTCGAGCTGTGCTATTATCAGGCCATCGACTTTGCCATTCAAAACGGGATGCGATTGGTCGAAGCTGGTGCCCAAGGCACGCACAAGCTGGCGCGCGGGTATATGCCGATTGAGACCCATTCGCTGCATTGGTTTCGCGATGCAGGATTTGCCAAGGCCGTCGATCATTACCTGCGCGAAGAAGCTGAGGCCGTTGACGAAGAAATCGAAGTGTTGACCAGCTACGGCCCTTTTCGCAAAGATCGAATAGACGAACAGGAGTAAGCCTAATGCGAAGTGATCTGCTGACAGAAGAAGACCGTGCCGAACGACTGCAACCCTTGTTGGATAATGGCTGGGCGATGGTCGATGGCAAGGACCAGATCCGCAAGCGGTTCACGTTTACGAACTTTCGCATCGCCTTTGGCTGGATGACCGTCGCAGGGATGGAAGCCGAAAAGATGAACCACCATCCCGAATGGACCAATACGTGGAACCGTGTTGATGTGATGCTGACTACGTTCAACAAAGGCGGGCTGACCGATCTTGATGTAAGACTGGCTAAGCGGATGGACAAGCTGGCGGATCAATTCGGCGGCTAGCTAATCCAGACTTTGACTTCCACGGCTTCGCAGACTGGCGGAAGAAAGACCCGCCTGTGCATTCCAAAAGGAGTACACGTGGGCGTGTTTTGCATCACGGCAAGCGCTGTAAAATCTTCATTTTCCTGGCCAGATAAGCCTGGATCAAATCTAGCACTTAAACATGTATCCGACACCGCGTACCGTTTGTATGTAATCGGTATTATGAGAGCTCGGTCCGAGCTGGACTTGTCGCGTTTGCGTTCCGGTCTCTCAGTTCATTTAGGCGGCCTTTCGTTCGAATGCCAAGGGGCTTTTGTCCCCCAATGCTGAATGCCGTCGTCGTGGATTATAGAATCCATTGATGTATTGGAATATTGCGCCCTCTGCCTGTCGCCTGGTTTCCCAACGGTCGCGCCAAATCAGTTCAGCCTTGAGAGACTTGAAGAACGTTTCAACCATCGAATTGTCGTAACAATTGCCCTTGCCGCTCATTGAGACCTGGAAGCCATGCCTTGCCAGACGCCGTCGATACTCGTTGGAGCAATATTGGGAACCCTATGTTCAACGGTCCGGCGGCATCCTGACCGCAGTCGGTGGTTGGCTTAGCCACATGGCAATTGTTGCCCGCGAAAAGGGGATAATGATGCTGGTGAACTGCAGTGGCTTGGAGTCACTAGAAGACGGTCAATTGATCACGGTTGATCAATCCGGCGCTATTGAACGCTCAACCTCGGGCTAGTCGGTCCCGTTGCTTGCCAGAAAGTCTTCGATCAACGCTGCAACGCGTTCGCGCTGGGTATACATCAGCAAATGCCCCGCTTGGTAAACATGCAGTTTGGCGTTTGGAATCTTGTTGGCAAGAAGCATCTGGTTCGTAATTGGAATAAGCCCATCAAACTGGCCCGCAATTACCAAAGTCGGCTGCTTTAGCTTCCCAAGCCATGGCAAACTGGTCCAGCTGCACATGGCGCGAACCTGTGAAAAATATCCTTCGGCAGTTGGCGCAACCGCGTGTTTTGAATACTCGCGAAAGACCTTAGGGTTCAGGATCGCCTCGCCTCCGTACATCCACGGGCCGATAAAGTCGCCGTAGGCTTTGCTCATGTAGCGCATGGGGAACATGATTTCGGATAGCGCGATGGGTGTGCCCCACCAGCTTCCAATGCCACCGGCCGATGTGATGGCCAAAACAAGATTTCGAACACGATGCGGTTCGTCAAAGGCCAACTGCTGCGCAACAGCGCCGCCCCACGAGATCCCAAGAACATCAAGCCGGTCGACCCCGATCTGCTTCAACAGCTTTCGCAGAAACACGGCGTATTCAGGTATGGTTCCAACGTCGGGCAGCATTTCTGAATGGCCAATACCGGGAATGTCGAACGCAATTATGGTTCGTCCGGCGAATTCATCAATCAAGGGTGCCAAAATCTCAATTGACTGGCCAAGCCCGTTGCAGATCAAAAGCGCAGGCTCGTCGCTATCTTCAACCTTGTGAAAATAGAGAATGTTTGCCCCGTCTATTTCGACGTGCTTGATTTTGGACGGGTCCAAGACATCGGCTAACACTGCGTCGTCACTTCCATTGGTATCGTAGGCTAGGTTGGTCATGGGTCGCGCTTATGCTTTTTCCAGAACATAGGTGCCAGGTGCGGCTTCCATAGGTTTGTTGTCCTTGTTCCCCAGCGCCCTTGGCTGTGCACGCTCCTTGCCCGGGTTATTTTCCTGCAGCCATGTTAGCCAGTGTGGCCACCAGCTTCCGTCGCTTGTCGTCGCAGTTTCTTGCCAGTTATCAGCGTCACCCGACGTGTCGCCACCGGTCCAAAAGCGCTTTCTGTTCCGGATCGGATGGTTGATCACCGTGCCAGATACATGCCCACCGGTGGTAAGTACAAATTCGCAAGGACCACCCACCAAAGACGTCGCTGTGAAAGACGGCTTCCAAGGAACAATGTGGTCGCCGTCGGCAGCAACGAAGTAGCACGGTACGTCAATGTTTTGTGTGTCCACGGGCGTTCCCAAAAGCGTCAGCGCACCTGGTTGTTTCAGCTTGTCCGCCATGTACATTTCTTCAACGAAATAGGAATACCACTTGGCTGGCAAATTGCTTGTGTCCGAGTTCCAGTACAGCACGTCAAACGGCGTCGGTGCCTTACCCAATAGATAGTTGGACACGACGAAATTCCAGATCGATTCATTGACGTGCAGCATCGCCATTGCATTCGCCACATCCCGACCGGGCGCAAGGTTTTCAGACTGCAGCCGCATGTTATAGGCCGCGTTTTGGGGTTCGTCGATGAACACTTTGATCTGACCGGGGTCCGAGAAATCAATCATTGACGAAAGAAACGTCGCCGTCCCTACCTTGGCCTTTAAGTCATCCGGAATAACAGCCAAAGCGGCTGTAAGCATGGTGCCCCCATTGCACCAGCCAAGTAGGTCCACGTCATTGGATTTAGATACAGCCGACGCAACCTTGAGCGCTTCGAAAATACCCTTTTCGATATAATCATCCCAAGTGTAATCACCCAATTCACGGGTCGGATTGCGCCACGCGATAGTAAAGACCGTTTGGCCTTGTTCCACTAAATGGCGGATCATCGACTTCTTTTCGTTCAGGTCGAAAATGTAGAACTTGTTTACACAAGGCGGCACAATCAGAATTGGATTACTGCGCACCTTCGTGGTCACAGGTTCGTACTGGATAACCTCAATCAGTTCGTTGCGAAAAACCACCGACCCGGGGGCTGTGGCGATGTTAACACCAACTTCAAAGGCGTTTTCGTCCGTGGTGCTGATATAGCCCTTTTCCAAATCCGCAAGAAGGTTCTGAAACCCGTCGATAAGGCTTTGGCCATTGCTTTCCTTGGCTAGCCGCAGAACTTCGGGATTGGTCATCACATAGTTCGAAGGTGCCAGACCATCAGCGGCAACGCGTGCGTAAAAGCTCAGCTTGTTTTGGTCCTGCTCAGGCAGACCAACGTTGTCGGCAACCTCGATCATCGCCTTTGTGGTCAGCTCATACGATTGGCGCAGCAGCGGGAAAATACCTTCGTTCCACGACTCTGCTTTGAAGCGGTGATCCCTTGATGGCTCTGCTTGGTCGTCATCTACGGCGGCGCTAAGCCACACGCGAGCCATGTCGCTTTGATACTCAAGCCAGGTTTTCGTCCACTCGGCGAAGGGATTGCTGTCGGTGCTGTAAATCGCCTCAAAGGATTTGAAGAAATCCTGCGAAATGTCGACCATCATACTGTGATCCAAGTTTGCAAAAACCGGATGGTTTTCTACCGACTCTCGAAAGAGTTTCTGGAACTGGTCAAGTTGATCATTCATTTTCGTCTGCCCTTTGCAACGCACATTCAGCCACATGCTGGGCCTATTCTGCCCAACAACATGTTCCGCAAGCCCTTGGGTTGGGGAAAACCCAAGGACCACGCGCGCCTTCTTCACCTACAAATGTTACACAAAGATTTCGGGCAAAGCAGTTGGGCGGAAAGCGGTCTAGTCGTAAGCCGCTTCGACGATGAACTCGACTTTAAGCACATCCCTTGCCAGCTTGGATTCGCCACACGCACGGGCCGGTGCGTGGCCTTCTGGAACCCACGCATTCCAAACTTCGTTAAGACCTTGAAAATCACTCATGTCTGCCAGCCAGATTTGAACGCGAAGCAGGTTTTCTTTCGACGATCCCGCTTTTTCAAGAAGTGTCTCGATGTTGCTAAGACATGTACGGACCTGATCCTGAATGGTGTCCCCTTCGGCGACCTGACCCGTCAGATAGGCCACGCCGTTGTGCTTAACAATTTTCGACGACCGTGCGCCGGTTTCAATACGTTCAATCATTTTATTTCGCCTTTTGGTTCCCGCGACTTGGCTTGCCGCTTGGGTTTGATGTCTAGGTTGTCATGGACTCAGGATCCCGCTTAAGGCAAATAGAAATTAGTAAAGTTTACTTCAGGAGTTTTGAAGTTGGCGATAAAACTGGAAATGCTGCGATGTTTCACGATGGTTGCCAAACATGGCAGCTTATCCGACGCAGCCGACGTATTGGGCCGCACGCAATCCGCCGTTTCAATGATGTTGAAACAGTTCGAAGATCACGTCGGGTCCCCGCTTTTTGAAACCGCGCGAAAGTCCCGATTAACAGCCGTTGGGGAAATGATTTACGAAGAAGCCAGACGAGAGGTCAGCCACTTCGAAAACACCGTTGCTGTCATCGAAGGAATTTCGCGGTCCGAACTTGGTTATTTGCGACTGGCCGTAACCCCTTCGGTTGCCAGCGCGATTCTACCGCCGGTCATCCGCGCCTTCGCAGCCGAGCACCCGCAGGTTCAGATAGACATCCGCGATATGGATTCCGCCGCGATCTTGCATGAGCTTCGTCGCGAGCGAGCGGATATTGGCATTGGATCCCTGCCCGAAGTTGACAACATGACCCGCGAAGAACTGTTCAGTGACGCGTTCGGGGTTGTTTGCCGATCAGACAGCCAGCTGGCCCGAGATTGGGATCAGCTGACATGGCAAGACATGAAGGATCACACCCTGATATCCAACGGTCTGTGCGAGATGATCACTGATCCTGACTTTGCCCCGCTGTTGGCCAAGTCGCGACTGCGCGTTCCCAACACCACATCGCTGCTAAGTCTGGTCAAAGAAGGCGTGGGAATCACAGTACTTCCCCAAATGGCCCTTGCAGACCTACAAGGGGGGCTAACCTTTTTGCCCTTGGCGGATGTATCTGCCAGAAGGGTGGTGCACATGATGATGCCACGTTCCCATCTGTTAATGCCTGCGGCAAAAGCCTTTCTTAGCAAAATCAATGCAATGAAACGCGAAGGTTTGCTTCTCTGATGCATTAATTCAGCAAAACTGAAGTAGATTACTGAAGTTTCTAAGTGATTGAAATGCAAGATCCCCGTATGCATTTGTGTGCAACGCGTAAATAGGGGATCGAAATGCCAGAAACTAAACAAAACTACATTGCCGGCGAATGGACTAACGGAAGCTCGGAAGTTGAGAACCGCAACCCGTCAGACTTGAGCGATGTTATCGGCATGTTCGCGCAGGCCAGCTCGGATCAGCTGGACGCAACCCTTGATCAAGCTCGTGTCGCACAAGCGGAATGGGCTGCTTACGGTATGGAGCGCAAACAAGCTGTTCTGAACAACATCGGCAACGAACTGATGACCCGCGCAGAAGAGCTGGGCACACTGCTAAGCCGCGAAGAAGGCAAGCCACTTGCCGAAGGCAAAGGCGAAGTCTACCGCGCCGGTCAGTTCTTCACCTATTACGCAGCAGAATGCCTGCGCCAGTTGGGCGAAAACGCAGATTCCGTCCGTGATGGTGTCGAAGTCGACGTTCGCCGCGAAGCAGTTGGCGTTGTCGCTATCATCTCTCCTTGGAACTTCCCGACCGCCACGGCGTCTTGGAAAATCGCCCCAGCGCTTTGCTACGGCAACGCCGTCGTCTGGAAGCCCGCCAACATCACACCAGCATCCGCTGTAGCCCTGACCGAGATCATCTCGCGTCAGGACATTCCGAAGGGTCTGTTTAGCCTTGTTATGGGATCGGGTCGCGACATCGGTCAGCGTCTTGTTGAAAGCCCAAAAGTAAACGCAATCTCGTTTACCGGTTCGGTTCCGGTTGGCAAAGGCATTGCAGCAGCAGCGATCCAGAACCTGACCAAAGTTCAGATGGAGATGGGGTCAAAGAACGCTTTGGCTGTTATGGATGATGCCGACCTTGATATCGCCGTTGCGATTGCTCAGGCTGGCGCGTTCGGTTCTACCGGTCAGAAATGTACAGCAACATCGCGTCTGGTTGTGCACGAAGCCATCCACGACGAGTTTGTCGAGCGTCTGATTGTAGGCACCAAAGACATCAAGGTTGGTCACGCGCTGGAAGCAGGTATCGGCATGGGTCCGGTAGTCAGCGAACAGCAGTTGAACGAAAACCTTGCCTACGCCGATCTGGGCAAATCCGAAGGTGCAGAGCTGGTTTGCGGTGGCGCACGTCTCGAAATGCCTCATGACGGTTTCTACATGTCGCCGGGTATCTTCCTGAACACCACCAATGATATGCGTATCAACCGCGAAGAAATGTTCGCGCCTTTGACCTCGGTCATCAAGGTGGGCAGCTACGACGAAGCACTGGCGACAGTGAATGACACGAACTTTGGCCTGACTTCGGGCATCGCGACACGTTCGCTTGCACGCGCAACACACTTCCGCCGCAACGCGCGCACGGGTGTTGTGACTGTGAACCTGCCAACCGCAGGAACCGACTATCACGTTCCATTCGGTGGTCGCGGCGACAGCTCTTACGGTCCTCGTGAACAGGGTAAGGCCGCGGCTGAGTTCTACACAACAGTCAAAACCGCTTACATCAGCGCCGGAGCGCCGGTCTAATGCGCGCGCCTGTTATTGATAACCTGCAGTACGCCAACTGGTCGGAAAAGATCTTTCGCCAGATGCGTGACGGTGGTGTGGACGCAGTCCACGTCACCATTTCGTATCACGAAAACTTCCGCGAAACCGTTCTGAATTTTGAACAGTGGAATCGCTGGTTCGAACAATACCCTGACCTGATCATGAAAGGTATTTGGGCATCGGACGTCCAGAAAGCGCAGGAAACCGGCCGCACAGCGATCTTCTTTGGCTTCCAGAACCCAAGCCCGATTGAAGACGATATCGGCTTGGTTGAAATCGTCCACACCCTTGGCGCGCGCTTCATGCAGCTGACCTATAACAACCAATCCCTTCTGGCGACCGGTTGTTATGAGGCAGAAGACCCCGGCGTCACCCGTATGGGCAAACAGGTCATCAAAGAAATGAACCGCGTTGGTCTTGTTGTCGACATGAGCCACTCGGCTGATCGCTCGACTATCGAGGCGGCTGATATTTCCGAACGCCCAATCGCGATCACCCACGCGAACCCGTATGATTGGTCCCCTGCCCTGCGTAACAAAAAAGACGATGTGATCCGGGCTGTAACGTCTAACGGCGGCATGCTGGGCTTTTCGGTTTATCCGCACCACCTGAAGGGCAAAACAGATTGTACGCTGGAAAGCTTCTGCGAAATGATCGCGCGCACGGCGGAAAAGTTCGGCCCCGAGCATTTGGGTATCGGAACCGATCTTTGTCAGGACCAGCCCGATAGCATCGTTGAATGGATGCGCGTTGGCCGTTGGAGCAAAGTCGTTGACTACGGCGAAGGCTCGGCAGCGGCACCCGGTTTCCCGGATATGCCAAGCTGGTTCAAAGACAACCGTGACTTTGGCAACATCGAAGCAGGCTTGAAAGCTACGGGTCTTTCTAATGATGACGTCGCTGGAATCATGGGCGCCAACTGGCACCGTTTCTATGCAGAAAACTTTGCCGCCCAAGGAACGACCTAAGCGGCACCACGCGCCGCGCCACGAACACGACGCCTGCAGGCGGCAACGCTTTGCGGGCGACACCAATCAGCGGATGGCGATATTTCCCGCCGTCCGGAACATGACCTAAGGAGGAATAGTCTTGACGGCCAAGCTTGCTGAAAATTATCAAAGCGAACTTCGCGACCCTAATGAGGTGATGCGCTTGGATCGCATGGGCTCAATCCACCAGTGTCGCCTTTCATTTATGCGTTCGCTGTTACGCAAACTAAAACGTGAAAACTGGACGTTTGACCGCCCTGTCTTTGACATAGACGCCAAAGGCGTTGGCGTTGCTGTGTATTCGGCACACGGCCCTGACAGCACATACAGCCTTGTTTGCTTTGCACACGACCTTCCAGCAGATCAGCGTTCTGACAGGGTTATCGCCCACGCGTGGGATTCTACCTTTGCCCTGTTTAACGGCGCTCCAACCCAAGCAGACATCGACCGTCTGGGCGACAACGTCCCCAAGCAAGAAGCAGGCCGTATCAGCAATAGCGAAGTATCGCTGTCTCGTGCAAACCGCTCAGTCCGTTTGTTTGAACATGTTGTGTCGCGGTTGGCTGCCGGAGAACAGCCCGACCCTGAACAGGTCGATGACGTTGGCTATCTGATGCGCACCACGGCTGTTTACGGCTCTGGCAAATTCGGCGCGGCGGACTATCCCGACGGCGCGTTGCCATTTGAGGCTGAAATGCTGTCGGTCGCCCTTACGCGTGCATACACACTTGATCTGGTTGAATGCATGGCTCAGCACCGCTCGCCTGACACAGCTGTGGTTATCGAACCCAAGCTTCGTCGTCGCTTTGGCGTTGGAAACTCGACCGGTCTTGGCATGGCACCATTCGTCGTCAACCACCCTGTGCTACTAAACAACTGGGTTGCAGCCCGCGAAGCCGCTCTGGCGCGTGTCCGTGCGTTGACATCAACCACCGATGCAGAGCGTTCGATCTTTACAACCATGCTAAAGCGCGCTGTCTTGAACGTTGAAGAATGGCACTCGGCCCACGAAATCCAGATCGAAAAAATTGCCGACCTGAAAGCCGACCTAAGCAAGCTTAGCCAGCATGTCGCAATCGATGGTTTGAATGGCGATGCACCTTGGGATCGTCTCTATCGTTGGGCAGAGTCGAACCTAACCCTTGAAGGCCAAGAACAGCTCGCTTCCCTCGTGTTAGAGCCTTACGGAGAGCTTGTTGACGAGCTTGCCGACACAATGGGAGCTGACGAAGCCGCTGCGTTTTCGATTGACGGGTCGATGACCATCGGCGCGATGAAGGATATTTTGAAGGACGCATTTGGTTGGGCACTCAAGGTAAACTGGGACCAGCCAGACAACATCGCTCGGGTTTGGTACACGTCGGAAGATAAGCTTGAGCCGCGCTTGGGTGAACGTTTCGAAGAACCGATTGAGCCTTACGAACAGCCACTGGCACCGGCTCGGGATGCAGTCCGCATGCACGAAGCCCTTGCTGATTGGAGCGACACGGATACGCTTGCATCATTCCTGCTGCAGCACCCTGAGCATCGCCACGTTGTCCGTCGCGCCCAAATCGTTTCGAAATACCCCTACGCGGAAATTCGCGACAACACGATTGCAGCGACGATGCTGCCTATCGACCTGCTGCGCTGCAAGCTCGCTTTCTTCGGCGCGACGCACTTTGACCCACGCTCGGATCGTTGGGTTCGCATCACCATGTTCCAGAACGCACCGTTCCCGCATGAACTTGCGGAAATGGATGCAGATGACTGGTCTTACCCAGAGCTAGAGGGGGCAGAATAATGTATTCGCTGAATGAAATCGACGTCACCGTAAAACGCGCAACACGCGGCGCTGGCCTACCTTGGGGAATTGCCGAAGAGGCCGCCAAAAGCGCCCGATGGTTAGAGGCTAACGGCCTGCCGGGCGCAGAACTATTGCTGGGGTTGCTAACACGCATCGACGGTAGCGACTGCCACACCAATAGCCCAAATGTTGGGTCAGATACTTGGACAGCTCAATCCGGAACGCTTTGCCCGCTCATGACCGGCGCTGCTCTTTCTGATCGCGCTGACATGTTTGCCGCGGACAACGAACTGAACCTTGGCGCAACGCTAAGCCCGATCATACTCGCGTCATTCGCAGCTTCGGCTGCGTCTCGCACGGGCACAGCGATCGAGGTTTCGTGGCAGGGTGCTACGGTCACTGTCGGACCCGATGGTGTTTCGATCCAAGCCGATGAAGATGCACTGTTTGCAGAACAGGCCGAAACGGTCCGCTGCCGGTCGGGCGAGGCCACGGTTTCCGCCTCAGACACCCGACCCCGCGTGGCTATCCCTGCACAGGTTTGGAAAACGCTTGGCGAATTCGGCATCCGCATTTTTGCCCCAGACAACGAAGCATCCCGCCTAGCAGGCGCAGGCGCGGGACTATCGGACAACGACTGATTGGATGATGTGGGAAAGAACTGCTGGCGTTCGTGCAATGGGGTGCGAACGTCGGCGCTTTACAACGCCTTTTTAAAGCTGTCCGTTATCAGGCGATGGGTGTCCCCTCCGTATTGCCAATCAGCCAGTGCCAGATAGAACGTTGTCGTCTCTTCGATACCATCTACTCTTCGCCAAACAAGTTTTGGGTCGCGCTTACAGGCGCTTTTGGCCATGAGTTCGTTGTTTAAAGATATGGCCTGAAATGTGTGGACCATTTGCATAGACAGGCTTGCAAACGGCGATTGAAACACATGGTTGGTCTGGATTTTGTGTCTCTGCCATAGCTCGGAGTAATACCGATACGACGGGTCGTTGCGGGTTGATCCAACCAGATTGCAGCTGAGCCTCCCCATCTGAACTGGTCCAGCGCTATGTTTAG
>CAYZAY010000008.1:0-45630 GCA_964476515.1 uncultured Rhodobacterales bacterium
GGCATGCAAGAGGTCAGGGGTTCGATCCCCCTAGGCTCCACCAAATTCCCCCCCCAGACATCGTTAATTTGGCTTGCTTGCCCGCCAGCGAGCGGTCTGGCAACCGCTTGTTCACGTCTTGGACAGCATCTTCCTAACCGACGTCAAAACAGTTCGACAGGTTCTACGGCTAGCGAATGCGAAGATGTTTAGGGAACCTGAGCCAACACCGGAAGATCAGATGGTGCGAAGCGCAAGCTTTGCTCGGCGATGAACCCCTTTAGGTGGGCCCACCGACTTTAATCTGAAAAACCCTGATAAACCGGCACCCCGCCAGAGATAGGCTCTGAGTGGGGGTTTCGTGGTGGGTTGAAAACCCACCACTAACACGACTCTAAAAATCCAGATTTTCCACACTAAGGGCGTTTTTCTGGATGAATTCACGGCGTGGCTCAACAACATCGCCCATCAGCTTGGTAAACAAATCGTCGGCATCAGCAACGTCATCAACTTTTACCTGCAACAATGTTCGCGCTTCGGGATCAAGGGTGGTTTCCCAAAGCTGGCCGGGGTTCATTTCTCCCAAGCCCTTGTAGCGCTGCAGGCTTAGGCCCTTTTCGCCCTCTTTCAGGATCGCGTCTAGCAGGTCCAGAGGGCCAAAGATGTCCTGAACGCGTTCACGGCGCACAAGTTGGGTTTTCTCGTCGTAGACCTCGCGTAGAAGGCCGGACATGCTTCCCAGCTTGCGTGCTTCACCGCTACGCAGGACATTGCCGTCCAGAACACGACGTTCTTCAACACCGCGCAGAACGCGGCTTAGGCGGATACCTTTGTCTTGGGTCTGACGTCCCTGCCAACCGCGTTCGTATTCGGCGGCGATCAGGTCGAGACGGTTAGCAACGCCGTCGGCAACTGCTTGCAGGTCCGCTTCGACGCGACCCGCATCGAAAGCGCCAGAAATTGCGGCTTGTTCAAGGATATGGCGCGGATAATGCGTTGGGAATGCGTCCAGCACCCGCTTGGCTTGACGGGCCTCTTCCACGACCCGCGCCAAATCAGCACCAACGATTTCTTCACCGCTAGCGAGGCGCAAAACTGCACTGTCGATGCCCTGTTGGATCAGATAGTCTTCAAGCGTAGTTTGGTCTTTCAGATAAACTTCGGACTTGCCCCGCATCACTTTGTAGAGCGGAGGTTGTGCGATATAGAGATACCCGCCTTCAATCAGCTCTGGCATTTGGCGATAAAAGAACGTCAACAAAAGTGTCCGGATGTGGGCGCCGTCGACGTCCGCATCGGTCATGATAATGACCTTGTGATAGCGCAATTTTTCGATGTTGAATTCGTCGCGTCCGATGCCAGTGCCGAGCGCCATCACCAAATTGCCAATCTCTTGCGAGGCCAGCATTCGATCAAAACGCGCACGTTCGACGTTCAGGATTTTACCCTTGAGTGGCAAAATCGCCTGTGTTTGACGATCACGCCCTGTCTGGGCGGACCCACCGGCCGAGTCACCCTCGACAAGAAAGACTTCGGTTTTAGATGGGTCTTTCTCGGAACAATCCTTTAGCTTTCCAGCCAAGAAATTTACGTCCATCGCCGACTTGCGACGGGTCAGCTCGCGCGCTTTGCGGGCTGCTTCGCGGGCATGTGCCGCTTCGACGATTTTTGACACGATCATCCGTGCGATTGCTGGGTTCTCTTCAAACCACTCCGACAGCTTTTCGTTCATCAGTCCTTCGACGGCAGGACGGACTTCTGAGCT
Source organism: uncultured Rhodobacterales bacterium (assembly GCA_964476515.1). GTDB lineage: Bacteria > Pseudomonadota > Alphaproteobacteria > Rhodobacterales > Rhodobacteraceae > JASMHC01. Next base: position 1,745 of record CAYZAY010000008.1, read on the forward strand.
GACCAGCTTATCCTTCGTCTGGGACGAGAACTTGGGGTCTGGCACTTTGACGGACAGAACGCAGGACAAGCCTTCGCGTGCGTCGTCGCCGGTGAAGCTGATCTTTTCTTTCTTCGCGATGCCGCTCGATTGCGCATAGCTGTTGATCGTGCGCGTCAGCGCCCCACGAAAACCCGCCACATGGGTTCCGCCGTCACGCTGAGGAATATTATTCGTAAACGGTAAAACCGTTTCATGGTAGCTGTCGTTCCACCACATCGCGACCTCGACCGTGATATCGTCACGTTCACCGACCACGTAAATCGGGTCAGGCATCACCGAGGTTTTGTGACGGTCGATGTACTTCACGAATTCACGCACACCGCCTTCGTAGAACAGTTCACTTTGCCTTGGTTCAACAGGACGTTCGTCGCGCAGTATGATCCGGACGCCTGAATTCAGGAAAGCGAGTTCCCGCAGACGTTTTTCCAGCGTTTCGAACGAATATTCGAGGTTCGAGAATGTGTCGGTCGACGCCATAAAGCGGACTTCGGTCCCTTCTTCACCGTTTGCGTCACCAACGACTTTCAGGTGCTCAGCAGTCTCGCCATGCTCAAAACGTGCGATGTGTTCCTTGCCGTTGCGCCAAACGCGCAATTCCAACCAAACAGAAAGCGCGTTCACAACGGATACGCCCACACCGTGCAGACCGCCGGAGACTTTATACGAATTGCTGTCGAATTTACCGCCCGCATGAAGCTGGGTCATGATGACTTCGGCAGCGCTGACACCTTCTTCGGGGTGCAAATCAACCGGAATTCCACGTCCGTTATCGCGCACTGAAACAGAGCTGTCCGAATGTATCGTGACGCTGACAAAGTCAGCATGACCGGCCAAGGCTTCGTCAATTCCGTTGTCGACAACCTCATACACCATATGGTGCAAACCGCTGCCGTCATCGGTATCGCCAATATACATTCCGGGGCGTTTTCTAACCGCCTCGAGCCCCTTCAGAACCTTGATCGATTCTGCGCCATATTCAGCTTGATTCTGCTCGGTTTCAGACATGTGACCCTATCCGCAATTCTTTTGACATTTTATACGAGGTCTTGGGGCTAATGTCACGCAATCACCCCATATTTTGCGGTTTATCGTACCAAAAACTGACGTTGACCTAGGCTACAAATGGTATCAGAGCGCCCACGCAAATCAGCATCACGCCAGACACCTGATTCAGGCGCTTTAATTGTTCAGGTTTTTGCAAAACAAGACGGATTTTATCGACAAATGCCGCAAGCAATACGTTGCCCAAGAAGGGAACGATCATCGAGATCAACACAATGGCCGCAATGTCCCAGCGCGTGATTGCAGCCAGATCAAAAAAGCCCGGCAAAACGCCCATGTAGAACAGGATTGCCTTGGGGTTGGACAAGATCACAACCACGCCTGCAAGAAAACCTGCGACCATACCCGGTTTAGTCAGCTTGCTGTTGGTCGAAATGGATTGGTCAGCGTGCCAATACAACAAAGCGCCCATGCCAAGAAACATCAACGACGCCACCCAACGAAGGACTTCCAAAAACCCAGCGTAGACACTGCCAATCCAGCTAACACCCAAAATTGCCAGCAAAGGCCAAATCAAGTCGCCGACGACAACCCCTAAGGCAAGTGGCCATGCAGATTTAAAGCCGCCGGAAAGGGCACGAGCTGCAATCGCCAGCCAAACCGGCCCCGGTGTAATAAACAAAATGAAAATCGCACCAGCATAAAACGCTAGCTCCCAAATGCTGGCCGTCATTTCCCTATCATCTGATCAGTCCATAGTAGCAGGGGCACAGTTACTGACACCGTCTTGCTCCGCAACCCTCAAATACTGGGCTCGTTCACCCAATGAATTGAACAATTCAGGGCCAGTGCCAGTCATCCAAGCCTGAACGTTCAGGGCGCAAATCTCATCATACAGCGCAGCCCGACGGTTTTCATCCAAATGTGCAGCGACTTCGTCTAGCAATAGTATGGGCGGCATTCCGATAGCTTCGGTCAGCGCCCTCGCGTTTGCCAAGATCAGTGACACCAACAGGGCTTTTTGCTCACCTGTTGAACAATCCTTTGCAGGGACGCCTTTGGCCGAATAAACGGCCTCGAGATCCACGCGGTGCGGTCCAACCAGTGTTCTTCCTGCGGCCATATCCCTTTGACGCCATTCAGATAACGCTGTTTCAAGGCTTACAGCATCAGACGGCAATTCACCCTCGGCGTGGGTTATGATCAGTTCGGAAGACGGAAACGCACTAAGCGCCTGAGCCTGTGCAGCCAAAAGGCTTGAAACCGCGTTATTCCGGTTTCGTGTAATGGCTTCACCTGCTTCGGCCATCTGGCGTTCTAAAGCGCGATACCAATGCGCGTCCTGCACCTGATCCTTTAGCAATCGGTTGCGTTCCCGCATGGCTTTTTCGTAGGCCAAGCTTGCTTCGGCATGGTTGGGTTCAAAGCTCAACGCAATGCGATCCAGAAACCGCCTGCGACCGTCTGCGCCTTCGATCCACAACCTATCCATCGATGGAACCAGCCATAGCACACGCGCAATCCGGCCCAATGCAACCTGAGACGCGGTCTTGCTGTCGATCTTTACTTGGCGGGCGTTGCCGTTATCCGACCACGTCTCGACCTCGTGGACTTGATGCAAGCTGTGCAGGATGCCAGTCAGCTTCCAACCCAAAGCTTCGGGGCGGCGCACCATGTCAGCGGCAGCAGAGCGGCGCATGCCACGGCCCGGGGACAGCATGGAAACCGCTTCAAGGATGTTCGTCTTGCCCGCACCATTCAGCCCGAAGATCGCAACAGGACGGCTGTCCAGCGCAATCTCCGACACGCGGTGCGATCGGAAATGGGAAAGCGTTAAGGAAGACAGAAACAGCTGGCTCAAATCAAAGGGCCCCTTTCGTCTTCACTTTGCCGTTCTATTACGACTTGTCCAAGTGCTTCTTTAGCCGCGACGGAGTCGATTTCTTTTTGCCCTTATACGGGTTTTGATCACCCTGTCCGCGCATATAAAGACGGATCGGTGTGCCGGGCATGTCAAAATCTTCCCGCAAACCGTTCACAAGATAGCGCGAATAGCTTTCCGGCAGCTTTTCAGGAAGGCTACACATAACGACGAACCCGGGCGGGCGCGTTTTGGCTTGTGTCATGTAACGCAGCTTGATCCGTCGGCCGCCTGGTGCGGGCGGTGGGTGTTGTTCCAACATCCCGATAAGCCAGCGATTAAGCTGCGCCGTAGTAATGCGGCGGTTCCAGACTTCATGTGCCTTTATGATTGCGTCATGCAAACGCTCAAGACCGCGGCCAGTTTTTGCAGAAACCGTGATCAGCGGCGCACCGCGAAGCTGCGGAAGAAGCCGGTTGAAGGATTCTTTCAGGTCTCTCAGCTTTTCTTGCTTTTCGTCTTCGATGTCCCATTTGTTGACAGCCACAACGACAGCGCGGCCTTCGCGTTCCGCAAGGTCGGCAATCCGAAGGTCTTGCTGTTCAAACGGGATCGCCGCGTCCAGAAGCACAACGACAACTTCGGCAAATTTGACCGCGCGCAGGCCATCGCTGACAGACAGTTTCTCTAGCTTTTCCTGAACCTTAGCGCGTTTGCGCATACCTGCTGTATCAAAGATACGAACCGGCGTTCCGGACCAATCGCTTTGCACGGAAATTGAATCGCGCGTAATGCCAGCTTCGGGGCCGGTTAATAGACGCTCTTCGCCGACGATCTTGTTGATCAGTGTCGATTTTCCAGCATTCGGGCGGCCAACGACTGCAATCTGCAGCGGCTTTCCCTTAGAAAACGACTGTTCGATAGGCTCGCCGTCTTCGTCAAGTTCGATATCGGTTTCCGGCGCGTCCTGTTCGGCGCGTTTTGCAAACTCATCTGCCAGCGGCATCAGCATCGCCAGTAGCTCGCCCATTCCTTCGCCGTGTTCAGCGGACAAACGCAGAGGTTCACCCAAACCAAGGTTCCATGCTTCCAACACGCCAACATCAGCCGCCGAGCCTTCGCCTTTGTTTGCACCCAAGATCACGTGATCAGCACGTTTTCGCAGGATTTCGGCAAAGATTTCATCTGTGGGCGTAACACCGGTGCGAGCGTCGATCATGAACAGGCAGACGTCAGCCATATCCACCGCGCGCTCAGTCAGACGGCGCATGCGCCCCTGAAGTGAATCGTCCGTTGCCTCTTCAAGACCGGCCGTGTCGATCACCGTAAAGCGTAGATCACCAAGCCGCGCTTCACCTTCACGCAAATCGCGTGTCACACCCGGCTGGTCGTCGACCAAGGCCAGTTTTCTGCCAACCAAACGGTTAAACAGCGTGGACTTCCCCACATTGGGGCGGCCTACGATTGCAAGGGTAAAGCTCATTTCAGACTCTCTCGGGACGGATCAAGCCGCCCCGATACACCAGTTTGATATCAACGGAAAGCGGCAAGCTCACCTTTTGCCGTTACGACGTAAAGAACCTCGTCAACCACGATTGGGTTAGACGCAGCACCCGACGCAATAGACAGGGATGACATTTCAGAGCCGTCGGTAAGAGAGAACTGACGCATTAGCCCATCGCTGGACGCCACAATCAGGCGACCACCAGCTAGAATGGGTCCGTAGTGAACGACAATATCCGCGCGTTTCTTCTCGGCTTCGTTCAAGAACATCGGCAATTGCTTGGACCAAATGACCGAACCATCCTTGGATGACAGACGCATCAACTGATTCTGATCCGAGATTGTGAACAGGTCATTGCGACCCACGGGCAATAGTGCCCCAGCCGCCCCTTGTTGAGCAGTCCAGATCCGCGAACCGGTTGTCGCGTTAATTGCCGTAATACGCCCAGAATGGTTGCCAACATAAACACGGCCACCGTCGATCACAGGATCAGTGGTAATTTCCGAGATTTGTGAAACCGCGAAGCCTTCGCGTTGTCCACTTACACTTGCATCCCAACGGTTGAAGCCGCCACGACGGAAGACAGCTTTCAGGTCTCCGTTGGCGAAGGGGAAGATGGCCAGCGAACGTCCAACAGCGGGGGATCCCCCGCCGACAAAACTTTGCTCGGAAGGCACACCCGAAATGGTCCAGTTAATCCGTCCGGTGCCGGTATTGACGGCCCAAGCGCGGCTGTCTCCGGCGACCACGTAAACAATGCCACCAGCGACTGTTGGCGCGGTTACGCCCGAAGCATCAAGATCCTGCGTCCAACGTTCACTACCGGTTTCGACGTCCAGTGCGACAAGGCTACCAAATGCTGTCGTGACATAGATCGTATCACCGTCCACAGCCAAGCCACCGCCAGACGCATCAAAGGCGTCATTTCTTGGGGATAGGTTGGTTTGCCAAAGAACTTCGCCAGCTGGGTTAACCGCAGAAACGGTTCCTGAACTGTCCATCGCAAAGATGCGGCCACGATCAGCGACCGGTTCAGCAGAAATTCTGTGCCTGCGATCATTGCCTTCACCGATTGAAGCACTCCACGCTAGGACAAGTGTTTCTGCAAGTTCGGCATGGTCTTGAACGTGATCTATGTTGCTGCCGCGATGCGACCAGCTGGAATAAGAACGGGCACGCGGTATGCGGATAGTTTCTGACCCGCTAACTTCAGCGGGAATGACACCAGCAAATTCTTCGTTAGACCGGATCGGCTCTCGCTCACCCGGAAGGACCTCGTCTTTGCCAGATAATGAGCTGCAGGCCGCAACGCCAAATCCCATTACCAAGGCCAGAACTGTTTTATATACTCGGTTCGTCATGTTCCCCCGCCCCATGGGATCCGTGCTAGTTGCCGGTCGCTGTAGGAATTTCGTTTGCGTCAGCAGGCGTGCCACCCAATGACACAATCAACTGAGTTGCACGAGCGCGCAAGCCCTCTGACGTCTCGGCATCCGAACGAATGGCCTCAAAGCGCGCAATGGCCGCATCAATCTGGCCAATTTCAACGTCAATCAGCGCCAATTGTTCTTCTGCGAGCATGCGATAGGGGGCTCCGGGGCTCGAAAGAGCCTCATAGCCCAAACGGCGATCTTCTGCCGAAAGTGTTGCGTGCTGTAACATCAGCGCCTTCAGGGCCGCCAGCTGAGTGTACTCCAGCGGCAGCGATCCGTTTGATGAAATCGACTCGAGCGAAGCAACGGCGCTTTCAACATCGCCGGCAATTTCGGCTTCGCGCGCTGTTAGCATCGCGACCACGGCAATAGCTTCTGCTTCGGATGCTTCAACAGACCCGAGCGCGGTCAGGCGGTCAGACGCTTCGTTGTTATCCATCGCTGCCAAAACAGCATCGCCAATTGCCTGCGCGGCAGACGTTTCACGGGCCTTTTGCCACTCCAGATAGGCGGCGGTTCCCACGATTGCCAAGACCAGAACTACGGCAATCCAACCGTACCGTTTCAGGTAGCCATAAAGTTGCTCTCGGCGGACCTCTTCGGTCACTTCTTCGATAAAGCTGTCAGTGTCGCTCACGGGGTCCCCACCTTAATGTTTTGCACGTATTTTCTTTTGTCACATCTCTCATAATGCAAGCCGATTGAAAATGCCAAGAGCATCGCTATTTAGCGCGACATAGTAATGAATGCTGCATTGCAAAAAAGCACAAACTAAACTAGTGAGTTCAGCGAAGTGACCGTAGGTCCTTGGCATTGAAGTCCAAGTCCTTACCTACACTGAACGTGCGCGCGAACGGCCAGGACATTTAGTATGCGAATAGTACCCTTTCTTACCGCCATTTTGGTTATGGTATTTCTTTACTTTCTGGTGGTCGAAAGAGAGGCGTTGTTTGAATTTGCGGGCCTGAACAGCGACGAAAGCGTTGCAGACGCTTCGGATGCTGCACCTAAAGACGCGCAAGATGACACAAACCCTGACGAAAAGGCCGTCGCTGTTATTGTTCGCAAATCTGAAGCCCAAACAATCGACAGCGCTGTTGTTGTACGCGGCGAAACACAAGCCGCCCGTCAGGTCGAACTTCGGTCAGAAACCAGCGGACAGGTAGTCTCGGCCCCGCTTCGCAAGGGTGCATTTGTCGAAACTGGTCAGATCATGTGCGAAATCGATAAGGGAACACGCGAAGTTTCATTGGCCGATGCCGAAGCCCGTCTAGCCGACGCCAAATCCAAAATTCCCGAAACCGAAGCACGTATTCCGGAATCCGTGGCCCGTTTGCAAGAAGCGACATCCAGACTTCAGGAAGCCGAAATCAACAAGAACGCCGCTGAAAAGCTGTTTGAAGGCGGGTTTGCCAGCGAATCCAGAGTAGCGTCTGCCGTTGCAGCGGTCAGAAGCGCCGTAGCTGGGATCAGCAGTGCCGAAGCTGGGCTGAAATCGGCGAAAGCTGGACTGGACAGCATTCAGGCATCCATCCAAAGCGCTGAAGCCGGTGTTGCGGCTGCCCTGAACGAAATTGCAAAACTGACAATTCGCGCTCCTTTCGGTGGATTGCTTGAAAGCGACACCGCAGAATTAGGAAGCCTGATGCAGCCCGGTTCGCTTTGCGGAACAATCATTCAACTTGACCCGATCAAGGTTACTGGCTTTATCCCAGAAGCAGACGTGAACCGCGTGACCGAAGGAGTGCGCGCGGCAGCCCAGATGATCGACGGAACACAAGTATTTGGAACGGTCGATTTTCTGTCTCGGTCGGCAGACCCGAAAACCCGAACCTTCCTTGTAGAGATCCGTGTTCCAAACGCAGACCTGAAGCTTCGCGACGGTCAGACGGCAGATATCCTGATCGAAGCGGACGGCGCACAGGCTCATCTTATTCCTCAGTCAGCCCTGACATTGAACGACAACGGCGATCTTGGCGTGCGGGTGGTTTCTAACGGGGCCGCACTGTTCACACCGGTTACGATCTTGCGCGACACGTCCAAGGGCGTTTGGGTTGGTGGCCTGCCCTTTGCTGCGGACATCATCCTAGTCGGTCAAGAATACACATCCGACGGCACACCGGTTCTTGCCCACTACGAGGAGCTTGAACAATGACCGGCATCGTAGATTGGGCCGCCAGCCGTGCCCGTATGGTGCTGGCGTTCATCATTCTGTCCCTTGCCGTCGGCGGATATGCCTATATCGGTCTTCCAAAAGAAGGCGAGCCGGATATCGAAATTCCGGCTCTTTTTGTTTCAGTCCCCTTCCCGGGCATTTCGGCTGAAGACAGCGAAACCCTATTGGTCAAACCAATGGAGGTTCAGCTTGCTGATCTGGATGGCCTAAAAACGCTCTCATCCACGGCGTCCGAAGGCTATGCGGGCGTTGCGATGGAATTTGAATTTGGTTGGGACAAGACCAAAACTATGGCCGACGTGCGCGACGCGATGAACGCTGCCCAAGGCAAGTTCCCCGACGGGGCCGAAACCTATTCCGTCAACGAAATCAACTTTTCTGAGTTCCCGATTATCATCGTCAATCTAACCGGCAATCTACCTGAACGAACGATGAATATGATCGCGACGGACATGCAGGAAGAAATCGAAGCGATGGATTCGGTTCTCGAAGCTGGTATCGCAGGCAAGCGTGGCGAAATGATCGAGGTCGTGATCGACCCGCTGAGATTGGAAAGCTATAACGTCACTGCAAACGAGCTGATCAACGTTGTGCGCAACAACAACCAGTTGATTGCAGCCGGAGAAATAGAGACGAACCAAGGTAAGTTCGCGGTCAAAATTCCATCGAGTTTCAATGCCCCGCAGGACATTTATTCGCTTCCAGTCAAACGCAACGGCGACAGGGTCGTCACATTGGGCGATCTCGCCGACATTCGACTGACCTTTGAAGACAGCGTAGGCACTGCAAGATTCAACGGCGAAACGACGGTTGCATTGCAAGTCGTCAAACGCCGCGGATTTAACCTGATCGGCACAGCAGAAGAAGTTAAGGCCAAGGTTGATGAGATTGCCGCAAATTGGCCTGCAGAGTTAACAGCATCTGTCGAAGTTGGCACGTCAAACGACCAAAGCATCGTCGTTGGCTCTATGGTCAGGCAACTCGAAGGTTCGGTTCTGACGGCCATTGCGCTTGTTATGATTGTTGTTCTTGCCGCACTAGGCCCACGCCCTGCCCTATTGGTTGGGTTCGCAATTCCGACGTCTTTCCTATTATGTTTCGCATTGCTTGCCGCTATGGACGTGACGATTTCGAACATCGTGATGTTCGGGCTGATCTTAGCTGTCGGTATGCTGGTTGATGGCGCCATCGTTGTCGTCGAATACGCCGACCGCAGGATATCCGAAGGCGTCGGCCCCATGCATGCCTACGTCGATGCCGCCAAGCGTATGTTCTGGCCAATCGTAAGCTCAACAGCAACGACGCTCTGCGCATTCCTACCAATGTTGTTCTGGCCCGGTGTGCCCGGGCAGTTCATGGGTATGCTTCCGGTCACATTGATTTTCGTTCTTAGCGCGTCCCTAGTTGTTGCGCTGATCTATCTTCCGGTCATGGGTGGCGTCACGGGCCGTTTGACCCGCATCTTTGGTCAGAGTGCCGAAAAACTACGGGCTAGCACCCCTTGGCTGCTAAGAGCCGCGTTAGTTCCGGTCGCACTATTTGCCCTGTTTGTGTCGATCATGCAGATCATCAATCCCGCGTATCTTCTTGGCGATATAATGACTGAACCAGACGCCGAATGGTACGTGGTCGCACTTCGCTATGTGTTCATCACGCTTTGTTTTGCGGTCGCAAGTTTCTTTACGACGATCTTTATGACAGCAGCCAAGCCGCTAAAGCGCGAAAAAGTAGAACGCAAAGGTGGCTTAACCCTATTTGGCGGGTTTATCCGGATGATCGCAGGCAACCCGATCATGCCTCTTGTTACCATTGGTCTGGTCATCGCATTTGTGATGCTTACTTTCGCCAAATTTGCTGAAGAAAACAAAGGCGTCGAGTTCTTCGTCGTCTCCGAACCCGAACAGGCAATCGTCTATGTCCTCGCCCGCGGCAACCTGTCGTTGGATGAAAAAGATGCGCTTGTGCGACGGGCTGAACGGGTCGTGTTGGAACATCCCGGCATTCAGACTGCGTTCGCCTTCGCCGGTCAGGGTGGCTTGAGCTCAAACACTGGCGGTGCATCGGTTCCGGTCGATACCATAGGTCAAATCCAGCTAGAAACCGTACCTTGGGACCAGCGACCTACGATACAGGTGCCTTGGTTCTCGATATTGGGGATCGACATTAATCGTACCGTCAAAGATCCGGCTTGGGACGGCGATCTTGTTCTTGACCAGCTAACCGAAAGCTTAGAGGCGCTACCCGGCACACGCATCGAAATTCTGGCAGCATCGCGCGGGCCTGCATCCGGTAAACCGGTCAGCCTTCGTCTTAAGTCTGACAATTGGGATAACTTGATTGCCGCAACCGAAATGGCGCGCCAAAAGTTTGACAGCACAGACGGGCTTATCCTTATTGAAGACACGCTTCCGCTACCCGGTATCGACTGGCAAATCGACGTGGATGTTGAAAAAGCAGGCCGCTATGGCGCGGACGTGGCGACCGTAGGCGGCATGGTGCAGCTTATGACCCGCGGTATCTTCCTTGACACAATGCGCGTTGACAGCTCGGACGAAGAAGTCGAAATCCGTGTGCGTCTTCCCGAAGAAGATCGGGTATTGTCCACGCTGGATAGCCTGAAAGTTCGCACTCAGGACGGCTTGATCCCCCTGGCGAATTTCATCACCCGCAAGCCGGTTGAAAAACTGGCCGAGATCAATCGCGTCGATCAAAAGCGGTATTTTGAGGTTAAGGCGGGAGTTGTCAGTGGTGTCGAAATTCTTCAAATCATTCCTCTCGATGAAAATGGAGACGAGGTTGAAGAAGGTAGCTTGGATGTCGGCTTTGGCTTCGAAGTCTCTCAGGACGAAGTCGATGCAGGACACTTGCATAACGTGACGAGCTACCAAAAACGCTGGAAGCTGGTGGAATGGATTCAGGGTAAAAAGTACCGATACTTCATGGTCCCAAAATATGCGTCAGACATTTCGATAGATCAGATCAATGAACAAATCGAAGCCGGCGATGCGACTGCAAGGCTGGTCTCTATGACAGGCCCTGAACGTATAAATAAACTCGAAAACTGGCTCGAAACCGGCCCGTTTGGACCGAGTATTTCGTACGAGTGGACCGGAGACCAAGCAGAACAGGAAGAAAGCCAAGCCTTCCTTTTGTCGGCCTTTGCTGGCGCGCTCGGTCTGATGTTCATCATCCTGCTTGCGCAGTTCAACAGCTTCTATAACTCGGTTCTGGTTCTGCTGGCGGTGGTTCTATCCACGGTTGGTGTTCTATGGGGCATGATCCTGCGCGATCAGGCATTTTCAATCATCATGACTGGTACGGGCATCGTCGCGCTTGCTGGCATCGTGGTGAACAATAACATTGTTCTGATCGACACCTATCAGGAATACAGCAAATACATGTCGCGGATTGATGCGATTGTACGCACGGCGCAGGCGCGTATCCGTCCTGTTTTGCTGACAACGATTACGACGATGGCTGGCCTTACGCCGATGATGTACGGCCTTTCGCTGGATTTCTTTGGTGGCGGGTATTCTTTTGACAGCCCAACGGCGCTTTGGTGGAAGCAGTTGGCGACGGCAATTGTCTTTGGCCTTGGGGTCGCAACCGTCCTGACGCTGGTTCTAACCCCTGCGATGCTGGCCCTCAGAGTGTGGGCAGGAACCTATCTGTTGTGGCTTGCCCGTCTACTGGCGCGTCTATCCATGGGACGGGGAAGCAGGTTGGCGAAAGATATTGCGCTTCGCCGCGCCGCTCGGCGTGCAAAGTCGCCTACGATCCTATGGGAAACTGAAGACGAAGTCGCGCCGTTGGAACCAATAGCGGCCGGAAAACTTCGCGCTGCTGAGTGATCTGAGCCAGAGCTAACCCCGACGCGTAACCCGTACGTGAATGCCATCTTTGGCACGCACTGTAAGATGGGCGACGGGTTGCGGGGTGTTGCCTTTGATAGCTTCAAAGGCAAACGCGGCGGCAAGCTTGGACAGAAATAACGGGCCTTCAATCATCGCAAATCCGGCACCGGGACAAACGCGCTGACCGGTTGAAAACGGGATGAATGCGTCGCGCATGCACTGGCGACCGTTGTCCGTTTGCCAACGCGAAGGATCAAACCCGTCGGGATTATCCCACAGCCGTGTATGGCGATGCAGATGCCAAGGACTGACGACAATCTGCGCCCGCTTGGGAACCGCGCGATCGCGGAAAGTTTCCGGCTGACTGGCCTCTCGCACCATCATCGGGACAGGCGGATAAAGCCGTAAGGTTTCGCGGAACACATCGCGACTAACCTTGAGTTTGGTGACCGAGGAGAATTCGGCCAAGTCCTTGGTCCCTACTTCTTCCGCGACTTTGGACTGCCACTCCGGGTGCATCGCCAGCATATACACCGACCACGCCAAAGCCGACGCGTTGGTTTCATGGCCTGCAAGGAAAAAGATCGCGACCTGATCAACCAATTCTTCTGGCTGAAATGTCTCGCCCGTTTCGGGATCGACTGTGGTCATTATCTTGGTAGCAAGATCATCAGGGGCTGTGCCAGCTGCGATCTCTTGCTGTCGCTGCTCGACCAGCTTGTAGATCAACCGGCGAATATGTGCAGCAGTCGTTTTTGCCTGTTTCGAATGAAACCTAGGCAACCAGTGTGGCAACCGCACGAATGCCGCTAGGTTCAGGATTGGTTGGCTGCGTTGATGTTCTTTGAAGGCGTGGAAGACCTCGGACGCGATTTCATGTTCTATCGGTATCGAAAACAGCGTTCGAAATATCACGTCAGCTGCAGCGTGGCTGCAAAGCTCTTCCAACTCGATATCATCACCCACCGGCATTCGCGCGACTGCAGCATTCGCAGCGGCCAGCATTGCAGGATAGGTTTCGCGCATACGACCGCCTTCGAACGCGGGGTCTATAATGCGACGCTGACGCGTCCAGAGATCTCCGTTGGTGACAAATACCGACTGTCCAAGAAGCGGACGCAACCCCTCGCCGATCCTTTCGGATTTCGGAAAATCCATCGGGCGTTGTTTCAGAACCAGATCCACCAATTCGGGCTGATTGATCAGGAACGACCGAAAGAAAGGCGTTTTGAATTCCGCCATCCAAGCGCGGTAAAGTTTCTCGGGCTGTGCTGACAGCAAATCCTTGCGAAACAGGCGCAAGTAGCGCCACAGAGAAACCTTTTCGGGCCTTGAAGCTGGCTTTGGGGGCATCATGGCGCAAGACTCGTGTATTTGTTGACGGGTTCCTCTTTCCGCGACTTTGACGGCGCGCGCCCATCGAAGCGGCACCCAAGCGTTTGTGGCCCTGCGGTGATGCGGAAATAGTCGTAATCACCCGGTCGATCAAAAGCGCAGAGATATTGGAAATGCAGCCGAAAGAAGCGGCGTTTTAGTTCGTTCCAACGTTTCTCGGATAACGTCTGAGTGAACGCAGCGGAAATCAAGATGGGCCATTTCTTACGATCTGTTGCGACCCCGCTTACAGCTACCGGATCACACAACGCGAAAGCACATCCATCGCCAGGGGCTGTGACGTCTAACCAAAACACCTGATCCTGTTCAGACAACTGGCGCAAGTCCCGACGCAGTTCATCGGCATCTGGCAAAAACGTCATCATCGGCACGACCTGACCAAGCGATAGAAAAGACAGCTTGGATTGCAGTTCATCAGTTGGCCTGTCCCGCAAGATCGCTGCAAGGACATGAATAGCCAAATGAGCGCCGGATGAATGCCCGACGACCAAAACTTCGTCTTTATCGCCCTCCAAAGCATCTTCGATCAGTTTTTGAAACTCGGACAGCCGGGTGTCTAGTTCAGGCGGGTTTGCACCTTTAAACTGCGATGAGTAGGCGTAGTCGTGCATCAAATAATACGCGAATATTTTGTTGTCCTTGCGCCTAAACCACTCAAGAACTGGCCAGACCACACCGAAACCAAGCCAGAACAGGATGGGGTGCAATAGCCCCAAACCCTTGCCAACGATCCAACCCAACAGTACCGCGACCACCAGCTGCAGGATCAAAACGCCGATAGGATAAAGCGCCGCAATCACCGGCCCTTGGCGTAACTTCATCAAGCGGAACAATGCCCCCGACGAAATGTATATCCACGCCGTTTTGAGCAACTGATGATAGGTCGAAAATATCCCGCGAGCCATGCTGTCTTGTACAAGGTCGGACCAAACGAGCACATCAACGTCAGTTTCAACCCGTGCCCCTTCGATTTCTGACGACACATGCTAGCCATAGGTTCCCCCACCCTGTTTAGGCGACAAGTTCACGTCGTAACCCGATATGGCGGCCTGAGCCTTGGATTCCTTGCGGTAAAGCTCTCGGTAGCGACGAGGATGAAAGGGATCGTAGCCAGGCACATAAAACACCTGACGCTTTGTCACCGATTGCTGAGACTCTGCCTGCATTTGGCCTCCTGTCGCCGAGAATAGCGAGGGAGTTTAGCGAAGGTAAGCCCTGTTGATTAGCCCAGTAGGGCCAAGCCGGGGAAGGTTTCCAAAAGCCAGAACGAGAACCCGCTAAAGGCGCCGGTCAGCAGGGCTAGTCCGACCGCCAGTAGCAAGACGCCCATGATCTTTTCGATAAGACCCATGTGGCGCTTCATGCGGTTCATGATGCCCATTGCGCGGCTCAGGAACACCGCAGCCAGTAAAAACGGCACCCCAAGTCCCAACGCGTAGACGCCAAGCAATAGCGTCCCCCGTGCAACCGATGCTTCAGACGCGGCAAGCGATAGGATCGCACCCAACTGAGGGCCAATACATGGCGTCCAGCCAAAGGCAAACGCAAGCCCGAGGATATAGGCGCCAAAGGCAGAACCGCCTTCTTGCCCTGTTTCGAGCCGTGCTTCACGGTCTAGGAATGGAATGCGGAAAACCGACAGGAAATGCAGCCCGAAGATAATGACGATCACACCGGAAATCCGCGCAAACATAACTTGGTTTTGTAAGAAAAACGCCCCAAGGGCCGATGCGGTAAAGCCTAGCAGCAAGAAGACCGTCGACAGGCCCAGAACAAAGAACAACGCTGCGACGGTCGCCCGTTGACGCCCTTTTCCGTCCTTGGAAATTTCGGATACGGATACGCCGCTCATATAGGCAAGGTAGGGTGGCACGATGGGCAGCACACAAGGGCTGGCAAACGAAATCAAGCCAGCCAATAATGACACGAACATCGCGGGCAGTAGCCCAGCATCTATGATGTCTATTCCGAACATATCATTGACCTAATTCGTCCTGACGAAAGTTGCACGTCGCAAAAAGTCACATCTGTGTGGGCGTTTGAAATGAAAAGCCCGCCACATTGGGCGGGCTTTCCTAAGATCGGTTATCGTGACCACCACCCGCGGCGCTTGGGCTTGGGTGGCTCATCAACCTGAACAGAGGCAGCCTCGACCGATTCTGACACCGGCTCGGGCGTCGGATCAACCACTGCTTCAGATTCAGGTGCTGCTTCGGGTTCCGGAGTAGCTTCGACCACCGGTTCTTCTGCTACGGCTTCTGCTACGGCTTCCGCTACGACTTCTGCTTCAACTTCGGCAACTGGCTCTGCAGTGGCTTCCTCGGCCTGTACAGGCTCTACCGGTGCTTCGTCTTGGCTTTCAGCAACCGCGGGCTCTTCGCTCTTTGCGTCGTCAGCAGCAGCATCAGCCTCGTCCGACTTCTTCTTGCGGGAACGCGGACGACGAGTCCTGGTCTTCTTTGGTTTTTCTTCTTCGGCTGGCTTTTCGTCTGCAACGACTTCATCCGCCGCCTCTGCAGGTTTATCTTCACCAGCGTCTTCGGTGAAGGCCGCTTCGGATTCAGGTGCGTCTGAAGCTCCCTCTTCACCGTTGCCGTTACCCTTCCGGCGACGGCGACGACGACGGCGCTTTTTCTTTGGTGCGTCGTCTTCGGGCGTTTCCGGTGCTTCCGACACGTCTTCAGGGGCTTCGGCTTCTGCGTCGATGGCATCCATGATCATGGTATCAACCGACACAACCGGGGTTTCGACAGCTGTAACCGCGCGGGTGGCTGTCTTGAACTTTTCAATCGCGAAGTCTGGGCTGACCAGCATTGGATCACCTTCGACCCGAACCGAAAGACCGTAACGGCCTTCGATCATCGCGACGTGTTCACGTTTCTGGTTCATCAGATAGTTGGCGATGGCCACAGGCGCACGTACCAAAACCTCTTTCGATTTGCCGCGAACGCCTTCTTCTTCAAGCTGACGTAAAATGGCAAGAGACAGGTTATCGTCAGAGCGCAGCAAGCCAGTTCCGTGACAATGCGGGCAAGGCTGGGTCGTTGCTTCGATCATACCCGGGCGTAAACGCTGACGGCTCATTTCCAACAGGCCAAATCCCGAGATGCGGCCAACTTGAATGCGTGCGCGATCTGTCTTTAGCTTGTCCTTCATCCGCTTTTCGACGGCGTTGTTGTTCTTGCGCTCGTCCATGTCGATAAAGTCGATGACGATCAAACCAGCCAAGTCGCGAAGACGAAGTTGACGCGCAACTTCTTCTGCAGCTTCCAAGTTGGTTTTCAGCGCGGTTTCTTCAATCGAGCCTTCTTTGGTGGCTTTGCCAGAGTTGACGTCGATCGCAACCAACGCTTCGGTCACGCCGATAACGATGTAGCCGCCCGAACGTAACTGAACAGTCGGGTTGAACATTCCGCCCAGATAGCTTTCGACCTGATAGCGGGCGAACAACGGCAACGTGTCCTGATAGTTTTTCACGTTCTTGGCGTGGGACGGCATGATCATTTTCATGAAGTCCTTGGCAACGCGATAGCCACGTTCACCTTCGACCAGAACTTCGTCAATCTCACGATTATAGAGATCGCGGATCGAACGTTTGATCAGATTGCCTTCTTCGTAGATCTTCGCTGGCGCGACAGATTGAAGGGTCAATTCGCGGATCTGTTCCCACAAGCGTTGCAGATATTCATAATCGCGTTTGATTTCAGCCTTGGTACGCTTGGCGCCCGCGGTACGGACAATAAGCCCCGCGCCCTGTGGCACGTCGATGCCGTTGGCGATCTCTTGAAGCTTCTTGCGGTCAGCAGCATTTGTGATCTTGCGGCTAATACCCCCACCGCGCGCGGTGTTTGGCATTAGGACACAGTAACGACCTGCCAGCGAAAGATAGGTGGTCAGCGCTGCACCCTTGTTGCCGCGCTCTTCTTTGACGACCTGCACCAAAAGGATCTGGCGAACCTTGATCACTTCCTGAATTTTGTAGCGCTTAGGACGTGGCTTACGAACTGGACGGATATCTTCTGAGTCATCTTCGTCGGCAACCGACTCGATGCTTTCGTCCAATTTAGACGCATCGCGGCTTTTCGGCTCGCCACCGTCTTCGTCCTGATCGGCGTCCGAAGAATCCGACTCGGTTGAAGCATCCTTGGACTGGTTGTCGTCCTTGGATTCTTCTGAACTTGCTTCTTCTGCCGGTGCTTCGTCTGCTACGGCGTCTTCTTTTGGCGTTTCATCCGCTTCAGGCGCTTTGTCCTCAGCAGTATCAGCAACAACCGCGTCTGCCTGAGCATCGTCGCCTTCTGGCGCTGCTACGACTTCGGCCGGTGCTTCCACACTTTCAGCCGGAGTTTCAGCAATAACCGAAGCTTCGTCAGACGCCCCTTCGGAATCGTCGCCTAGATCAATAGTCTCCATGCCTTTGATTTCAGAAGTCTCAACTTCTTTCGTCTCAACGGCATCCTTGTTTGTTGTCCGAGCAGCCTTGGTACTACGACGGCGACGACGTGGTTTTGGCTTTTCGTCTTCTTCTTCCTGCGCGCGCTGAGCTTCTGCATAGGCGCGTTCTTCGGCCATCAGGGCTTCGCGGTCAGCGGCCGGAATCTGATAGTAATCAGGATGAATCTCTGAAAACGCCAAGAAACCATGACGATTTCCGCCATAGTCTACAAAAGCTGCCTGCAGTGAAGGTTCTACCCGTGTGACTTTCGCCAGATAGATGTTGCCAGCTAGCTGGCGTTTATTTTCGGACTCAAAGTCGAATTCCTCGACCTTATTTCCGTCGACCACAACAACGCGGGTTTCTTCCGCGTGGGTGGCATCGATAAGCATTTTCTTAGCCATGTTTTCCGATTGCACCTGCGCAATCGCCCGCGCCCAGGAGGCGCCAAACGTTGCGGGTGGTGTCTTGTAAGGGCGATTTGATCAGCGGACAGCATGACGGCAGGGCCGGTTACGGCCCCTGCTCTGTCACTCAATTGCGTCGCGCGCTTCATCGCGTTTCTTCTCCGACGCCATCTTTTGGCGCCAATTTCAGGCCCGTCTTGGGCGATCTTTCAGCCCCGAAGGGCAGTATCATTCTGTCTTGGACGCCTATGTGTTTATGCATCTCAGACAGCGAATCTCATGTTCAGGTCATGCGTTTCGAAACGCAGAGCTCTGCACTGCCACCCTAATGCGGGGTCAGGTCAAATGACAATGGGCAAAATACATCGCACGTTCGTCTTTTCCGCCACTTAGAGATAATCTGCACGCTGCAAACCGTATTTGGCCATCTTTTCGTTCAGGGTTCTTCGGGGCAAACACAGCTCGTCCATGACGTTGATAATCGAGCCTTTGTGACGCCGCATAGTATTGTCGATAAGCATACGCTCAAAGGCTTCAACATATTCCTTCAGCGGCTTGCCGTCCGCTGTTACCACCGGACGAATATCTTCATCATCAGGCATAAGAAGCGAAGCGATTGACCCCGAACCGCGGCGACTTTGTAGAACCGCCCTTTCTGCAACGTTCAACAACTGACGAACGTTTCCTGGCCAAGGAGCCTGAAGGATTTGCGCTGCTTCCTGACCGCTAAGCTTGGGGGCTTCGCAACCGTATTCGTCGGCGTATTGTTCACAGAAACGCGAAAACAGCGTCAGGATATCATCGCCGCGTTTTCGCAAAGCTGGCATGGTCAAATGCATCGTCGCCAAACGGAAGAAAAGGTCTGGGCGCATACTGTCTTGGCACGAAACTTCGGGATTGCTTTGATTGCAGATGGCAATAATTCGCGTTTCGCTTGGATTACCCTGATCGTTTATCGCCCGCAAAAGCTGGGCCTGAACTTCATCCGAAAGGGTTTCGATATCTTCGAGAACCAAAGTACCGCCACGCGATTCTTCCATCGCGGGAATACGTTCTTCGTCCTGATCAGCCGTACCGAAAAGACGGCGCGAAAGACTAACCTCGTCAAATGCGGAACATGAAATCAGGACAAACGGTTTACCCGCCCGTGCGCCAGCAGCGTGCAAAGCATGGGCAGTCAGGGTCTTACCTGTACCGGTCTCACCGTCGATAGTTACGTGGCCCTCGGATTGCCCAAGATCGAGGATTTCTTCACGCAGGCGCATCATTTCAGGACTGTCGCCAAGCAGTTTTTGGACAATCTTTCCACCGCTCGACAGCTCGTTACGAAGGGCGCGGTTGTCCAACAGCAATCGCCGCTTGGTCATTGCGTTTTTGACGAGCTTGGTCATGCGATCAGGATCAAACGGTTTTTCCAGAAAATCGAAAGCACCCATACGCATCGCATCAACCGCCATCGGCACGTCACCGTGCCCTGTGATCATAATCACTGGCAACGCACTGTCAGTACCCTTGATCCGGCGAAGAAATTGCATGCCGTCCATGCCTGGCATTTTGATGTCTGAAACCACTATGCCCGGATAATCAGGGCCTAGAACCTTAAGCGCGTCTTCTGCTTTGGCGTAGGTTTCCGTTTCGTATCCAGAAAGTGCCAGCCACTGTGAAATCGACTGGCGCATATCTTGTTCGTCATCAACGATAGCGATCTTGTTAACTTGGGTCATTTGTTACTCTGCTGCCTCAGTTTCTTCCATCAAGATAGGTAGCTGAATTTCAAATACAGCCCCCACCTCTTCACCATTGCGTGCAGTCAATCTTCCCCCAAGATCGCCTACTATTCCTGACGAGATGGCTAAACCTAGCCCCACGCCATCACCGGGTTGTTTTGTTGTAAAGAACGGTTCGAATAGCTGATCAAGCTCATCAATTCCGGGCCCGTTGTCCCTGACCGAAAGCACCGCCATTTCGCCAGCAGCCAAAATAATCTCAATCGCAGGCTCTTCCGTGCCTTTCGTCGCATCCAGTGCGTTGCGAAGCAAATTGACGAGAACCTGTTCAACACGAAGCGGATCACCGAGGATTTTTACCGGTTCATCGGGTTCAACGACTGATATCTTTACGTGACGCTGCCTAAGCTGAGGCTCCATCATCGACAGAGTTGATGCAATGGATGCACCAAGATCCACAGGCCGGAATTCTTCACCGCCTTTGCGGGCATAGGATTTCAATTGCGTTGTGATGGCTGTCATTCGCTCGATCAAACCATCCACACGCTGGAACGACGAAAGCGCCTCTTCGGTGCGGTTACGTTGCAAAAGAAGCTTTGCGCCCGCCAGATAGGTCTTCATCGCTGCAAGAGGCTGGTTCAATTCGTGACTGATCGCAGCCGACATTTCACCGAGTGCAGCAAGTTTCGAGCTTTGCGCAATCGTCTGTTCTGCAACGGCAAGATTTTCCTGCACCCGCTCTCTTTCAGCAATTTCGCGCTGAAGCCGTGCGTTTAGTGCGCGTAGTTCCTCAGATTCACGTTGGAACAATGCCATTCGCAGGGCATTCTTTCGGTTTAGGATGTAAAAACCAAGCGCCAGAAGAATTGCAAACCCCATAATTTCAAGCGCAATGACCGCGTTTACCTGTTCTCGGATGCTGGCGTAGGTCGTGAAACTGGTGATATTCCAGCTTTGAAACGGCACATTAAGATCGCGGCGCAAAACCGCCTCGCCGCTTAGATAGGCATCCGGTGGCAACGCTGCCCAGTCTGAGGTTAACCTGATCGCACGCGCAATGGCGCCTTCGGGTGTTTGGCGTTGAAGGGCCGCGCCGACGGTTAAACCACGCCATCGAGGCTCAGTCGCAAGAATAATCATCCCTTTGGAATCGGTTACCAGCACAGCATCGGATATTCCTGCCCAAGCGCTTTCAAAACGATGCAACGCCACCTGCGCGACGATCACACCGCCCGCATCGCCCTCCATAGGTCGCGAATAGGCGAAACTGTAGCGCCCAGAAGGTGCTGGCCAGATCGAGAATACAGTTTGGCCTTCGGCCACCGCATTCTGGAATAGAGACGTTCCTTCGTAGTTTTGCCCCACCTTATCTTCGTCAGTGGCGGCCACCACTTTTCCATCGGCATCCAAAAGCATCAACGCCGCAACGCCGATTTCGTCCCAATAGCTGATCAGCTTATCTGATGTGTTTCCGAATTCGCCGCTTTCCAGGGCGGCGTTCAGCTCTGTGTCCCGCGCCAATAGCTGGGGCACCACCGAATTGCGCTGAAGTTCGCTAAGCAAACTGGCCGAATATAGGGCCAATCGCTTGTCTGCGCTGTTTCGTGTGGTTTCGGTAAATCGCTGAGTAAGCCAGCTGTTAGTCATCCAAACCGTGGCGGCCAAGGCAACAAAAAGCGCAACCACGGCCATGCGGAACAGAACAATAGTCCTGCTGACCGGAATCTTGGTGTCTGTGGTTTTCGTGACCTGCGCCATTCTGGCAATCTACTGCCAGCGTTATCGGCTCACAAGTCAGGCGGTTGCCATCTGATCCAACAATGAGCGGAAGAGCGCCGCCCCGTCTGTGCCACCGTGGCTTTCGTCAACGCAACGCTCAGGGTGAGGCATCATGCCAAGCACCCGCTTGTTGGCCGACATAATACCGGCAATAGCTTCATCAGACCCGTTTGGATTGTCAGCATAGCGGAATGCAACGCGACTATCGCCATTCAGGCGTTCAAGCACGTCAGCATCGGCGGTATAGTTGCCATCATGATGGGCCACTGGAACAACGATTTCCTGACCCTGCGAATATCCCTGTGTGTACGGGGATTCTTCAGTCTCAACAGTCAAAGTCAAAGGCTTACAGATAAACTTCAATCCGGCATTTCGCATCAACGCGCCCGGCAGCAAGCCAGTTTCTGTCAAAACCTGAAACCCGTTACAGATGCCGAGCGCGAAGCCACCCTTGTTGGCGAAATCAACAACTGATCGGCAAATTGGCGAATTAGCAGCAATCGCCCCGCAGCGCAGATAATCCCCGAACGAGAACCCACCAGGAATTCCGACGATGTCGATCCCTTCCGGCAGGCTTGTGTCTTTGTGCCAAACACGGGTGACCTTGGCGCCAGCGTTTTCAAACGCCACAGCGAGATCGCGGTCACAGTTAGATCCGGGGAAGGTGATGACAGCTGCGTGCATGCGGGCAATCCTAGCGTAGATTTGGGGTCGGTAAGTTAGCCAATTTCGATGTCGTAGCGCTCAATAACCGTGTTGGCGAGCAGTTTTTCACACATGTCTTTGACCTGATCTTCAGTCGTTCCGTCGGCTAGATCAAGTTCGATCACTTTGCCTTGGCGAACACCTTCAACCCCGTTGAAACCAAGCGCGCCCAATGCGTGACGAACGGCTTCACCCTGAGGATCCAGAACTCCGGTTTTCAACATGACGTGAACACGTGCTTTCATTTTGTCGTCTCCATCAGGGGTGCGCCCCTGCTTTTTCTTTGCTCAAATACTCAATTGCGACGTGGCAATCAGTTGATCAGGGTTGGTTTGCTTATCTGGGTCGCAGGATTGGGCATAACACCCAAACGACGGGCAACTTCGGTATAGGCATCAGTCAGATTACCAAGATCGCGGCGGAACACGTCTTTATCCAGCTTCTGACCGGTTTCGATATCCCAAAGACGGCAGCTATCCGGGCTGATTTCATCAGCAATAATCAAACGCTGGAAATCGCCTTCATAAACACGACCAATTTCAATTTTGAAATCGACCAGTTTGATACCAACAGCCATCATCATGCCCGACATAAAGTCGTTCACACGCAAAGCGAGGCTTAGGATGTCTTCCATGTCCTGCTGGCTGGCCCAACCAAAGGCGGCAATGTGTTCTTCGGTGACCAAAGGATCGCCCAGTTTGTCGTCCTTGTAGCAGTATTCTACGATTGGACGCGGCAACGCAGTGCCCTCTTCGATGCCCAGACGTTTGGACATGGTCCCAGCAGCGTAGTTGCGAACGATCACTTCGAGCGGAACGATTTCGCAGGCACGAACCAGCTGTTCACGCATGTTCAGACGCTTAAGGAAGTGTGTCGGAACACCGATGTTGTTCAGGCCGGTCATGAAATATTCGGACAAGCGATTGTTCAGCACACCTTTGCCGTCGATCACGTCTTTTTTCTCGGCGTTGAACGCTGTCGCGTCATCCTTGAAGTACTGAACAATTGTTCCCGGCTCAGGACCTTCATAAAGGATCTTTGCTTTGCCTTCGTAAATCTTCTTCCGACGTGCCATGGGATCTCCAGTGCCTTAGCGGAAACGAGTCCGCCCAAATGTTGGCCGCTCTATAGGCCAAGGGCAGGTTGGGGGCAAGAAGACAAGCCTAGAATAAGCGATGCCCGATGCGGCAAATTCCCCAAATCCTAAAATGTCGGCGGCCAATTGGTTGCGTTGCAGCAATTTACTAGCCATATCTAGATTAAACACGGCTAACGGAGGGTAATTATGACCACCTTTGACGATCGCGAAAACGCATTCGAAAACAAGTACGCTCATGACGAGGAAATGAAGTTCAAGGCGACCGCTCGCTGTCACAAGCTGACAGGTCTGTGGGCAGCGGAACTTCTGGGTAAAACCGGTGATGACGCGAATGCTTACGCAATTGAAGTTGTGAAAGCTGACTTTGAAGAGCCTGGCCATGAAGATGTCGTTCGCAAATTGGTTGCAGATCTTGGCGGCAAAGCTTCCGAAGACGAAATTCGCGCAAAAATGAGCGAAATGACCACAGTCGCCCAAGAGCAAGTCATGGGCGAAACTGACTAAGTATCACTGTATAATTCACTGAAAACGCTCGCCAATTTTGGCGGGCGTTTTTGTTTGAAAATACGTCATAACCTTTATGAGCATTCCGAGTTTGCACCTTTGGATATCCGGTGCCAAACGAAGTTTGGATAACGAAACGACAGGTTCACAATGGCTGATCTACTTTCAGAACTACTAACTTCTCGCGATTGGCTTTTGGCTGACGGTGCGACGGGCACACAGCTTTTTGCAATGGGGCTTCAATCTGGCGATGCGCCCGAGCTTTGGAATGCCAATGAACCCGATAAAATTCGCAAGCTTTATTCAGGTCCTGTGGATGCCGGGTCAGATATTTTTTTGACCAACAGCTTTGGCGGTAACGCGTCGCGCCTGAAATTGCATGGTGCCGAAGGTCGCGTTCGCGAACTCAATCGTTTTGCTGCCGAAATCGGCCGCGAGGTGGCTGACGCCTCAGGTCGCAAAATTGTGGTTGCCGGCTCGGTTGGTCCTACGGGCGAGATTTTCGCACCAGTGGGAGAGATGACCCACGAGCTTGCCGTTGAGATATTTCACGAACAGGCTGAAGGTCTGAAAGAAGGAGGTGCCGACGTATTGTGGCTGGAAACCATTTCCGCCCCCGAGGAATACATAGCAGCAGCCGAAGCTTTTGGTCGCGCAGGCATGCCATGGTGCGGAACCATGAGTTTTGACACAGCCGGTCGAACAATGATGGGTGTGACAAGTTCGGCAATGGTTGAAATGGTAGAAAGCCTGCCGACGCCCCCGATCGCCTTTGGCGCAAATTGCGGAACCGGATCGTCAGACCTTCTTCGGACTGTGCTTGGTTTTGCAGCACAGGGCACAAAACGTCCGATAATTGCCAAAGGCAATGCCGGTATCCCCAAATATGTCGATGGGCATATCTGTTACGACGGAACCCCTGATCTGATGGCAAAATACGCAATCATGGCAAGGGATGCGGGTGCAAGCATCATTGGCGGTTGTTGTGGCACCCAGCCTGAACATTTGGTTCACATGCGCGCGGCACTGGAGAACAGCGAACGGGGCGAACGCCCTACGCTCGAAATGATCACGGATACACTAGGCGCGTTTTCTTCGGCAACTGATGGAACCGGCGATTCCGCTGCTGACGCCCCAAAACGGCGCTCTCGCCGTCGTAAGAGTTGATAATTCCAAGCGAAAATCCGTGTTTGGCTGGGTCAAATTTCGAATATTCGAGAGAAAAGTCGGAAGTGAAACGACCAATGTCGCAATTCGCTCAGTGCGAAACCGCAAAAAAGCAGACATCTCGATTTAGATGACTAAGGGACACACGTTGTCCGCAGTAAAGGAAAGCAATCATGTCTGACGAAGAAGACGATATCATCCTGTCGGAGCTGGACGACGAAGAACTTGTCCAACAGATGTTTGACGACCTTTACGATGGTCTCAAAGAAGAGATCGAAGAAGGCGTTAATATTCTGCTGGGCCGCGATTGGGCGCCTTACGATGTGCTGACCAAAGCACTTGTTGGCGGTATGACCATTGTTGGCGCGGACTTCCGTGACGGCATCCTTTTCGTTCCAGAAGTTCTTCTTGCGGCGAACGCAATGAAGGGTGGCATGGCCATCCTGAAACCTTTGCTGGCTGCAACTGGCGCACCACGGGTTGGATCGATGGTTATCGGCACCGTGAAAGGCGACATTCACGACATCGGCAAAAACCTTGTTTCGATGATGATGGAAGGCGCAGGCTTTGAAGTTGTCGATCTGGGTATCAACAACCCTGTTGAAAACTACCTTGAGGCTTTGGAAGAGCACCAGCCAGACATCCTTGGTATGTCGGCCCTGCTGACAACTACTATGCCGTACATGAAAGTCGTGATCGACACGATGATCGAACAAGGCAAGCGCGATGACTACATCGTTCTTGTTGGTGGCGCGCCTTTGAACGAAGAGTTTGGCAAAGCCATCGGAGCTGACGCATATTGCCGGGACGCAGCTGTTGCAGTTGAGACCGCAAAAGACTTTGTAGGTCGCAAGCACAACCAGATGTAAGCCATTTTTGGCCAACACCTGATTATAGAAGGCCGCGATCACCCGATCCGCGGCCTTTGTCATTTCAAGGGATGGACCATGCCATCATCGCTACCAACCGACCAAACGCTTAGCTCTGACGGGCTGTCCCCCGAAGGCAAAGGTAAGGTATTGCTTGTTGCTTGCGGTGCTCTTGCCCGCGAAATCATCGCGTTAAGAGAACAGCATGGTTGGACGCACTTAGACCTAACCTGCCTACCCGCCATCTACCACAACCACCCTGATAAAATCACAGACGCGGTACGTGGGACCGTGGCCAAGTGGCGTGATCAATACGACGACATCTTTGTCGTCTACGCTGATTGCGGGACAGGTGGCCAATTGAAAGCGGCGTGTGACGAGATTGGCGTAGAGATGCTGGAGGGGCCGCATTGCTATTCATTTTTCGAAGGCAACGATGCTTTTGCGGATCGTGGCGAAGTCACATCTTTCTTCCTAACCGATTTTCTGGCCCGCCAGTTTGATGCGTTCATATGGAAACCTCTCGGCATGGATCGCCATCCGGAGCTGGTTGAAATGTATTTTGGAAACTATGAGAAGTTGGTTTTTCAGTCCCAAAGCCCTGATCCCAAACTGTTGGAACTGGCGAAAAGCCATGCCGAAAAAATGGGGTTAGAGTTTGAGTATCGCTTTACAGGATACGGCGATCTCGAAACATCATTGGCGAAGCTTTAGGCCGCGGCTTGTGCCAAACTTGTCAGCCGCTCGACCATTGATCGTAGACCGTTCGAACGTTGGGCGGACAAATGATCGTTTAGACCCAGACGACCAAGCTCTGCATGGGCATCAATTCTTGCGGCATCAGCTACGGTTTCACCGTTATAAAGCGCAGCAAGAACGGCGATTAGACCGCGAACGATCATCGCGTCGCTGTCACCGCGAAAGTTGAACACGCTGTCAGAAATTTCGGGATGCAACCAAACCTGACTTGCGCAACCATGTATCTTGGTAGCTGGAACTTTCAGCGCGTCTTCAAGCGGCGACATCGCTTTGCCAAGATCGATAACGTGGCGATAGCGGTCTTCCCAATCATCCAGAAATTCGAAATCTTCAACGATGGCTTCGAAGGCTTCAGACATGATTATTCCTTTGCTCGGGCCGGAGTTTAAACTTCAACGATTTTGACTGCGCTGCCTTTGGCGGACAAGGCTATTTCACCGCGACACAAGCGCATCGCGTCCTGGCCAAACACTTCGTTGCGCCACCCTTTTAGCGCGCGGACATCTCGGTTTCCGGCTGCAATGCTGTCAAGATCGGCCGAGCTTGCCACAAGCTTTTGTGCAACTCCGGTTTGTTCGGTTTTTGCTTTAAGCAAAACGCGCAAAAGATCAGCCAACGCAGGGTTTACCTGTAGCTTATCCCGCGAGGTATCAGGCTTGGGCGCATCTTCAGGCGGGCAGTCCACGCCCACTTTGACGGCGTCAAGAATACCTTGGGCAATGACGCCTTTTCTTGCCTCTCGAAGCAAAAGACGCGACCGGCCCAAATCTTGTTCGTTTTTTGGCTTGGTTGAAGCCAGCTCAACCATCGCATCATCTTTAAACACGCGGTTGCGTGGAACGTTGTTTGTCTGAGCGTGGCGTTCACGAAACTTTGCCAGCTCTCGGACGATTGCCAAAAACTTGCCCGACGATGAACGAGTTTTCACGCGCTTCCAAGCATCCTCAGGGCGCACGATGTAGGTTTCTGGGTCCGTCAGAATTTCCAATTCCTCGCGCAGCCATTTTTCGCGACCAGTCTTGCGAAGCTGATCACGAAGAAATTCGTAAATGCTACGAAGATGGGTAACGTCTGCAAGCGCATAGGTTTGCTGCGCATCAGTCAGCGGACGGCGCGACCAGTCGGTGAAGCGGGAACTTTTGTCGACAGATTCTTTGGCAATTTTACGGACCAGAGTTTCATATCCGACCTGTTCTCCGAAACCACAAACCATCGCCGCGACTTGTGTGTCGAACAAAGGATTGGGGATGACACCCGCATCAATTTGGAAAATCTCCAAATCCTGACGCGCCGCGTGAAATACTTTTACGATTGCCTGATTCCGGAACAGTTCATGCAAGGGTTCCAGCGATATTCCCTTGGCCAAAGGATCAACCAATACCGCGTCATTCTTGCCATCACCGGCTACTGCCAATTGGACAAGGCAAAGCATCGAATAATATGTCCGCTCGCGCAGGAATTCAGTGTCGATAGTGACGTAGTCAAATCCGCTGGCGTAAGTACAATACTCTGCCAGTTCTTCTGTCGTCGTAATGATTTTCATTTGGAAAGCGTTCCAGAGATCGTTTCTTCGTTTGAAAAGCCTATATCGCCTCTTTGAAGGCTTAGCAAATCATCGGGAACTCAGGGCTTAACCAACATTTCATCTGCGAATTTCCGCAGCATCGCCGGATATAGCTTATGTTCTTCGACAAGCACCCGCGCTGCAAGGGTATCGGGTGTGTCGCCGTCAAGGATCGGCACCCTTGCTTGGCCCAAGATTGGCCCATCATCTAAAACTTCGGTTACTACGTGAATGGAACAACCCGCTTCCTTATCACCAGCCTCTAACGCGCGCGCATGTGTATTCAGACCTGGGTATTTAGGCATTAGTGCCGGATGTATATTCAGCATTTTCCCTTCCCAACGATGCGTAAATTCAGGGGTCAGGATACGCATAAAGCCAGCGTGACATACAATGTCTGCTTCGCATTCGAGCAAGTGCTTTTCCATCTCTGCTTCAAATGCAGAACGATCTTTGCCGAATGGGCGGTGATCAACACTAGCCGTTGGTACACCAAGTGCTTCGGCCTTTGCTAAGCCTATGGCTTCCAGCTTGTTGGAAAAAACAAGGACAGGCCGTGCAGGGTGGTCGCCAATCATGCTTTCGACAAGCGACACCATATTGGAGCCGCCGCCAGAAATCAGAATAGCGACCTTTAGGGTCACAGTAGCGATCCGGTGTAGCTGACGCCTTCAACCGCCGTGACTAATCCAAGCCGATAAACCGTCTCGCCAGCCTCAGAAAGAAGCGCTTCGATCTCGTCTGCTTTGCCAGCATCAACCGAAAGCACCATGCCGACGCCTGCGTTAAAGGTTTTAAGCATCTCGGCCTGCGCCATGCCGCCTTGTTCTGCCAGCCATTTGAAGACCGGAGGAAGCGACCAAGAATTCAGGTCAATCTCAGCGCCCATTCCATCTGGAAGGACACGAGGCAGGTTTTCGGTCAGACCACCACCGGTGATATGGGCCAGCGCGTGAACGCCCCCTGCCCTGATCGCAGCCAATGTTTGTTTCACATAAAGACGTGTTGGCGCCAGAAGTGCCGCGCCAAGCGATCCGTCCTGCCACGGGCAGTCTGCGTCCCAATCGAGACCGGATTGCGCGACAACAGCGCGAACCAGTGAATATCCGTTCGAATGCACGCCGTCCGATGCCAAACCAAGCAAAACATCACCTTGGGCCACGCCAGCAGGCAGATCAGCGCCGCGTTCCATTGCACCCACTGAAAAACCGGCCAGATCGAAATCGCCTGCTTCGTACATGCCCGGCATTTCGGCTGTTTCACCGCCGATCAAAGCGCAACCTGAAAGCTCGCATCCCTTGGCGATGCCTTCGATAATGCGAACGGCGGTTTCTGTTTCCAGCTTGCCTGTCGCGAAGTAATCGAGAAACAAAAGAGGCTCTGCACCCTGACAAACCAGATCGTTTACGCACATCGCAACAAGATCGATGCCGATGGTATCAACGTTGCCGGTGTCAATCGCGATCCGCAGTTTGGTGCCGACGCCATCGGTGGCTGCCACAAGGATAGGATCTTTGTATCCAGCGTCTTTGAGATCAAAAAGAGCGCCAAAGCCACCAAGCCCAGCCATAACGCCGGAACGTGTGGTTCGTTTTGCCGCCGGTTTGATGCGCTCGACAAGATCATTGCCTGCGTCGATATCAACACCAGCATCCGCGTAAGTCAGCCCGTTCTTTCCGGCAGTCATGGCACACTCCTTTTCGTGTCGCCGAGCGATTAGACCATTGGCGCAGAAAGGGCAATCTGAAAGCCTTGACGCGGGTCATCTTGCTGCTAAATACGGGGGCATGGCGGGCCTGTAGCTCAGTTGGTTAGAGCAGAGCGCTCATAACGCTTTGGTCGTAGGTTCGAGTCCTACCGGGCCTACCATTTTCCGCTATCTGTTAGCTCTGGCAAGCAGGCCCACCGCTGCCAGTCCGACCAATACGATCAACACAGCCGCAGGAGCTGCGTCGCCTAGATTCTCTAGTGATGCCTGTTGATGGACCCGAGTCGCCAAGGTTTCGTAGTTAAATGGTCGCAACAGCATGGTCGCCGGAAGCTCTTTGACGCAATCAACGAACACAAGAAGCAATGCCGACCCTACTGAACCTTTGATCAGGGGGATGTAGACGTCTTTTAATGTACCACCCAATGTGCGCCCCAAAGACCGCGCCGCAAGTGGCAGGCTTGGCGATACACGCCCCAGTGCAGCATCCGCCGCGCCTTGGGCAATCGCAAAGAATCGAACCGAATAGGCCAGCACCAATGCGAAGGCTGATCCTGTCATGACCAATCCGATGTCACATCCGGTAGCTGCCCAGATCGCGTCTGCAACGGCATTGTCGGTGGCGGCGAGTGGGATAAGTATTCCCACCCCCAAAACCGCCCCCGGGGCGGCGTAGCCGATGGTTGTGATTGGCAGCAAAAGCTGAGGCAACCTGCGTCCTGAAAGCCGCACCCCATAGACCATGAACAACCCTGCGACCACGGTGACCGAAGCTGCGATACCCCCGACAACCAATGTATTGCTAAGTGCGCGGACCAAGCCTTTGGCTGTAAATTCGTCCAAATTGCTCCAAGCGTGGCCTGAAATCACTGTGGCTGGCAAAACGAAGCCAACAAGGAACGGAAGAAGACAGGCAATTGTCGCCGCCACTGCTGCTTTGCCCTTCAGTTGAACCCTTTCAACAGGGCGTACACGGTTTGACAGGTTATAGTGCCGCACTTTGCTTCCGCTGAATTTTTCCAAAGCGACCAGCAAAATAACAAGGGTCAGTACCACAACCGCGATCTGTGCAGCGCCGCCTGCGTTGCTGCTTTCCAGCCAAACCGTGAAAATACCTGTCGTCAACGTTTGAACTGCGAAATAGTCCATCGTGCCGAAATCATTGACCGTTTCCATCATCACGATCGCAGCCCCCGCCGCAATCGCCGGACGCGCGAGAGGAAGTCCCACGCGCCAGAAACGCTTAAACGGACCAGCCCCGAGCGATTGCGCGACTTCATGCCCGCAACCGGATTGTTCGCGAAATGCAGTGCGCGCCAGCAAATAGACGTAAGGATATAGGGCCGCCGACAAGACGATGATTGCCGCGTTCAAAGATCTGATTTCCGGAAACCAGTAACCCCTCGATGTTGTCCAGCCAAAGACCTGCCTTAGGCCGGTTTGAACCGGTCCTGCATATTCAAGGAAATCAACCAGCGCATAGGCCCCGACGTATGCCGGAATAGCCAACGGAAGCAGTAATCCCCATTCCAACAATCGACTAAGCGGAAAACGATAGCGCGCAATAAGCCACGCGGCCCCTGTGCCAACACAAGCTGACAGCAACCCAACCGAGAACATCGCGATCAACGTGCTTTTCATATAGCGCGGCAATGTTGTCGACATAAGGTGGGGCCAAATATTGTCCGTCGGATTAAAGGCAATCCAAACAACGGCAATAATCGGAGACAGGACGATAAGTGCAATCAGCATCGCTCCAGCCGACCAAAGGCTGAACCTAGCAGGGGAAAACATCGAAGGGCGTCGAATTGTCTTAGAGCTCATTCTGCTCCAATGCCCGAATGCTGTTTAACTGTCCAGAAAAGACCGTATATTGCGTCAAGTGGTATCGACTAAAGACAACGCAGGCAGGGCTTAATGCAGGTCATTCTCCACATCGGCGCACATTGCACAGATGATGATCTACTGATCAAAACCTTGCTTAAAAATCAGGCCATGTTGGCCGAGCGGGGAACGGCGGTTCCTGCGCCCAGCACCTATCGCAAACTTTTGCGCGAAGCATTGCTTGCAATGGCCAACGGACAGCCACGTCCTGACGCGCGCGACCTGTTTCTTAGGAAAGTTCTGGACGACCCACAGGCAGATCGCTTGATCCTGTCCAACGAGAACTTTGTCAGTTTGCCGCATAGAATTTTCGACGGTGGCGTTTTTTATCGACTTGCAGCCAAGCGCATGGCCGCCATGGCCGACTTAATGCGTGGTGATGAGCTTGAAATTTACATGGCTGTGCGCAATCCGGCTACGTTTCTTTCGGCTGCGTATTCTAAGATTGAGGGCAGAAGTTTTCCAGAATTCATGGATGGTGCTAACCCCAAAGAGCTTCACTGGTCGGGTGTCATCCACCGAATCCGAGAGGCCGTGCCACATATCCCGCTGACCGTTTGGAGCAACGAAGACACGCCATTGATCTGGACCCAACTCGTGCGGGACATAGCCGCGCTTGAGCACGGTTCAAAACTTAAAGGCGGATATGATCTGTTGCGTTCGATCATGACGCAAGAAGGCATGACGCGCTTCAAAAGCTACAAAAACCTTAGTCAGCCCCAAACCGAGGTTCATCTTCGTCGGGTCATCGCGGCATTTCTGGATAAATACGCTGATGAAGACGCTATAGAAGAAGAACTGACCGCACCCAGCCTTACGGATGATGACGTCATATCGATGACAGAAGCGTACGAAGAAGATCTCTATGAAATCGAGCGCATTCCTGGCGTCACGTTTATGACGCCATAAAAAAGGCCGGTGCAACCAATGCAACCGGCCTTTTTGTCTAGAATGCTGTTAGCTTACATGCCCAGCGCTTCTTTATACATATCAAGAACCGCTTCTTCTTCTGCGATATCGTCTTTGTCCCGCTTACGAAGGGCTACGATCTTGCGCATCACTTTGGTGTCGTATCCACGACCTTTGGCTTCGGCCATCACTTCTTTTTGCTGTTCAGCAAGATCCTTCTTTTCCATTTCAAGGCGCTCGTAGCGCTCAATGAATTGGCGAAGTTCGTCTGCGGTGACGCGATAGCTATCTGGGGTGCTGTCTTCCATTTCGGGCCTCTTGTTCGGGTCTAAGGGCCATGACTACCGTTGACTCATTACACCTGCAAGGGGTTGTCTGTTGGTGCTCGATCAATTACCCCGCCCGCATCTGGACACAGGAGATTTTCGGATGGCAAACCTCGTATGGATCGGCGCAGCTGTATCGCTTCTTGGCTTGATTGGATTGGTGATGAGCATTCTGCGTGTTTCAAAAGCACGCAAATCCGGCCTGTCTGACGAAGACCTAAGAGCGGCCGTTCAAAAGGTGCTTCCGCTGAACCTAGGTTCACTCGGGCTATCCGTGATCGGATTGATGATCGTGATCGTCGGGATATCGCTTAGCTAGCTTCATCCAAATCCGGCAGGTTCATGTTTTCAAACCCCTGACCGTATTTCACAAGATCTGCAATAAGCGGGTGTACCCGCCAGACGTCAGGCGCCAGATGGGCGTATCTGTTCATAATCTGGGTCATTCTAAACAAGCCGAACTGTTCAGAGGCTTGCATCGGCCCGCCCCTTCGGCGTGGGAACCCGATACTGTGAATTCCCAGCACATCTACATCAGACGCGCGTTCTACACAGTCCTGATCAAGCAGCTCTGCACCAAGGTTGCACAGCGCGCCTAAGAACAACGCCAAAACTTCGTCGTCCGAAAACTCGACAGCTTCAACGCCAAGTCGTTCGCGTGTTGTGGTAAGGCTCCAAACCACGACGCCATCCGGTCTTGGGCGCGGATCGTTCTTAGCGTAACGAAAATATCCAAGACCCGTCACGCGGCCTGTTCGACCCGATTGGATAAGCGCTTCTGTGGCCGGTTGCTTGCCGGGCACCAGATCAAGTTCCAACCCCGCTTCGTCGCGCATCGCTAGCGGACCTTGGCGAAATCCAAATTCACCTAGCACACCGTCGATTTGCTTAGGCTCTGCCCCGTTTAGCAACAGCGCTTCGGCAGTTTCAAAAAGGACACGGCGCATTTTGGATGAAATAGGTTCTACTTCGTCCGAAAGTACGATTGGCAAGCGTCTCACAATTCTGAAGAACTCTTGCACATCTTCTCGTACAGATGCGCCTTGACCTATGACGGCAAAAATCTCGACTAGCTTTGCGATATGCTGAGGATTCTCAAAATAATACGCAGCGCACTTTGTGCCCAAGGCCATACATTTTACCAACTCTGATGCCTCGGAAGCAGTGCGCGCCGTCAGCAATAGTTTCCCGTTTTGCCCATCGTTCAATCGAGGCGACAGCCATTCGAGCACTTCGCTTTGGGGCAACCGCCCAGCATCGATGAACACATCGGCAGTTATATCTTTTTCATCAGCTTGAACGACGTTTAATCGAGCAACCCGTCCACTGCGTACTTCGGGCGACATTCGTCCGTTTTGAACCACCATATCGTATATCCCGATGATCGAGCCGGACATGCTGGGATGTGGCGGAGGCAAATGATCAACGACGGTGACATCTAACCCACTATCCAGCATCGCGACGCAGAGCCCCGCATCGTCTGGTTTTGACGCCACGATACAGACACTGACGTAATTCTTACTGCGCTTCCCCGGACAACTTAGGCGTCTTTCTGAAACTGTGACATGGCGAAGGGCCTTTGCTTCGTCGGATGCCAAACACTCGGCGTATTTCGAGCGCTCAATCTCAAGTCCCGTTTCTAAGGGCGTAATTTGGGCGGTTTCAATACATTCAACAACAGCTTGCGCCGCGTGGATTTTAAACCCCTCAACAAGCTTACGCGCTTCGTTCATTTGGGTTTGGTATCGAAGTGGATCAGTTTGGCCACCGATCAATCCCGCTGTCGGTCGCGGGCCATCCCCGTCTTCGACCAATGCACTGACAAAGGCCTCGGCCTGTTTCGGGAAATCGATTTCGGCAACGAAATCAACAAGACCCGCATCAAATGCCTGCTCTGCGGTAACGAGTTTCCCGTTTAACAACAGTTCGAGGGAATACTTGGCGCCCACCAACCTAGGCAGGCGTTGGGTCCCGCCCAGACCAGAAATCAGGCCCGTCGCTATATGCGCGATGCCGAACCTAGCCGACTTAGAAGCCACGCGGTAATGCGCGGCCAAAGCAAGTTCTAGGCCTTCGTTGATCGCAGCATCAGGGATCAACGCAACGACCGGTAGCGGGCAATCCTCAATTTGACGAAGAACGGTGGAAATCGCCTTCATTTCTTTCAAATCGGGCGTGTCTGTATTTGCAAAACCTCTTGGGAAACCCTTGGGTAATCCAGAAAGCACAATGCACTTCGCCTCTGGCGTATTTGCCGCTGTTTCAAACGCATTGCTTAGGCTGTTCGCAAATTCTGCCGAAAGCACGCTAGGTCCGGCTTCAGACAAACCAAGCCAGACCACATTGTTCCTGATATGGAACGAAACGTCCCCAGACATTCCGTCTCCCCGCAAAGCTAGTTTATTAAGAAGTGCTTACACAACTTCAGCTTTATTCGCGAGTATTTTCAACGGGCTGGAATCAAAGAAATTTTATCATACAGGCATGTTTTCAAATTCGTCGTCTTCTGTTTCTAATTCTTCGGTTGAAAACGAACTCATGCAAAGCGCGGCGTCATGGGTAACTTTGCGGAGCGCATCGGCTAGGTCTTCATAGCTCACACCTGCGTCAATCAGATCATCAACAACGTTTGAAATTTCAGAGTAAGCGGTTCGCGACATGGGTGTCTCCTTAACGTAACTTTGACATAAGCCTTTGATTCCGCTACATTTAGACACAAGGATGCGCACATTGCGTTGATACACATCAATTTGTTCTTGAAATTCATATTCGAATTCCAATATGTAATATCAATAACGGAGACGAGCAATGAAACCTGACGTAAAAGCCTTTTTCGACGACGCAACAAACACCATTTCTTTCGTCGTTCGGGATCCACAAGGATCTGCCTGTGCAATCATCGATTCAGTGTTGGACTTTGACTATGCGTCAGGTCGAACAGACACCAAATCAGCTGACGAAATTGTCGATTACGTGAAATCCGAAGATCTGGCTGTTCAGTGGATTCTGGAAACTCACGTCCACGCCGACCACCTTTCTGCAGCACCCTACCTTCAGGAAAAGGTCGGAGGGCAAATCGGTATCGGCGACAACATCAAGATTGTTCAGGATACTTTCGGCAAAGTCTTCAACGAAGGCACGGAGTTTGAACGCGACGGATCGCAGTTCGACCAGCTTTTTGTTGAAGGGTCGACGTTTCACATCGGCCAAACTCGCGGCGACGTTCTACATACCCCCGGCCACACGCCTGCTTGTCTGACCTACGTAATTGGCGATGCGGCGTTTGTTGGCGATACGCTTTTCATGCCCGATTTCGGCACGGCGCGCTGTGACTTTCCGGGTGGATCGTCGGAAACGCTCTATAACTCGGTTCAAAAGATCCTCTCTCTTCCAGATGAAACACGGATATTCGTAGGGCACGACTACAAAGCCCCGGGACGCGAAGATTATGCGTGGGAAACGACAGTGGCTGAACAAAAGGCATCAAACATTCACGTCGGTGAAGGGAAATCCAAGGAAGAGTTTGTCGAAATGCGCGATACGCGTGATGCAACTTTGGCTCATCCAAAGCTGATCATCCCATCCTTGCAGGTAAATATGCGCGCAGGTCAGATGCCGCCAGAAGACGAGCAAGGCAATGTGTATTTGAAGGTTCCCGTCAACAAAATCTAGCTAAGCGAAATCAACTCTCAATCTAAACCTGCAGACATTTCAGCGGGTTAGACTGAGGGTCTTTGTCTGGCGCTTATAGGAACCGTCAACCTAAACGCCGCGCCACCCTGGCCTGGTAGATAGGTTATGGCCCCACCCAAGTTTGTCATGACCTCTCGGCAAATCGCCAGCCCCAAGCCTGCACCGGCAGCCCGATCGCTTGCGCGTGAAAACTTTTCAAAAATCTCATCCTGAAATTCGCGCGGAACCCCCTTGCCGTTGTCGACAAAGTCAAAGTTGATTTGATCACCGTCTCTACGCACTGAAATCGTCAGCTTAGGTCGTGAGTTTTCACAATACTTGGCCGCGTTCGAGATGAGGTTAATCACAACCTGCGTTAAACGGTCCAAATCGGTCGTCAGCCAATAATCTTCGTTAGCCCGATCACGAGAGATCTTTAGCTCTTTCTCGGTTAGATGCGTGGCGGACATTGCCTGATCGATTAAGTCGGCGACGTTTCCACGCTCGATGTTCAATTTAACCTGTCCGTTTTCAAGAACGCTCAAATCAAGCAAATCATCCAACAAACGGGTAAGCCGAATGGTTTCACCGTGAATGATCCCTGCATATTTTGCCCGGTCGACGTCATTCAGGCCCAAACCCTCGCCCAGAATTTCCGAAAACGCCCGTATAGATGTCATAGGCGTTCGTAATTCGTGGCTAACTTGGGATAGGAAGGCATCTTTTTGCACAGAAAGCTTGGTCAGCTTTTCGTTGGCTTCCGTTAACTGACGCGCTGTTCTGGCAAGTTCAGCAGACTTTGCTTCAATCTGGCTTGAATACTCCATAATTTGCGCGGTTTCATCTGCAACGCGCATCAGATCATCAACTGAAACACTACTGCGACCGACAATCTGAGCGATCATTGCGTGTGCCGTCGCAGCGCCGACGGATCCGGCAAGTTCGCGTTCAAGACGCTGAAGGAACTCTGGCGTGGTATCAGGCAGATACCCGTCGATCCCTTGGCGTTCAGCTTCGGCCCGAAATAGTTTCTGAGCCTCGTTAGGACCTATAATTCGCTGACACATGATCAAAAGGTCTTCAGCCTCGGCGCGCCCTTTTGACCAGCTGCTGGCAGCGTGGGAATGGTCAAACACGTTCACGAACTGAGCACCCTGCAATCGCTCCATCGGGTTGGGGAACGTGACAAGCGACACAACCACAAACACCAGCGTGTTCAGCGAAATACTCCAAAGCAGCGCATGCACAAGGCTGTCCAGCCCTTCTATCCCGAACAGAGCATTGGGGCGCAGCCATGAAAGACCGAACAATCCATTTTCAAATACAGAGGCTGAAATCAGAGCGTCAGGACCAAAGCTTGGTAAGAACAGCGTGAACGCCCAAATGCTAAATCCTGTTAGAAGGCCACAAAGCGCGCCATGCCGATTTGCGGCGCGCCAGAAAATGCCGCCAATCATCGCGGGCAGAAACTGAGCGACACCGGCGAACGATATCAGACCAATTGCGGCCAAGGCCGCCCCGCCGCCAGTCAGTTCCAGATAGAAGTAGCCAAGCGCCAAAATGCCAGCGATAGAAACACGACGAGAATACAGGACGATCTGGCGAACATCACCCGCTACGGACAAGTCCCGTGACGACAGGGCAAGCCAAATAGGCATAACGACGTGGTTTGACACCATGGTGGACAGAGCAATTGCCGCCACAATCACCATCGAGGTTGCCGCCGAAAATCCACCGATGAACGCGAACATCGCTAACTTATTCCACCCTTGCGCCAACGGCACAGTCAAAACGAACAAATCCGGGTTCGCCCCTTTGGGGAATATTTGAAGTCCCGCAACAGCAATGGGAACAACAAACAAGCTCATAAGCATTACGTATGTCGGGAACGCCCAACTGGCAGTCGATAGATAACCTTCGTCGTCATTTTCGACGACCATGACCTGAAACATACGCGGCAACGCGATGAAGGCTGCGGCGGAAACAAATAAGATGCCAGTCCATCGACCACCGGCACGATCCCAAAACTGGATGTCGGAAGCGTCTATAGCCGTAAACGTTTCGGAAACCCCGCCCATGACCTGCCAAACGACGAAAACGCCAACAGCAACCAAGGCAACCAGCTTGATCACCGCTTCAAGCGCGATCGCGGTTACGACCCCGTGGTGGCGTTCATTTGCATCAAGATTTCGCGTCCCAAACAGGATGGTAAAAAAAGCCAATCCAACAGCAACCCAAAAGGCCGTTGAGTTTGGGTCGATCACTTTCGATCCCGGGTCAGACGCTTCAATAAACGTGTTAAATGAAAGTGTTACGGATTGAAGCTGAAGTGCAATATACGGTGTCGTCCCGATGACTGCCATCACCGTAACAATAACGGCAATTGGGTTCGACTTGCCATATCTTGACGATATCATGTCCGCAATTGACGTGATTTTTTGACTTCGCCCGATCCGCACGATTTTGCGTAACAGCCACCACCAGCCGATCAATACAAGGGTTGGCCCAAGATAGACTGCGAGAAACTCTAGCCCAGCGCGCGCGGCCGAACCGACCGCACCATAAAAGGTCCAAGCAGTGCAATAAACCGACAGCGAAAGCGTATAGATAATTGGGCTGCGAAGCCACGCTCCGCGCCCCTGCGACGCCAAGCGTTCGGCGTAGAAGGCCACAAGGAACAATGCGGCTACATAGGCCAGCGAAACGATGATCAGGCTATTCACCATCGCCTATTCGCCCGAAAGTTCTTCAGGATAGATGGTTTCGCCAACGACTGGCTCTGACAGGTAACGCGACAGAAATGCCGCAATTCCAATCAAAAAGCACCATGCGACGAACAGAAATATCATCGCGCCTGACAGAAGAATTTTACCCTCTTCATTGCCGTCCCACAACCCGGGAAGGAAAAAGATCAACAGCCCAAGTATTGGCAATAGCCGCGATGCATCTCTGGTGCGTCGACGACGATAGCTGGATCTTTCCAGAAAAACTAATCGTCGGATTTCGTTCACTATGTCACCAACGAATTGATTTTTTCCAAGACCTCGGAATTTGAGAAGGGCTTGGTCATAAACATATTGGCCCCAACCTGTTCGGCCTT
Organism: uncultured Rhodobacterales bacterium; assembly: GCA_964476515.1. Taxonomy (GTDB): domain Bacteria; phylum Pseudomonadota; class Alphaproteobacteria; order Rhodobacterales; family Rhodobacteraceae; genus JASMHC01. Next base: position 41,626 of record CAYZAY010000008.1, read on the forward strand.
TTCGCGGTCCTTAACCTGACCACGCGCCGTCAGCATCATAACCGGTATATTGGCCGTAGCTTCGGTTTCGCGCATATCTTGAAGAACCTCAAAACCCGTCCGGCCAGGCAGCATAACGTCCAGAACGACGACGTCAGGCATTCTTCTTTCCACTTCCCCGATTGCGTCGACTCCGTTGGAATGAGAATGTACAGTCCAGCCTGCCCGCGAAAGCACAAAGCTGATGGCTTCAATAATATTGGGCTCGTCTTCAATAAGAAGTACTGAGTATCCCATTGCCCCTCCCGTTCGCATAGGCTTTCACAAGAATATTGCTGAGCGTTTCGCTTATGTCAAAAACCTTCGGACAATATGGAGCTTTCTCGTCTAGCGGCGCAATCCGTTACTAGGCAGATGCGGCAACTCACCCCAACGATTTCGGCACCCTCGACATCTGAAGCTTCAGGCTGAAGCAACATATGCGCCACATATCGCGGACGGGATACAAACGACGAATACCCATCAGAAACGGCAATTGTGTAAGTTTTCATCGCGACGGCATCGCGCCCTGCTTGCTTTAGCGTCGCTGCGATTGGGGTGTTGGGTTGCGAGAACGCTGAAAATAGCGGCCAAAGTGGGCATCCCCCGCCCAAACGAGGCAAATCAAACCCGTCAATGGGTCGTTTCGCCAGAATCGCCCCTGCCGCATCGACGGCAATATAACCGTACGCAGTCTCGTCATCGGCTCTCTGCCTGTAAGCGAGCCTTTGGAAAATCTCGGGGATTGAAACGCCACACATTGAAGCGATTTTCGCAGGATCATCCGACGCGCCCATGGCTTCGCGCAACTGTATGTCCGATACTTTGGAGATTACCGACTTAAGCTGGCTCAAAAACTGCTCGGCAACTCCGCGGCCTGCATCCGACTGAATTTCCTGTGCGCCTGCCAGTAGCGCAGTTACGTCAGTATCTGCGTCCTGCTCTAGCTCAGGCACGCCATATCCTCGATTTTCCAAAAACTTCCCAAGATCTTCAATTGGGGAGGCATGGCTTATTTCGCCCTCCTGATCGGGATCAAGATACCCAACCAATGATTGGCTAGTGTCGGCCAGACGACGACTGTCTTCAAATATGTTTCGTTGAAATCTATCCCGCCATTCTTTTTCGATGTCTTCCGCATCAACAAGGATCGACGCGCTGGATTGAATTGACGAAACGGTCGAAATCACCTCGTGCAGGGCGGTTGAAAGGAACGGGTCATGGGACAGACGGTCGTTAAGTGCTTCGACGGCTTGGCGGAGGTTTGCGATTTCACTACCCTGAGCGACCAACAGTTCGGCCCAGCCGGGGAATCGACCGGCAAATTCCTCTAGACGGGCGGATTCAACGTCAACTTTCGGATGATCCGCGCTGGCCTGTTGCAACGCTGAAATCATCGCTGCTTCAGCACCTTCGCTAAGTAATGCGGGCTCCACTTCTAACGCGGTGGCAATATCAAGAAGCAGTTTGCCGCCGATTCTTCGCCGATTATGCTCGATAAGATTGAGATAGGCCGGCGAAATACCCACAGTTTTGGCCAGATTGGTCTGGCGGATTTCTTTCAGTATCCTTCTTTCGCGAATTCGCGATCCAATTAGAGACGCTCGACTCATACTTCCGCCTTACAAATCAATGGCTTTCTGCAGGTACAGGAAAACAAATTTACAAAAACCACTACCACCCTGTTTACGTTTTTACAAAAAAATTCTTTCTTTCAAAGCAGTTGTTGCGAACTTTTCTTACTTTAAGGAATAATAGTTTTGCACAAATAGTGCATGCGGCTTGAATGTTGAGGAGCATTTAAACCGCGCTTCATGAAACGGGAGGAATTCCATGACTAAAAACCTAACACGTCGCGGCGTGCTAAAGTCAGGTGCTGTTGCAGGCGCTGGCCTAGCCGTACCGACTATCTTCACTGCATCTTCAGCAGCTGCCTATACTAACGAGCCTACCGGTTCGTCGGTAACTCTGGGCTTCAACGTTCCACAGACTGGTCCTTACGCGGAAGAAGGTCTCGACGAACTGCGCGCTCAGGAGCTTGCGGTTGAGCACCTGAACGGCATGGGCGACGGCGGCATGATGAACACCTTCAGCTCAAAAGCGCTGAAAGGTAACGGCATCCTTGGTAAAAAAGTTGAGTTCGTAACTGGCGACACTCAGACCAAATCGGACGCTGCTCGTGCATCTGCTAAGTCGATGATCGAAAAAGACGGCGCAGTCATGATCAACGGTGGTTCGTCTTCGGGCGTTGCGATCGCTGTTCAGGGTCTGTGTCAGGACGCTGGTGTTATCTTCATGGCGGGTCTGACCCACTCGAACGATACAACCGGTAAAGACAAGAAAGCTAACGGCTTCCGTCACTTCTTCAACGGTTACATGTCTGGTGCTGCACTGGCTCCAGTGCTTTCGAACGCATACGGTTCTGACCGTAACGCTTACCACCTGACCGCTGACTATACATGGGGCTGGACACAGCAAGAATCGATCGCAGCAGCGACCGAAGCCATGGGTTGGAACACTGTTAACAACGTTCTGACACCGCTGGCGTCGACAGATTTCTCGTCGTACATCACGCCTGTTCTGAACTCTGGTGCTGACGTTCTGGTTCTGAACCACTACGGCGGAAACATGGTTAACTCACTGACCAACGCAATCCAGTTTGGTCTGCGTGACAAAGTCGTTAACGGTAAGAACTTCGAAATCGTTGTTCCACTGTATTCAGAGCTGATGGCTGCTGGTGCTGGCAAAAACGTTGAAGGTGTTATCGGTTCGATGAACTGGAACTGGCAGCTGACAGACGAAGGCACCAAAGCTTTCGTTAAGTCGTTCGGCGAAAAGTACGGTCGTCCACCATCCAACTCGGCTCACACATGCTACGTTCAGACTATCCTGTACGCAGACGCATGTGAGCGTGCTGGCACATTCAACCCTTGTGGCGTTGCAGAAGCTCTTGAAGGCTTTGAATTCGACGGTATGGGCAATGGTCCAACATTGTATCGTGCAGACGATCACCAGTGTTTCAAAGACGTGCTGGTTATGAAGGGTAAAGAGAACCCATCGAACGAGTACGACACGCTTGAGATCCTCGAAGTTACTCCACGTGCTCAGGTTGAATATGCACCTGACCACCCAATGTTCGCCGGTGGCGAGCTTGGTGCTTGTAACTCGGGCGCGTAAGCCAAATACTCTCTGTAAGGCGGGGATTTCCCCGCCTTACTTCTATTCAAGGGACCGGTCGCTCGACAAAATGGTCCGTTTAATCATCTAGAGGTGGGGGAAGATGAGCGAGTTCATTCTTCAAATCCTAAACGGCCTCGACAAGGGTTCCGCATATGCGCTGATCGCCCTTGGTCTGACGCTAATCTTCGGCACACTTGGTGTTGTGAACTTTGCCCACGGGGCCCTGTTCATGATCGGTGCCTTCTGTTCCGTGACACTGTCACGGATTCTCAATGCAAGCTTTGAAACTGTAGACCCCACACAAAAGGACTTTTTGGGTAATCCCCTAAAGGTCAAGTCGTCTTACATGGAAAGCTGGTTTGGACCCGAAATAGGCGGTGCGATAATCGACTGGTCGGTGCCTTTGGCAATCTTGTTCTCGATTCCGATCATGATCGTCGTCGGTATCTCGATGGAACGTGGCTTGATCAAGCACTTCTATAAGCGCCCACACGCCGATCAGATCCTCGTGACCTTTGGCCTAGCTATCGTGTTGCAGGAAATCATCCGCGGCTTCTACGGCGCCAACCCGATCCAGACCCCTGCCCCAGAAGCACTGTCATCAGTTGCACAACTTGGCGGCTCACTTGGTCTTGAGATCGTTTATCCTGCTTGGCGCATGGTTTACTTCTTCTTCTCGCTGGTAGTTATCGGCGGTGTGTTCGCATTCTTGCGGTTCACGACCTTTGGTATGGTTGTTCGCGCAGGCATGGCAGACCGTGAAACAGTTGGCCTGATGGGCATCAACATCGACCGTCGCTTTACCAT
>CAYZAY010000009.1:0-45472 GCA_964476515.1 uncultured Rhodobacterales bacterium
CAACATGTGCGGCGGCATGATCGACAAATTCGCAAGCGACGAATTTAAAGCCGAATGGCTGCCTAAGATGTGTACGCTGGAAAAAGTTGTCAGCTATTGTTTGACCGAACCGGGTTCGGGTTCAGACGCGGCAGCTTTGAAAACCCGCGCTGAGAAATCCATCGATGGCTACAGTCTGACTGGCTCAAAAGCGTTCATTTCGGGCGGCGGATACTCGGACGCCTATGTCGTGATGTGCCGCACCGGTGAAGACGGCCCCAAGGGCATTTCGACGGTGATCGTAGAAGACGGATCAGATGGCCTGTCTTTCGGCGCGAAAGAAAAGAAAATGGGCTGGCACAGCCAGGAAACAGCCCAAGTCCAGTTTGACGATTGTTTTGTGTCTGCGGCGAACCTGATCGGCGACGAAGGCCGCGGGTTCAACTACGCCATGGCCGGCCTTGACGGAGGACGTCTGAACATCTCAGCAGGTGCTTTGGGCGGTGCCCAACAGGCGCTTAACCAGACCCTGACCTATATGGGCGAACGCAAGGCCTTTGGCAAAACCATCGACCAGTTTCAGGCACTTCAGTTCCGTCTGGCAGACATGGAAATCGAACTGCAAGCTGCGCGCACATTCCTGCGTCAGGCTGCGTGGAAGCTGGACAACAAGACACCCGATGCCACCAAGTTCTGCGCCATGGCGAAACGCTTTGTGACGGACACTGCGTTCAAAGTGGCCAATGATTGTTTGCAGCTGCACGGCGGTTACGGCTATCTAGCGGACTACGGGATCGAGAAAATCGTGCGTGATCTACGAGTGCACCAGATCCTTGAAGGAACAAACGAAATCATGCGCTTGATTGTGGCGCGTCAGTTGCTGGCGGAGCGTGGCTAATGACAGATATATCCATCCGCAAAATTGGCCACGCGGGTCGGATAACGCTTCAGCGTCCCAAAGCACTGAACGCACTGACCTACGACATGTGCATTCAGGTTTATCAAGCCCTTAAGGCTTGGCGCAAAGACCCCGAGGTCTCTCTGATCGTAATGGATGCCGAAGGCGAAAAAGCGTTCTGCGCGGGTGGCGACATTACCCAAATGTATGACACCGGCACCAAGGGCGACTACGAATTCGGTCGCAAATTCTGGGCCGATGAATACCGGATGAATGACCTCATCAGTGCCTATCCCAAACCCATTGTCAGCTTTCTACAAGGCTACACTATGGGCGGCGGCGTCGGCATCGGCTGTCTGGGGTCGCATCGTGTCGTGGGGGATGGTAGCCAGATTGCTATGCCTGAATGCGGCATTGGTCTTGTGCCAGATGTTGGTGGAACTTTCATCCTTTGCAACGCCCCCGGCCGTTTAGGTGAGTACCTAGGTACGACCGGCGCGCGCATGAACGCAGGCGATGCTATCGCCGTTGGATTTGCCGACGGATTTGTGCCCGAAGCTGAATGGGCGCCCCTGATTGAAGCGTTAGAAGCCACCGGTGACGTTGAAATCTTGGAACAAGCGTATCGCGATGCACCTGATGCGCCCTTATTGGCGTTACAGCCCGAGATCGACAAGCATTTTGCCGGTGAATCGCTTGGCGACATCGTTAACAGCCTTGAAAGTGATGGCGGTGAATTTGCGCAAGACGCGCTTAAGCTGCTCGGGCGAAGTGCCCCTCTTTCGATGGCTTGCGCGGTCGAAATGATCCACCGCCTTCGCGGTCCAATGGCATCCATGCGCAAAGCGCTAGATATGGAGTACCGCTTTACCTACCGCGCGATGGAGCATGGTGACTTTATCGAAGGTATTCGCGCACAGGTCATCGACAAGGACCGCAACCCGAACTGGCAACATGAACTGAGTAAGGTTCCAGCGGTTGCGGTGAGCAAGATGTTGATCCCATTGGGAAAAAACGCACTGACATTTGAAGAGGAAGACAGCATGAAAATCGGATTTATCGGTCTTGGAAACATGGGCGGCCCAATGGCGGCCAATCTGGCAAAAGCCGGCTATACCGTCGCTGGTTTTGACATGGCCGACGTGTCGATTGAAGGCGTTACAAATGTCGCCAACGGTGCTGAAGCCGCAAAGAACGCCGACGTTGTCATCACTATGCTTCCAAACGGCGCAATCCTGCGGTCGGTTGCCAATGAAGTCATCCCAGCGATGAAATCGGGCGCGGTTCTTCTGGATTGCTCGACCGTCGACGTCGAAAGCGCACGAGATGTTGCGAACCAAGCCAATGAAGCGGACCTTTCGTCGCTCGACGCACCGGTATCCGGCGGCGTCGGTGGCGCAACTGCTGGCACATTGACCTTCATGGTTGGTGGAGACCAAAAGGGGTTCGAAACCGCCCTGCCCTTGTTCGATGTAATGGGCCAAAAAGCGGTTCACTGCGGACCGTCCGGTAACGGCCAAGCTGCAAAAATCTGCAACAACATGATCCTTGGCATCACCATGATCGGCACCTGCGAGGCCTTTGCCCTTGCCGATAAGCTCGGCCTTGATCGACAGGCGATGTTCGACGTGGTCAGCACGTCGTCTGGCTATAGCTGGACCATGAACGCCTATTGCCCTGCCCCCGGTATTGGCCCCCAATCGCCTGCTGACAACAACTACCAACCGGGTTTTGCTTCTGAACTTATGTTGAAAGATCTGCGCTTATCTCAACAAGCCGCAGAAGCCGCAGACGCGGATACTCCGATGGGTCAGGCTGCAACGGCGCTCTACGAACAGTTCGTTGAAAACGAAGACGGTTTGGGCATGGATTTCAGCGCCATGCTTCCCCGTTTCGAAAAACGCGGACGCGAATAAATTCATACAGTTCCAACAAATTTAACTTCAAGCTCCTCTCTGGGGCTTGAAAGTTAAAACCATTTACATACCTCTTTCCCAGAACACGTATCAGGGAGAGAGTTCATGCGTTCGCTACCTCTAGCAACAGCCATTGCCGTCACCGCAACCACCGCTATGGCTGGTGACAGTCGTCACTACGACTTTGAAGATTTCAACTCGGTAGAAGTCGCAGCTGGCGTATCAGTCACAATCGAACTTGGTCACGACTTCAACGTCGAAGCAGAAGCTGTTCGGGGCAACCTTCGGCGGCTCGAAATCTCTCAGAACGGCGACACGCTCGACATCTCGCGCAAATCTCGTTTGGGTCTGCTTGGCATCGGCCGTCGAGACAAATTCGAGGTCACAATTACCCTTCCTGAATTGGACTACGCCAAAGCAAGCTCCGGCAGCGCGATGGGTATTCTAGACCAGTTCAGCGACGATCTAGAACTTTTTGCTTCGTCCGGTGCCAGTGTCAACTTTGACGACTCTGTAGACGCTGATCTTGCGATCAAGGCCAGTTCCGGCGCGTCCTTTTCTGCACCGAAGCTCAAAATTAGGGATCTGACGGTTGAAGCGTCTTCTGGCGCTTCGGTGAAACTAGCAGGATCGTGCGATCACATTGACGCCGAAGCTGGATCAGGCGCATCACTGTCCGCCAAATCTTTGGAATGTAAAACAACCGACGCCGATAGCGGCGGAGGCGCAAGCCTTAGTGTTTATGCGTCTGACGAGGCCAAAGCCCACGCGTCTGGCGGAGCATCCCTATCAGTTCACGGCAGGCCACCAGTCGTCGAAAGCAGCTCAAGCGGAGGCGCATCGATCTCGATCCGCTGATCGCGCCGCGCTTAAACACCAAAAGCCGCGGCCTATTCAGCCGCGACTTTCCCGCCAAACAGCATTGGTTTCAGGTAACGCCCCGTATGGCTTTGCGGTTCATCCGCAATCGATTCTGGCGTTCCCTTGGCCACGATCACACCGCCACCGTCACCGCCTTCGGGTCCGATATCAATGATCCAGTCGGCGGTTTTCACCACGTCCAGATTGTGTTCGATCACGATCACCGTGTTACCCTGATCAACCAATTCATGCAGCACTTCCAACATCTTACGCACATCTTCAAAGTGCAGACCTGTGGTAGGTTCGTCGAGGATATATAACGTCCGACCGGTCGAGCGCTTCGCCAATTCCTTTGACAGTTTCACCCGCTGGGCTTCACCACCTGATAGCGTCGTCGCCTGTTGGCCAACCTTGATATAGCCAAGCCCCACCCGCGCAAGCGCATCCATTTTGTCTCTAATAGACGGCACCGCCTTGAAGAAGTCCTGCGCATCTTCAACGGTCATATCCAGCACGTCGGCGATAGATTTACCCTTGAACTTGATCTCCAAAGTTTCGCGATTGTAGCGCTGCCCGTTGCAGGTCTCACAGGTCACATAGACATCTGGCAGGAAATGCATCTCGATCTTGATCAGCCCGTCACCCGAGCACGCCTCGCACCGCCCACCTTTGACGTTGAAACTAAAGCGACCCGGCTTATAGCCACGCGCCTTCGCCTCTGGCAGACCCGCGAACCAGTCGCGGATAGGGGTGAACGCGCCGGTATAGGTCGCAGGGTTCGACCGAGGCGTCCGTCCGATAGGCCGCTGATCAATGTCGATCACCTTATCCAGATGCTCCAACCCCTTGATCGTCTCACACGGCGCAGGCGTCTGCCGCGCCCCGTTCAGGCGCATCGAGGCGGTCTTGAACAAAGTCTCAATCGTCAGTGTCGATTTACCACCGCCCGAAACACCCGTCACACAGACAAATTTTGCCAAAGGAAAGTCCGCCGTGACCTTCTTAAGATTGTTCCCCGTCGCTTTGACGACCGAGACCTTTTTCTTGTTCCCCTTGCGCCGCTCAGCAGGGATCGGAATTTCGCGCAAACCTGACAAATACTGCCCCGTCACCGACGACGGATCGGCCGCAATTTCTTCTGGCCGTCCTTTGCTGACGACCTGCCCGCCGTGCACACCAGCCCCTGGCCCGATATCGAAAACATAATCCGCTTCACGGATCGCTTCTTCGTCGTGTTCAACCACGATAACCGTATTGCCCTGATCGCGCAGATTCTTCAGCGTGGTCAGAAGCCGGTCGTTGTCGCGCTGGTGCAGACCAATCGACGGCTCGTCCAGAACATATAGAACGCCCGTCAACCCCGACCCGATCTGGGACGCAAGCCTGATCCGTTGGCTTTCACCACCCGATAAGGTTCCCGAGTTACGTGAAAGTGTCAGGTATTCCAGCCCGACATTGTTCAAAAACCCAAGCCGCTCGCGGATTTCCTTTAAGATCGCCCGCGCGATTTCGTTCTTCTGCGCTGTCAGATGCTCTGGCACCGTCTTGCACCACTCAAACGCCTCGCGGATCGACATCTGCACCACTTGGCCAACGTGGAGGCCAGCGATTTTCACCGCCAAGGCCTCTTCCCTTAGGCGATAGCCTTTGCATGACCCACAAGGCCGGTTGTTCTGGTAGTTCTCAAACTCTTCTCGGATCCAGTTGCTATCCGTCTCGCGATAACGCCTCTCCATATTCGGAATCACACCTTCGAACACACGGGTCACCTGATAAACACGGCCGCCTTCATCATAGCGGAACGGGATTTCCTCTTCGCCCGAGCCATACAAGAACACCTGTTGCACATGTTCAGGCAGATCTTTCCACTTGGCGTTCTGGTCGAAATCATAATGACGGGCAATCGCTTCAATTGTCTGAAGGAAATACGGCGACTTCCCTTTCCGCCAAGGTGCCAGGGCCCCGTCAGATATCTTTAGGGTTTTGTCAGGGACGACCAACTGCTCGTCAAAGAACAGCTCTTTGCCCAAGCCATCACACACCGGACAAGCCCCAAACGGCGCGTTAAACGAAAACAGCCGTGGCTCAATCTCGGGGATCGTAAATCCGCTAACCGGACAGGCAAAGTTTTCAGAAAACGTAATCCGCTCTGGTTCATCATCTGTTGGCACCGTCTCTAGGATCGCGATCCCATCCGCCAAATCAAGCGATGTGCGGAAACTATCCGCCAACCGAGTCTCCATCCCGTCGCGAACAACGATCCGATCAACGACCACATCAATGTCATGGCGGAACTTCTTGTCCAGCGTCGGAGGCTCATCCAAGTCATAGAACGCTCCATCGACCTTAACCCGCTGAAACCCCTGTTTGCGCAGCTCAAGAAACTCTTTGCGGTACTCACCTTTGCGATCCCGCACGATTGGGGCCAACAGATAAGCCCGCGTGCCCTCTTCCATGCCCATGACACGGTCAACCATATCCTGAACCTGTTGTGCTTCAATCGGCAAGCCTGTGGCGGGTGAATAGGGCGTGCCAACCCGTGCAAACAACAGGCGCATGTAGTCGTAAATCTCGGTCACGGTTCCCACAGTCGAACGTGGGTTTTTCGACGTCGTCTTTTGCTCAATCGAAATCGCAGGCGAAAGCCCCGAGATGTGATCCACATCCGGTTTTTCCATCATATCAAGGAACTGACGCGCATAGGCCGACAGGCTTTCAACATACCGCCGCTGCCCTTCGGCATAGACCGTGTCAAATGCTAAGGACGACTTGCCCGAGCCTGACAATCCAGTCACCACAACCAGTTCATCGCGCGGTATATCCACGTCGATGTTCTTCAGATTATGCTCCCGCGCGCCGCGGACTTCGATGAATTTCTGCTCTGGCATAAGGCACCCAATAACCAATCCTTAATCAAATAGAGCAATCGCCCTGAGTCTCCAACGAAAAAATGAGAACATTGAGAGAACAAACATCTTTCCGCGATGAAAATTACATATTCCGCATTTATTATATTCCAAAAACAGAATTTTAATGATACACATAACTTGAACATTTCGATTGGCGCTCCAATTAAAGGGAAAGACGCCAAAGAATAAGGACCAAACGAATGACCGCCGCAGCGCAGCGCAACACTAATACTCTGACTTATCAGGATGTTATCAATCAGGTCGCCGAAGGCGAAATGACCCTTCTTGATGTCCGTGACCACAATGAAGTGGCGCAATCAGGCAAGGCGAAAGACGCGATTCACATCCCGTTGATGCAGCTGGCAATGCAAGCAGATCCGAACCACCCCGAGTTTCACAACAGCCTTTACACCAACAAACCCGTTGCTGTGTATTGCGCCGCTGGCGGCCGTGCCGGAATGGCCGTGAACACCCTGAATCAACTTGGCTACGAGATGACCCTGAATGTCGGCGGTCTCGGCCACTGGGTTCAGGCCGGCGGTCCGCTGGAAAAGTAATTCCCCCTCCACTACCCCAAAATGTGGGAAGCCCCGAAGTTTTACCTTCGAAGCTTTTTTTGTCAGATTACTTGTCAGATTTAGATGTGGATGGCTTTGCCATACGCATCCAGCACGCTTTCGTGCATCATTTCTGACAGCGTTGGATGCGGGAAGACAGTTTCCATCAGGTCTTCTTCTGTGGTTTCCAGCTTGCGACCCACGACGTAGCCTTGGATCAGTTCGGTCACTTCTGCACCAACCATATGCGCGCCCAAAAGCTCGCCCGTTTTTGCGTCAAACACAGTCTTCACCATACCTTCAGGCTCGCCCAAGGCGATGGCTTTACCGTTACCAATGAACGGGAAACGACCAACTTTGACGTCATATCCCAGCTCTTTCGCTTTCGCTTCGGTATAGCCCACCGAAGCCACCTGAGGATGACAGTATGTGCAGCCCGCAATGGTTTCCGGCTTAACCGGATGCGCCTTTTGACCTGCGATCAATTCAGCAACCATCACGCCTTCGTGGGATGCCTTATGCGCCAACCAAGGTGCACCGGCCACGTCCCCAATCGCGAACAGCCCGTCAACACCGGTCCGGCAGTATTCGTCGGTCACAACGTGGGTCCGGTCGATTTTTACGCCAAGTGCTTCATGACCAAGGTTTTCAACATTGCCAACAATGCCCACCGCCGAAATCACGGTGTCAAAGTCTTCGGTTGTCACTTTGCCATTCGCTTCGATGTGCGCAGTAACCTTGCCCTTCGCACGATCAAGCTTTTTGACCATGGTTTTTTCCATGATCTTCATGCCCTGCTTTTTGAACTGCTTCTTGGCAAAGGCCGAAATCTCGGCATCTTCAACCGGCAGCACACGATCCATGACTTCAACCACAGTCGTGTCAGCGCCAAGCGTGTTGTAAAAGCTGGCAAATTCAATCCCGATAGCACCCGACCCGATGACCAAAAGCTTTTTCGGCATTCTGGGCGGCGTAAGCGCGGTCTTGTAGGTCCAAACCAGATCGCCGTCAGCCTCAAGCCCGGGAAGTTCGCGTGCTCGTGCGCCAGTAGCCAACACGATATTTTTCGATGATAGCTCTTCGGTGCCCTTGTCAGTCTTAACCGACAATTTACCCTTACCGGTAAGGGTCGCCTCGCCCATAAAGGCGGTGACTTTGTTCTTTTTCAGCAGATGACCAACACCGCCGTTCAGCTGTTTTGAAACAGCGCGCGACCGCGCAACCACGGCTTCAAGATCATAGCTGATGCCTTCAGCCTTTAGACCAAATTCCTTGGCACGGTGCATCAAGTGAAAGACTTCGGAAGACCGCAGCAACGCCTTGGTTGGGATACATCCCCAGTTAAGGCAGATACCGCCCATATGCTCTCGCTCTACAATCGCGACCTTCAGTCCAAGCTGCGCTCCGCGAATTGCGGCTACGTACCCACCGGGTCCTGCCCCGATAACGATCATGTCAAAGCTCTGTGCGGCCATGCGCCTACCTCCGATTCCAAACTAGTTTGACATTAAACTATTTTTTGGAATCGAGCAATTCACCTGATGCATAGCCGCTAGTCATTCAAAATTTCCCTGCCCGGCCTTAAAAGACGGACAGAAAATACCCCGATCAGTTGTTCGCCGTCAGCGGATCAATGATCTGCGGAACTTCGGTAACCGTGGTGAACGGAATGCCGCTAAGCTCGGAATGCTTGCGAATATCGTCTTCGCTTTCTGCCAAGTAGACGCAGAATGTTTTCTCGCCTGCCACATAGCTGTGCTGCCACTGGATGCTTGACCCGATTGACCCCAGCGCTTGGTTAGAAGCCCGCGAAGCACCGCAAAGCTCGGTTGTTGAAAAGTTGCCAATGCCTGGAATGTCACGTTCGATGATATAGCGTTTCATGTCGTTTCCCTCGTTTTCAATTTCGACACCTCAATGATCGTGCGGTTTCCACCGCAATAAAAACGCAACTTTCTTTGCTTTGATAAAGCTCACCTTTATAAAACGAGATGGAAATTTACGCCAATATAGTTTATCTTTACTAAATGGCTGTAACGACCCATCTCAAAGCCCTTCAGGCGCTGGAAATGGCGCTGCGAAAGGGATCACTAAAGGAAGCCGCCAAAGAGCTGGGAATCACCCCTGCTGCCCTTGGGCAACGTATAAGGTCGCTCGAAGACTATCTTGGCGAAGATCTATTGGTACGCGGACGGTCAGGTCTTCACCCGACGCCCGAGCTAAGCAATTCCGTGGCAGATCTTGAACTTGCGTTCAAAGCCTTGGACCGGGTAACCCAGTCACTCGACTTTCAGCGGACAACAGAAATTCACGTCGTGTCCGACTTTGATTTTGCGGACCTTTGGCTTTTACCGAGGTTGGATGCTTTTCGTGAAAGCCATCCAAACATCTCGTTTTGCATCAACGGGGTCGGCGATGTCCCAGTAAGGTTGGGCGCGCCAGACATCCGGATTGAATTTACGCGGGACGGTAAGGGCGATCTTCTTTTTGAAGACAAATACACCCCTGTAACCGGCTTGGACAACATCCGCCGCATTGGCGACTGGGACAAAGCCGCCGAACTAGAGGGCCTGCCCTTCCTACATTTGGAATCACAACGCGAATTTTTCGACCACCCCGGTTGGAAGGAATGGATCTTGGAATTCGGGTTGCGAAACGAAGGCATTGATCGGGGCGTCTATTACCGAAAAGCCGACGTCGCCATGCAAGCCGTAAAAAAAGAAGTCGGCTTTCTGATCATCGGGCTTGGTCTGGCACAGCGCGATTTGACCAATAACAATATGACGATGGTATACGGCCCCGAAAAGCACGTGCTGTCGAAAGCTTGCTACCGAATGCAACTTAGGGACCCCGAAAATCAGAGGCCACAGATAAAGAAATTCTGTGATTGGCTTCAGGCAGAAGCGAAACTAACCAGAAACTGGCTGACCGGTTTGTGAAGCTTTACGCCACTGCGGCTTGAAGATCCCGCACGGTAGACCCGTATCCGCCTGCCTCGATATAGGCGCGTTCTGGCGTGGTGTATTTGCGGGCAAGAGCATCATTCCGATGCGGAAATCTGCCAAACTGCCGGATAACTTCGCGATGCGCTTTGGCGTGTAATAGACTGGATGCACCACCTTCGGGCATTCTTTGCTTCATCAAGCGAATACAGCGGTCCTGATCACTTAGGTTTTCGGAATGCATTAGCGGCAGGTAGAAGAACTGTCGCGCAGGTTCGTCTATCCTAAGATCCCACTTGCGGTCTATTGCAGCCTTCGCGGCGCAAACTGCTTTTCGATCCGTGGCAAATGACCGGCCTTCATTACGAAACGTGTTCCTTGGGAACTGATCTGTCAGGATAATATACGCCAGCGTCCCCGAAGGATAAGTCAGCCAGAAACCGCATTTGCCGTCCTGCACTTCTTCCCACGCTGTCATGAAACGATCGCGAATTTCCTGGTCTAACGCCTCGGAACTCACGTACCAATTGGATGGCTCGACCTCATCCAACCAGAAACTTAAAACCTCTTCAGGTTTTACCATTGCTGTAACTCCTCACCAGCAACCTTCCCCTTGGGAAAACCGTTGCACGAATGTATCTGTTTGAGAAGTCACTAAATGCGACAGAAATGCTTCATTTTTCACGAAACCTAAGCGTTTTCCTGTTCTTCCTCGCTCTGGGCTTCTTCGATCGCATATTCTTGCGCCGATTCTACAGCAACTGGCGTCGACGCAGGCGAAATCGCTGCATAGGTTCCTGTGTGATCCACAGATGGCGCCGCGCGCTGTGTCATCCGGAAAGCAGCATATCCAGCCAAAGCCGCCATCAATGCCGCGATGAACAGGAAAAATCCTGAGGGTCCGTACACCTCCATAATCCAACCGGTGATGATGGGCCCCGAAATCGCGCCCAATCCGTTGATGAACACCATTCCGCCCGAAGCTGCGGCCATGTCTTCGTATTCCAGAAAGTCATTCGTGTAAGCGATCAGCAGCGAATAAAGCGGGTTTGACATCCCCCCCACCAAAAAGGCCGCAATCAATAGGACAACAAACGTGTCGCCGCCGACCATGGCCAAAATCGCACTGGCCCCGCCGATCACCGCCACGAAGAAGATCAAAACACGTCGATCCATCCGGTCCGACATCCAGCCAAGCGGGTATTGAACGACAAGTGCACCCACATAGAACGACGCGACAAAGGCCGAAATCTCGCCAATGGTCATCCCTGCTTCTGCGCCGTAAACCGGTGCCATACCAAACTGGGCCGAGAATATGCCCCCAAGTATGAACATCCCCACAACACCAAGAGGCGAGATATTTAGCAGCTCTCTAAGCGACATAGGTTTCGTTGTGTCAAACGCAGGCGTCGGGCTAACCGACAGCAAAATTGGTGCAAAGGAAATGGAAACCACAACCGATGATATGACGAACAGCTCATAGCCAGACGGGTCGGCAAGTACCAAAAGGCCCTGTGCCGTCACAATCCCAACCATCTGGGCAATCAAATACAACGACAGCGATTTGCCGCGGTTTTCATTGGTCGCCGCGTTATTCAGCCAGCTTTCCGCCGTCACATACACGCCCGAAAAGCAAAACCCGATGATTACGCGGCCAATGATCCATGCACCGGTGTTGGGCAGCGCAGGATATAGAATCAGAACGGCCGAGATGAACGAAGCAAGCGCCGCAAAGACGCGCACATGTCCGACCCGACGGATCAGATCTGGTGTCATTCGTGAGCCGCCAAGAAATCCTAGAAAATAGGCTGACATCACAAGCGACATTTCAAACGTCGCGAATCCTTCAATCGAGCCGCGCACACCAAGAAGCGTGCCCTGCAAACCATTGCCGACCATTAAAAGCATCATGCCCAAAAGCAGTGCCCAGGATGAGGAAAGAACCGAGATCATATGTTTGCCCCTAAATTTCTCTCCATATCGCGCCCAAATCAACGCCGCGCTGAACTGACTGCGACTGTTGATGTGTCGTTTTCAGCAAACGCCGAACTTATTCAGGGATCAAGAGCGAAGCATCGCCATAGGAAAAGAATCTGTACCCGTGCTCCACCGCATGCTCATAGATCGTTTTAACGCGATCCTGCCCGATCAGAGCCGAAACCAACATCAGCAGAGTAGACTGGGGAAGGTGGAAATTGGTCATCAGTGCGTCGGTCACGTTGAACTGAAACCCGGGGTAGATGAAGATGTCAGTCTTGCCTGTCCACGGCTGAATATTCCCACCCCCATCACGGGCAGCTGTTTCAATCAAGCGAAGCGCAGTCGTCCCGACGGGAATGACGCGACCCCCATTTGCTTTGGTAGCAGCAATCTCTTTCGCGGCAGCTTCACTAATATGCCCCCATTCCGAATGCATTTTGTGGGTCGTCACATCTTCGACCTTAACCGGAAGAAACGTGCCTGCCCCCACATGAAGCGTGACATGGGTCATCTCGACACCGCGTTCTTTCAGCAGCGTTAGCAATGCCTCGTCAAAATGAAGGCTCGCCGTCGGGGCAGCCACCGCGCCTGTGTTTTCCGCCCATACCGTTTGGTAATCTTGGTGGTCCTGTTCATCCGCAGGCCGCTTGGCCGCGATATAGGGTGGAAGCGGCATTTTGCCGACCTCGTCCAGCGCCTCATCAAAGGCATCGCCTTCGCAGTTAAAGGCCAGAAACGCGTGACCGTCGCCCTTGGCTTCCAAACGCGCTGACAAAGCATCCGAAAACACAATCTCTTCACCTTCGCGGATTTTGCGCAACGGCTTGATCAGCGCCTGCCAAGTCCCGCTGGCTTTGGGTTCTAACAGCGTCACTTCCATACGGGCGCTGGTTGGCCCCGTTTCGCCGACACGATGGCGTTCACCAAATAGCCGCGCTGGAATGACCTTGGTATCATTAAGAACCAACCGATCACCGGGTCGCAGCCAATTGATGATATCGGTCACAACGGCATCGGATATCTGATCGCCTTCAGCCACCAAAAGCCGCGCAGAACTGCGCGGTCTCGCCGGTCTGGTCGCAATCAACGTGTCCGGTAAGTCAAAATCAAAATCGCTAAGCTTCATTCGGGTACTTCCGGCGCTGGCTTTCGGAATAAGTCCCGGAATAGCGAAGGCGCCAATACCGAGAATGGGTTTGCGTCGATCTGTGGATCATCCGCCGGCCCTTTGACATCAAACGTAAAGCCAATCAACCCTTCGCCTTTGCGATTTAAGATTCCGCCAATACTGTTAACGAGGAACACAGGCGTCAGGGTGCCCTGCAAATCCAGTTGATCGTTGACAAAATCGTAAGTTCCATCGAGCGACAGCCCAATCGACGGCCCCGTAGCACTCGCGCGGCTAAGGATGAATTTGTCTTCGGAAAAATAGAACTCGCCCTCAACCTCGCCAAAGGCGATTCCGTCGAAGTTCAACTGATCCAGCAATCCAACGACCGATACGGCATTTAACAGGTCGGCGAACAGCGGCATGTCCAATAACCGCAAATCCCGCGCTACAAATCTTCCGGAATACCCGTCGCTCTTTTCAGTCAGATCGACAAGAATATTGCCCTGTGATGCGCGGTCCAACAGCCCAAGCGCCGAGAAAACCTTGCCCGCATCATCCGAGGAAACCGAAATTTGCCGTTGTCCGATTTCATTGGTTGAAATCGCACCTGCAATCTCGACCGTTTCGTTTAATCGCCCCGCAAAAGCGCCTTGCATGTTGTTGCCAAGGTCAAATTCGCCAGACAGGTTTTGCAACGACAGAAATTCCGAAACGTATAATTCGTCCAGCTCTGCAAACAGGTGCCCTTCGACAACATCGTCACTCGTCGCGCCAATACCGCCCGTCGCTTCGGTCAAAGCCTGAATGTCGACGCGCCCGCCACTTAGATAAAGGTCGGGGGCAACACCGACCCCGTTGCCTTGGATGCGCACCGATGAATCCAGCCAGTCGGTAATCTGCATTTCGTCAAACACTACCGCATCCAGACTTCCGTCTTCATGAGGCGATATCCGCCCTTCGGCCTTAAATCCGGGAGCATCGATGGACAGCTGATCAATAGTCAACGGATCGCCCAGTTTGCCCGACGCTTTCAATTGGCCCTTGCCGTCTTTTGGCTTGGACCATCCGACGAACCCCAAGTCCAACCCAACACCCGACAAATCCGAGCTCATTTCAAAGACGGGATCTTCGCCTTTTGGCAAATCAACCAGCAATATCCCTGTGCCCTGTCCGTTGACCATGCCGTCCGGCAATCCCAACCCGAACTGGTGGACGAAATCCTGCGACAGCTCGATCTGTCCGGTCAGCGCACTACCAGTCCCGCCAGCAATATCTCCGCTGTTCCAAGTAGCGTTGATCTCTACCCCGCCAATTTGTGCCGGTCCTTGCACCAGAATTTGTTCGTTGCTGGCGCTGACGGTCAATTCGCTGGCATCAATGGATTGATCGCTTAGCAAAGTATCGCTGTGAACCTCGGTCACCTTGCCTTCGATCGCGTATTTATATTCCTCGGGAAGTGGCTTACGCCCGATAGGAAAGGATAGCCCGCCGTGAAACTCTGCAACACCTTCAGCAAGATCCCGTAGATCGGTTCCATCATCCTGAAGCCCGGGAATTTGCTCCAACAGCGCCATAACAGAGCTCAGATCGCCCGCGCCCTTTAGCTGAACAACCGCACTGCCGCCTTTGTCGGTGACGTCGGGAATACTAAACACCGTACCAGCAGCATCTATGCCGCCTTCAGCCAAAGGCGATATCTGCCCTGCCAAAACAGAAGCATCCAATCGTTTGTCGAACAGGCGGATAGATCCCGATACATTCTCACCCGAGCTTAATGTGGGGGCAAAATGGATGGTGGCATTTGTCGTCGCCACTTCAAACCCAAACTCCGCCTTTTGCCCCGGTTCCGCAATTAGCGTCATCAAAGCGTTGCTATATTCCGCACCGCTTACGTTCTTTTCCAACCAAGTCCGCGTCTTTCCCGACCGACCCAACGGCCAGAGCGCGACCAGTTGATCATGCGTTATGATCGGCAAGCCACCTTCGATTTCGTAGCTCCAACCATTCGCCCCACCAAGCAACTGACCCTGCGCACTGAAATCCGCATCTTCATAGGAAAGCCCAGCGGAATGTAGCTTCATCTCAAAAGGTGAAAGCCTTAGCCCAAACGCCACATTGGCATTTTCAAAGCTGACTTCCCGTCCCCAAAGCCCGCTTTCGGTGGATTTTAACTCACTAAAGGAAAACGCCGCTTCGAACCCGTCGGGCAATCCGTTGTCGCGCAAAATCAGGTCCGCAGCACCGTCCGAACGCCCGATAAGCCAATCACTATCGACCGAGATTTCGTCAAAGCTGAGAACCTGCGTTTCAGGATCATAGGTAAAGTAGCTACCCGCCGAACGGAACGGCACGGCCTGCGTCGCGTCGTTCGGCTTCACGCTACCTTCGCCGATTTTCAAAGCGGTAGATATCAGCATCAAACTGCCGTCCCCACGCATACCACCGCGAATTGATCCGCTGATGGGGGCGTCCAAAATACCCAACCAAGCCAAAGAAGCCTGCTGGGTTGCCAGATCAACGGCCGGAATATCGGCAACCGAAATGCCAAACGTTACCCCTGATCCGTTTCGCTCAAGTCGGGCATTGGCTTCGACCGTGGCAGCACTGGCCCGTCCGCTTAGTAACGCAAAGTCGCCCGAGAATTCCGCAGCCTCATCATCAACAGCAAGCCGCAATCGCCCGCCGTCCACTGTCCACGACTTCGCTGCCCGTTGATCGTCATAGCGCAGCGTAACCCCATCAATTTCAACCGTTTCAAGCAAATCAAGCGCCGGATGATCCAGCACGGCAAGCACTGTCCCCGCCACCCCGGGCCCGCTGACAGATGATACCGTGCTACCTTGTTCAAAGTTCAGTTCAATCGCGCCGGATTCACCGCGTGTCACGTCCAAAAAGACTCCGGACAGAACCAACCGCTTTGGCAGCACACGACCCGTTAAAAGACCACGCAACGAAATCGCCGCCTGCATATCGGCCAGTTCAATAATCCGTTGGCCGTCTTTATCGCTTAGAACCGCATTGCGCATCTCGACAATCGGACGGGTATCGGATTCCAACCGGATACGGAAATCGTCAAAGCTCAGACTTCCGTCAGGCACCGATTGCGCAATTCCAGCCTCAACCCGTGAGCGCAGCCAATCGGGCGCTTCAAGGTCTCCTCGTAGATAGACAAAGGCGAAAAATCCGAACGCAACAACGGCCAGAACACTCAATGCAGCAACAACGCGTCCTAGGACACGGGTAATAGTTCTGCGTTTTCTTTGCTGTTCCTGTCCGGCCGGCATTTTCTTTCACTTGCTCGTTCGAGCGATATTTTACGCTTCGCTATTGTCTATAATCGTACAAAAGACAACATGATCCTATACGCCAAATTCGCCGATAGGCGGGGTTTTTCTGATTACAGCTAGAACAAAGCGGCTTGCACTTGGGGGCTGGTTCTTTCAAATCTCTGACCCAATAAGGATTGGATACCCAAAATGATTGCCGAAAACACCCAAGCACCCGATTTCACGCTGCCCCGTGATGGTGAAGGAGAGATCACCCTTTCATCGCTTATCGGCGGTCCGGTCGTTCTGTTCTTTTACCCCAAAGACAACACCCCCGGCTGCACAACCGAGGCTATTGATTTCACCGCCCGCAAGTCAGACTTCGACGCCCTGAATTGCACTGTGCTTGGCATCTCCAAAGACAGCGTTAAGAAGCACGACAATTTTCGCACCAAGCACGATCTTGGGATCGCGTTACTATCTGATGCGGATTCCGACGTTTGCGAACAATACGGCGTTTGGCAGGAAAAGAAGATGTACGGCAAAACCTTCATGGGCATCGTGCGTACAACTGTTCTGATCGACGCAAACGGCAAAATCGCGCGGATCTGGAACAAAGTGAAAGTTACCGGCCACGCGCAAGAGGTTCTGGAAGCCGCGCAGTCACTATGACGTCACTCACCCTCACCCAAATGGCGACCGAGGTCCTTATGACCGCCGATGGCCGTGAAAAGACCGCCCTGTCCCATAAGCACGCGAAAGCATGGTTTGCAGCCCGCGATGCTGGTGAACCGCTGGAAATAGGCACGGCAAGCCCTCCGCTACGTCCATCGCGTCCGGAAAAACCTGAATTGCTTAATCCGCGCGACGTTCCCAAACGCAAACCCGGTTCACCCGCAGGACGGATCGCGATGCTTCACGCAGTTGCGCATATCGAACTGAACGCGGTTGATTTGCATTGGGATATCATTACCCGCTTTGGCCATGTCCCCATGCCATTGGGGTTTTACGACGACTGGGTGAAAGCAGCCGATGAAGAATCAAAGCACTTCAACCTAGTGTGCGGCTGCCTTGAATCCTTGGGTAGCTATTACGGCGCCCTTCCCGCCCACGCTGGCATGTGGAGAGCAGCAGAAGATACCGCAGAAAATTTCATGGGCCGTCTGGCCGTCGTCCCGATGGTGCTAGAGGCCCGCGGGCTAGACGTCACACCCGGCATGATCGATCTGTTTAAGCAGGCCAAAGTCACCCAAGCCGTCGACGCGCTGGAAGTTATCTACGCGGAAGAGGTCGGCCACGTCGCCTATGGCTCAAAATGGTTCCATTTCCTTTGCGGACGCGAAAATCTCGACCCAAAGGAAGTGTTCCACTCGCTAGTGCGCAAATATTTCCACAGCACGCTTCGCCCCCCCTTCAACGAAGAAAAACGCGCCGAGGCAGGATTGCCGCCAGACTTCTACTGGCCGCTTGCCTATCAGACCCCAACCAAAAAGCGCAGTGTCTAAGCAATCCCCCGCCTGCGTCGCGGTCAAACAGCTTGCCTGAATCTCTGCCAGCCGCTATCCACTTTCGAGCGCTTTAAACAAGCGCCACCACGGGGATGAATAAAAGGGAGAGACCGTGAGCACCGGCCTCTTACACAAGCTCGATACCAAGCTAGAACGCATCCTGCCTGACCGCAGGCTGTTTCTGCGTTCCGACGAGGAAACGCGCTTTTTGCGCCTTGCCCCGACAACCCAGCTTTTTGCGATTTTCCTGATGTGCCTGCTGGTCGCTTGGTCGACGATCTCGACCGCGATTCTGATCATGGATTCGATTGGATCAGGCAATTTTCGGGCACAGGCCCAACGTGACCAACGCACCTATGAAACCCGCCTGAACGCAATGGCTGACGAACGCGAGGCCCATGCCGCCGCCGCACTCGCCGCGCAGGAACGCTTCAATTCAGCCCTGTCACAGATCTCGATCATGCAAAGCCAGCTTCTGGCGTCCGAAGATCGTTTGCGCGAACTGGAAAAAGGCATCGACGTTATCCAAAGCACGCTGCGTACCACCGTCAAAGAACGTGACGATGCACGCGAACTTGCAGCCGAGCTTCAAGCCAGTTTCGAAGGTGAAAGCACCGCCTCTCGCCCAGCCGCCGCGCGCGCTGCAGAAGTTGAAGCCACCTTGGAAAAGATGACCGAAGCCTTGGAAATGGCATCCGCTGAGCGCGATCAAGTGATGGCAGACAGCGCCGAAGCCGTTGCCCATGCCGAAGACATCATCCACGACATGCGGCTTTTGGACGAACAGAACGAACGCATCTTCCGCCAGTTGGAAGAAGCCATGACGATTTCAGTCGATCCGCTAAGCAAGATGTTTGAAAACGCCGGTCTTGATACCGAGCGCCTGATCAACCAGATCAAACGCGGCTACGATGGCAGCGGCGGGCCTTGGGAACCGATCAGCTTCTCGACCAAGGAAACCATTGAAGAAACGTCCAACTTCGACCGCGCCAATGACCTGCTTGAACAAATGGCAGCGCTGAACATCTATCGCATGGCAGCCGAAGGCGTTCCCTTTGCCAATCCGTTGAAATCTGCCTACCGTTTCACTTCCAGTTTCGGCTACCGCCGCGACCCCAAGACTGGCGGCCGTCGCATGCATAACGGCGTTGATTTTGCGGCTGGCAAGGGCACAGACATCTTCGCCCCTGCAGATGGTGTCGTCACATATGCGGGCTGGCAGTCCGGCTATGGCAACTACATAAAAATCAAACACGAGTTCGGTCTAGAAACCCGATATGGCCACCTCTCGCGCATTCGGGTCAAGAAAGGCCAAAGAGTCTCGCGCGGGCAACAAATTGGTGATATGGGGAATACTGGACGATCAACAGGCACGCACCTTCACTACGAAGTGCGGGTCAACGACAAACCCGTAAATCCGATGAACTTTATCGAGGCCGCTTACAATGTTTTCTAAAAGCAAAATCAACGAACCCGCAGAGTCGGGCGACAAATCAGCAACCCCTGCGCCAGCCGCAAAAGCTGATACCAAGCCAGCAGCGCCAGCACCCGCAGCGCCAAAGCCAAAACCTTCTCCATCTATCCTGTCTTCCGATTTGCACGTTTCGGGCAACATGAAGACAACCGGTGATATTCAGGTTGAAGGCACCGTCGAAGGCGACATCCGCGCCCATCTTCTGACCATCGGCGAAAGCGCAACGATCAAAGGCGAAGTGATCGCTGATGACGTTGTCATCAACGGCCGTATCGTAGGTCGTGTGCGTGGCCTTAAAGTTCGCCTGACATCAACCGCCCGCGTCGAAGGCGACATCATCCACAAAACAATCGCCATCGAAAGCGGTGCACACTTTGAAGGCTCGGTTCAGCGCGCAGATGATCCGCTGTCGACAAGCAGCTCAAAGAAGCCAGCCGTCGAAGGCAAATAAGCCAATAAGTTTAGAATTCATGAAAGGCGCCTCGTCTCGGGGCGCCTTTTTCTATTCGCCTTTCACAATCGACTGATCGTAGATATGCCAGCTGGCGTGCCCCAGCAATGGCATGGTCATGAACAACGCAATAAACGCCGGCACCATTCCGATCGTCAGCAGAAAGATCACAACCCCGGCCCAGAACGCAGTCACCACCGGATTTTCCAGCACAGTCTTAAAGCTGACAATCATCGCCGTAACGAAATCAACTTCGCGGTCCAACAACATCGGAATCCCGAACACTGAAATTGCAAAGCTGATAAAGGCAAACACCGCCCCAATCCCTGTGCCAAAGGCCAACATGCTGATGCCTTCGTTGGTCAGGAATACCGACAGAGACGACGATACGTTCGTCATCGCTGAAAGCCCTAGGAACAGCGCAAAAATCATATGCCCAAGGAAAAACCAGAACATAACGATCATGATGATGACCGCACTCAACCACGGCAACTGTCCGGTTCTTTGACTGGTCACCACACTTAGGATGTCCTTGCGCCCCATCGGCAAGCCGTTTTCACGCCGTCGGCTAACTTCGTAAAACCCGACAGATGCGAACGGCCCCAACAGCGGAAATCCGACCGCGGCGAAGACAAGCCAATAGCTCTCGCCGGTGGTCCAAGTGATATAGGTAAAGACCAAACCACCCAGCACATAGGGCAGCGTAAACAAAAACCCATAGCCTTTGGCCGCGAACATATCTTCAAGCCCTAAGTTCAGGGCCTTTTTGACGGTTCCAAATGTGATATTCTTGAATTTCGGCGCGCCTGGTAGCTTTTCTGCTGTCATCTTGATCCTTCCGTGTCTTGGGATGGGACAAGGAAAACCGCGCGAAATCAAATGTATTATTGATGTATCTTTGGCGGCTGTGCATTTGGCCAATCGGTTGCTTCATGCCAAGCCTGCCCGATTTCAAGAACTTTGCGATCTTCGCCGTAGCGACCAATGATCTGCATCCCCATTGGCAACCCGTTTTCACCAAACCCAACCGGCACGCTAAGGCTTGGCAAGCCGATCAAACTGGCGGCCAGAACGACCTCCATCCAACGATGATAGGTATCCATTTGAACGCCTGCGATCTCGGTTGGATGGGCAAGATGCTGCGGGAAAGGCCACACTTGCGCCGATGGAATAATCAGCGCGTCATAGGTATCAAACAGCTCGGCAGTTCGCTGGAACCACTTGGACCGAATGAGCGATGCTTTCTGGATGTCCATCGCCGACAAAGATCGACCCATTTCAATTTCCCAGCGTGCGTCGTCTTTGACCAGATCACGGGTCTTGGGGTCATCAAGCAATTCCCCATAGCCGACAGCTATTCCAAAGGCCCGAAGATGCAGCCACGACTGCCAGATCGCATCGCGCGAAAACAGAGGTTCTAGCGCCTCAACCTTTGCACCCAAATTGCTCAGCTTGCCCAAGGCCTGTTCGCACAAGCCCAGAATGCCGTCTTCAAACGGTAATTCGCCACCCCAGTCACCCAACCAGCCGATGCGCTTACCGGCCATATCAGCCGCCATAAGCCCATCCAGATCGGGCTTTGGAAGTTGATGAGGAAACCTTGCGTCTGGCCCTGCCTGAACATCCAGCAGTAGCGCGATATCTTTCACGCTTCTGGCCATCGGCCCCAGCGTTACGATTTTGTGTAAAAACACGTCGTTCTGGGGCTTGGCCGGGATCAACCCAACCGAAGGGCGAAACCCGTACACATTGTTCCACGCCACCGGATTGCGCAGGCTTCCCATCATGTCCGAGCCATCCGAGATTGTTTGCATCCCCATAGCCAGTGCCACCGCAGCACCACCGGACGAGCCTCCACAAGAGCGATCCTGATCGTAGGGATTGCTTGTCGTGCCGTAGACCAAGTTAAAGGTGTGTGACCCTAGCCCCAGCTCTGGAACGTTTGTCTTGCCAGTGAAAATCGCGCCAGCTTTTCGCAGCCGAGACACCATCAGGCCGTCACTTTTCACTGGAGCTTCCGGAAAAGCCCGTGACCCACCGCGCGTGGGTAAGCCGGCGACGTCCTCGAAATCCTTGATAGCTATTGGCAACCCATGAAGCGGCCCGCGCTGACCAACAGGAACCCGATCCGCCGCCGCGGCTTCGGCCATCAACGCATCGCGATCCCTAAGCGCCACAATCGCCACCAGATCAGGATTAACCGCTTCAATCCGGTCAAGCGTAGCCGCCATCAATTCAACCGCCGACAGTTTTCCAGCCGCCATATCAGCAACAAGCTCGTATGCGGGTCGGAATAACAGGTAGTCATTGTGATATCCTAGTCTGCTTGCGCCTCGGCGCGGCTTTTTCCGGCGACATCCATGGCTAGTGTCGCAGCCATGAAGCCATCAAGATCACCGTCCAAAACACCCTTAGTGTCAGACGTTTCAAAGTTGGTCCGCAGGTCTTTTACCATCTGGTAAGGTTGTAGCACGTACGACCGGATTTGGTTGCCCCAACCCGCGTCACCTTTGTTTTCATGTGCTTCGTTGATCGCCGCATTCCGGCGGTCCAACTCCATCTGATAAAGACGCGATTTCAGCGCCTTCATAGCAATATCGCGGTTCTGGTGTTGTGACTTCACAGAGCTGGTTGTCACAATTCCAGTTGGAATATGGGTGATCCGCACTGCCGAGTCAGTCGTGTTGACGTGCTGCCCACCAGCGCCCGAGGATCGATATGTATCAACCCGAATATCAGACGGATTCACCTCAATCTCGATATTGTCGTCAACAACCGGATAAACCCACACAGACGAAAACGACGTATGGCGTTTCGCAGCCGAGTCAAACGGAGAAATTCGCACCAGCCGATGCACGCCGCTTTCTGACTTCAACCAGCCATAAGCATTGTGGCCGCTGATCTTGTACGCCGCCGATTTGATACCCGCTTCTTCGCCAGCTGTTTCAGACTGAAGCTCAACCTTGTAGCCCTTCTTTTCTGCCCAGCGGATATACATCCGCGCCAAAATAGAGGCCCAATCGCAGCTTTCCGTGCCACCCGCGCCCGAGTTGATCTCAAGGAAGGTATCATTGCTGTCAGCTTCACCATCCAAAAGCGCCTCAAGCTCTTTCTCAGCAGCCTTTTCTGTAAGCGCGAGGATCGCGTTTTCAGCATCTGCAACGACTTCTTCGTCTTCTTCCATCTCACCGAGTTCGATCATCTCGATGTTGTCCGAAAGGTCCTGAGCAATCGTGTCATGGGTCGCTTTTGCATCCACAAGATTCTGCCGCTCGCGCATCAGTTTTTGCGCATTGTCCGGATTATCCCAAAGGGTTGGATCCTCAACACGCGCGTTGAATTCCTCAAGCCGGTGCTGGACGGTTTCCCAATCCATTCTCTGCTTAAGCAACTCTAGGGATTTCTCGATCTGAGTAACCGCGTTCTGAACGTCTGCGCGCATGGTCTGCCTGCCTTGTGGTTTGTCTTGCGTGATAAACCAGCGCGGATTGAGGGGCAAGCAAGTGGTCCCAGCCAACGCTGGTTAAACACGGATTAACCAATGTTACGCCTTTTTGAGATCACAGAAGGGAAATGATTGTAAATGATACGCCATTGACGTATATTATTTCGGAAGATGTAACCCTCTACGTCGACGAGGACAGCGAAGGTGATTTGCTTTTCATCGATGTAACGATTGGCGCTATAACGCTAACCGCATTTGCGAACGTGACCATAGGTGACAGCACCATTCACGCGGATGGCTTTCACATCCAGTCTAACGACATAGAGGCAAACACTCTCGGACCTGCAAAGCTAAGGCAGATCGCCCAAGCGATAATGGAGAAGCTCGATTATGACTGGATCATCATTACGGGAAGCGCTCGGACCACAGGTGCAAATCCGTCCCGTAGCCCGAAACCTGTCCGGCTCCAAAGAAAACGTGGTGCTTCGCTTTAACGGCGACTGGAACGATTTCAAAAGCATTTCGGCGATTATGCTTCTGGCCAAGTATGGCCTAAACCTGAAAAAGGCCAAACGGGCAGTCGAAGATGCGATGGATCACGGCCCCGTCCCGCTGATCCTGCCTCTGGTCGATGACAAAACTGCAATGGTCGCCGAAATGTCCGGCTTTGGCTTTACGCTTCAGATCACCACGCCGCCCAAAAGCATCGATATCAAAGCCATCCGAGAGAACCTGAACCTCACCCAAGAACAATTCTCGGTCCTCTACGGCATCGAGTTGCGCACGTTACAAGGCTATGAAAGCGGCGCTCGGAAACCCGACCGCACGACGTTGAACTACCTGCGCATGATCAAATGCGAGCCGGAAACCATGAAACGCGTCGCACTCGCGGCGGCGGGTTAACAGTGAAAATTCACCCCAATCTTCAAAGCCACTTAGATGCCTTCCAGCTAGCCAACCCAAAGGAAATGGCCCAGACGGCATTGGCATCGGTTTACGAGGTCGAGCGAACCAACGGCACCCACGCCGCACTCAAATGCTGGCACAATCCACTTAGCGAACAGTCCGGGGTCGATTACCTAGCAGACCTAAACGGTCAAGGTGCCGTCCGGATAATGGACCGGCGCGAAGGCGCAATCGTGATGGAGCTGTTAGAGGGGCTAAGCCTCGGATCACTCGTCCGCGCTGGTGACGATAAACAAGCACTCAAATTCTGGCGGACGTCGCGCAATCACTTCAACAGAACTCCAACCCGAATACGCCTCAGCTTAAACCGCTTGAACGGTGGTTTCGCGCTTTGTTCGAAACAGGATATTCACCCGATTGAGATCCGAACCTCCGCGATAATGTGAACACCTGCAAAGCGATTACACGGGATCTATTGGACAGCTCTACCCAATCAGTGTCCCTTCACGGCGATTTGCATCACGACAATTTTCTGATGCACCGAGGAAAGTGGGTGGCAATTGATGCCAAGGGTCTATGCGGCGATCCAGCATTCGAACTGGCAAACGCCATGCGAAATCCAAAAGGTTTCGAACAACAGATGAGAGACCCGCAGATCATCCAACAGCGCGTCAGAGTCTTTGCAGAAAGCCTAGATATTTCCCACAAAAGAATGCTTTCGTGGGCAGCGGTAAAAATCGCCCTATCAATATCTTGGCGCGGAAAGGGAACAATTACAGCCGATCCGGATAGCGACCTACTGAATACATTTCTAACGATGGCCGGTTAATACAACCCGCCCGAGCTTAGCGTTCCAAAGTCCGCTTTATTCTCGTCCGCAGGGATAACGGTTGTGCCCACTTCGCCCACTTCGCCATCTTCGCCTTCTGCGCCCGCCTCTGCTGCAGCTTCAGCCGCTTCCGCCGCCTCAAGCGCTTCGTTCAACAGGTCTTCTTCGGACTTTAGGTTGGACCCCATGGCAAAGCCGTCGGTCAGGCTGACCCCAAACACCGGCTCGTCGCCTTCGCGGAAATACTCAGCCACGACGCGTTCGCCTTCGGCGTCTTCGGGCAAGCGGGCGCCGGAATAGCGGTCCATGTTGATAAACTCGCCACCGTTTGGCACGACGAACTGACCGCCACCGAACTTTTTAACGGCTTCCGTCATGAACTGTTGGAATACGGGGCCACAGGTCGATCCGCCATACCACCCCTTGCCCAACGGTTTGGGCACGTCGTAGCCGATATAACAACCCGCCACGATGTTGCTGGTGAAGCCGACGTACCACACATCGCGGCTTTCGTTGGTTGTCCCCGTCTTACCCGCACTGGGAACCGGAAGGTCAATATAGCGTGCCCCCGTGCCACGCTGGTTCACACCTTCCAGCATCGACACCAGCTGATAGGCGGTGATTTCATCCATCACGCGTTCGCGGTAGCTGACGATCTCGGGCCGTGTGCCTTGGGGTAGGTCAGGCACCGTACAGTCCACACAATCACGGCGATCGTGGCGATAGACGGTTTGGCCGTAACGGTCCTGCACGCGGTCAACCAAGGTGGGTTCAACCCGCTCACCACCGTTGGCAAACATCGCGTAGGCCGCAACGATCCGGTAAAGCGTGCTTTCCTCAGCGCCCAGAGAGTTCGCGAGATAAGGGTTCATCGCGTCATAGACCCCGAACCGTTCGGCGTAGTCGGCGATCAACTCCATACCCGCGTCCTGCGCAAGGCGAATGGTCATAAGGTTTTTCGACTGCTCGATCCCGATCCGCACAGGGGTTGGGCCGTAAAACTTGTCAGACGAATTCTTGGGCCGCCAAAAGCCTTCTGGCGTCTCAATCTCAATCGGTGCGTCGATCACGATGGTTGCAGGGGAATAGCCGCTGTCCAAAGCCGCTGCATAGACGAACGGCTTGAACGCCGAACCGGGCTGGCGTTTCGCCTGCGTGGTGCGGTTAAAGACCGAGTTCGAGTAGTTGAACCCGCCCTGCATCGCGAGGACCCGCCCGTTGTGCACGTCCATCGCCATAAAGCCGCCCTGTATTCCGGGCACCTGTCGGATGGTCCAGTTCTGGAACTTGCCTTCTTCATCCAACTGTTCGCGGACATAGACAACTTCGCCCAGCTTCAACAAATCCTTCGCGACCGAGGCTTTGGGACCGGGTTTCAAACCATCTTCTTCGGTCTCGACTTGAGTCAGGCTGGCCCATTGCACATCTTCGCGCAAAATCCAGTGACCGTCTTCATCGTCTGGAACGCCTTCGATCCCGACTTGTGCCGCATAATTACCAAGTCGACGAACCACGGCCAGATGCCATTGCCCGTTCAGTTCAATATCTCGCGCAAGTTCAACTTCGGCCAAGGCTTCCTGCCAAAGACCATCCGCTAGTTTAGGTTGCTCGATGATGATGCCAGTCCCGCGCCAATGCCCTTGGGCGCGGTCATAACGTTCCAGCGCAGTTTTCAGCGCCTTGGCAGCCACATCCTGCATTTCGGGGTCAATCGTTGCGCGAACCGTCAGACCGCCCGAGAAGAATTCGCCTTCGCCAAAATCACGGCTTAGCTGTCGGCGGATTTCATCGGTGAAGTAATCGCGCGGAGGTAGCTCAACGCGGTAGCTTGGGAAATCGCCGTTCTGCACGGAAAGCAATGGTAATTGCCGTTCGGCCTCATAGACCTCTTCGGTGATATACCCATTCTCCATCATTTCTTTAAGGATGAAGTCACGGCGTTGCGTCACGCGCTCTTTACGGCGAACAGGATGGAACGATCCCGGCGCTTTTGGCATCGCCGCAAGCACAGCAGCTTCATGCGGCGCCAGAGCGGACAGAGGCTTGTTGAAATAGGTCTGGGCCGCAGCCGCCACGCCGTAAGAGTTCTGCCCGAGGAAAATCTCGTTCATATAAAGTTCAAGAATTTTCTCTTTGCTCAGCGTTTCTTCGATCCGCGTGGCAAGGATGATTTCCTTGATCTTCCGCTCAACCTTCCGGTCGCCAGACAGTAAGAAGTATTTCATAACCTGCTGGGTGATCGTCGACGCGCCACGCAGGTTTTGCCCGCCCGACAGAACCGCTTCGACACCCGCGGCCGCAATCCCGCGAAGGTCATAGCCGGCGTGTTGGTAGAAATTCTTATCTTCGGCTGAAATGAACGCGTGCTTTACAACATCCGGCACTTCTTCAATCGGAACGAACAACCGGCGTTCTTTGGCAAATTCGTCGATGATCAGACCTTCGCTGGAATAGATCCGGCTGATGGTCGGCGGCGTGTACTTAGCCAAAGCCGCGTGGCTGGGCAGGTCATTTCCATAGACCCAAAAGACCGCGCCAATGCTGAGCGCGACCATAAAGGTCGACAGGACGAAGAAGCTGAATATCGCCCCGAAAAAGGAAAAGATTGCGCGGATCAAATGACGTGCCCTTTGAACGTATCTCGGCTTCTATAACTACCCGTTACGGCAGGGTCAAAACCCAAGGACGAGATTGTGAACAGAATGCGTATTATTGCCGAACCAGCTCTCCGATTGCGGCGTCGGTCTGAGACCACGACAGGATTGCATCTGTGATCGCATCAGCGGTTTTTGCCCGCCATTCCGGGTCCTTAAGCCGTTCGCGGTCTTTGGCAGAAGACAAAAACCCGACCTCTAGCAAAACCGATGGGATATCTGGCGCTTTCAGAACCGAAAAACCCGCGGACCGGCGCGGAACTTTGTGCAGCGGAATGCCCGCCTGTTCTAGTGCCAGAACAAATGCATTGGCCACAGCTTCGGAACGCGGATGATTTTCAAGCCACGCAAGATCCATCAGCACATTCGCGATCGTGTCGTCCTGACCTGACAAATCAACGCCCGCCAAAAGATCATCGCGATCATGACGCTCGGCAAGTGCTGCTGACGCCTCGTCTGACGCAGTTTCGGACAAAGTATAAACCGTCGCCCCGTGTGCCTGCCCCTGCCCCAATGCATCAGCGTGAAGCGAGATAAACAGATCGGCTTTTGCATGGCGTGCGATGGCGACCCGCATTTCAAGCGGAACAAAGCTGTCGTCATCGCGGGTCAGGATTACCCGCGCTCTGTTTGTGCGCAACAGATGGTCTTTAAGCTCGCGAGCCATGGCCAGCATCAGATGCTTTTCTTCCTGATCCCCATGCTGCGCACCGGGGTCGATCCCCCCGTGACCGGGATCGATGACCACCGTCAAAACGCCTTCGCCCGTTTGGCGCATCCGCGCCTTGGCAACATCCGCCGCAGGCGGAAGCCACCAGCCGGGTGTTTCAGGCGCACCGGAACCGGCGGTGAATTCTTCAGTGCTGACCAACGTCAGATCGACGTTAAGCTCTGCCTGCCCGCTAACCTCGTCCACCCGCATTTCTGCAGCTTCCAACGCCAGCGGCGCGTTCAGGCCCATCACCAACCGCGACCACCCGGGCTGAAACTGCCCGAAACGAACCGCATCAACGCGATCCGTCGCAGGAAACGACAGTTCGCTCACCTCGCCCCAATCGACCTCTCTGAAATCGGCAATAAGACGGCGCGGTTCATCAACCGTGTACACCCGCCAAGGAACGCCCTGCGACAGCCCAAGCGACAGATTAACCCCGCGCCATTTTTCTTCGAGCCCGCTTTTATCAGGCTCAAAACGCGCAAGCGCAGACAGGTCCTGTGCACCAAGAGGAGCCCCCCCAACAAGGAGAACAAAAATGGCGATCAAAAATCGTTTCATGCGCCTAGACTAATCCCAACTTCTTTTGCCTGCATCGCCAGATAACTCTCGGACTCAATTTTTTCGAGCCATCCGTTCTTTCGCACTACGGTCGACCATAAATGCATCCCCTTGGTGTCGGGTTTGATCATGTCATTCAATATCGTGTCTCTGTGCTTATCCTTGACGATAAATCGGTGCTTGGTTGATGGCAAAGGCAGATAAACATGAGGAGGCTTCGCATGCGACAGCTCTCCGCTTTGGTTCAGGGCATATTTTAACAGGCTTGGTCCGAAGGTCGTGAATTTCTGCTGCGTAACGTGAATTGGATTGCCCTCTCGTCTCGCTGCATTAAGTTTCATTCTGACAGCGCGCAGCACCCATGGCGGCACCGGATAACGATCTTCAACAAACTCCAGCATATAGGAAAGTGCAGGACTGTCTTTAGGCAGGCGCAATACGCAGTTTGTTAACGCAGTGGCTGTCTCATAAGGAACGACGTAAGTTTCGCGCTCGAAGGGGCGAAGGCAAATAATGTCCGTATCTATCCAGACAAAGTCCGTTTTTGCCATCAGATGCAGGCGAAATATGTCCGCGTGCATCGCAGGCGAACCGTTTCGATGGATCAAGATATCTTCGTTCGGATATATCTCTCGAGCGTCTCGGGTCTCGACCTCTGCCGGAATGTTTTCAAGTGGGTAGTAGTGGTACAACACGACCCTGTGGCCATGTTTAATAAAAAACATCAGGCAAGTTTGATCCAATACAGACAGACTTCCACCAATCCATAGGCTGGCTACATCGACCAATTTTGGGTCACTCACCACGACTACGTGCCTTCATAAACGCTTCCAACCGCTTCAAGCCTTCGCGAATGTCGTCGGTGCTGCGCGCATAGGAAAACCGCAAGGTCCCGCCTCCGCGTTGTTTGTCGAAGTCCAAGCCCGGTGTTACGGCAACACCCGCTTCGTCCAAAATCTGTCGACAAAAGCTTAGTGAGTCATCTGTGATGTGGCTGACGTCGGCATAGACATAAAACGCGCCGTCCGGAGGGGCGATGCGATCAAAGCCAGCCTTGGGCAAGCCTTCCAGCATCAAGCGACGGTTCTCTGAATAGACCTGTAAATTCGCTTGAAGCTCGTCATCACACTCCAGCGCCGCCAAAGCTGCGATCTGGGATGCGTGGGGCGGGCAGATGAACATGTTCTGGGCTAGCCGCTCAATCCGGCGGACGTGATCTTGCGGAACAACCATCCAACCCACGCGCCAGCCGGTCATGCTGAAATACTTGGAAAACGAATTGATCACATAGACGTCGTCTGAAATCTCAAGCGCCGTCACAGCTTTCGCTTCGTATTCGATACCGTGGTAAATCTCGTCAGAAATAAACGACGTCCCTTTTGCGTGACACGCGTCGATCAGGGCCTTTAGCTCATCATGCCCCAGCATCGTACCCGACGGGTTCGCTGGAGACGCCACCATGAGGCCGTCCAGTTCCAACCCCTGCAGATCGGCTGGGGTCGGCTGGTAACGCGCGTTCGGGTCGGTCTGGATACCGACCGTCTCCATCCCCAACGCGTGCAGGATTTGGCGATAGCTTGGATAACCCGGCTCACCAATGCCAACCCGTGCACCACCGTCAAAAAGCGCCGAGAACGCCAGTAGGAATGCACCCGACGACCCAGATGTAACGACGATACGTTCGGGCGAAACCGTGACCCCGTACCAATCTTGATAGAGCTTTGCGATGCGGGCGCGAAGTTCTGGGATGCCCAAGGCAACCGTGTAACCCAGCGCATCGCGTTCCATCGCATCCGCCAAAGCCGCACGGGCCGACGTGGGTGCTGCGGTGCTAGGTTGGCCAACCTCCATATGGATAATATGACGCCCCTCGGCCTCGGCCGCGCGGGCTGCCTCCATCACATCCATCACGATAAAGGGATCAACGTCACTTCTACTTGAGTTCCTCATGCCGCCCTCTTATTCATTCGTTACTTGCTTTTTCCACTCTGCGCGTGGCGGGTCAATGCATGTCTACGCGACGGAATGCCTTTTAAATCACGGCCTTGCCTTTTGCAGCAGCGCCAAAGACAGGAGCCGCCATGAAGCGCCTTTTGAAATACGTTGTGTTGATGCTTGCTTTCGCAACGCCTGCAGCCGCCCTTGATCTGTCGGCAATGACCGACGACGAGAAAGAGGCGTTCGGCGTCGCAGTCCGCAACTACCTGTTAGACAACCCCGAATTGATCATCGAAGTCATTCAGGTACTGGAATCCCAACGTGTTGCAGACGAAGCCCAAATAGACCGTGATTTGGCAATAAAATACGAAGACGACCTGTTTGACGATGGATATTCCCACGTCTCGGGCAACCCCGAAGGCGATATCCGTATTGTCGAGTTCATTGACTATCGCTGCGGCTACTGTCGCAAAGCGCACCCCGAAGTAAAAGAGATGGTCGAAGAAGACGGCAATATCAGCGTTGTTTACAAAGAATATCCGATCCTTGGCGAACAATCCGTCATCGCCGCCCGCGTCGCCATCACGACACGCCTTCTTTACGGCGGAGAAGTTTACGAAGACATGCAGGACGCTTTGATGGCCTTTAGCGGTAATCTGACAGAAGCAGGTGTGCGCCGCCTTGCAGACGCGCTTGAGCTGGATGCAGACGAAATTCTGGCCACCATGACCACCGATGCGATCTCTGACGAAATCAACCGCAACCACGCACTTGGTAGCGCCATGGCCATCACCGGAACGCCGACCTTTGTTGCCGAACAGGAAATGCTGCGCGGGTACGTTCCCAAGGATCAGTTTGCCAATCTGGTCGCGATCCTTCGAAAGCAATAACCCGTGTCGGGTGAAACCGATCTGAACGTGCTGCTTCGCTCGATGACGGCGAAGTTGCACGGCGGTGTTTATGTCTTTGCAACTTTGCCTGACGGTAACGTCCCTGTTGGTGCGTCAATACGCATGATGTTTAGTGAAGACGAAGGCACTACGCTAATCCTATTGCAATCCGAATCCGAACGGCTTGAAATCCCTTTCGAATTCCCCTGCCGGATGATCACATTAAACATTCATTCGGCACTTGAAGCGGTTGGGTTCATCGCGCGGGTTGCGACGGCTTTGGCGAACGAAGGCATGGGCGTGAACCCTGTCGCAGAGTTCTTTCACGATCACCTTTTCGTCCCGAAGGGTCGCGAACAAGACGCGTTGAGGGTCATCGCAGACCTGGCCAAAGCCAGCGGCTGATTAGATAAGGAAGAACGCTCATGTCGACAGATTTTGAACCCTGTGAAGGCGGCTGCACTTGTGGCCATGTCCGTTATCGCGTCACCTCGGATCCGCTGATCGTTCACGCCTGTCACTGCCGTTGGTGCCAACGCCAGTCGGGCACAGCATTTGCCACCAACGCATTGATCGAAACCGAGCGCGTAGAGCTGATCCAAGGCGACGTAGAAGAAATGATGATCGACTCGCCCAGTGGAAAAGGTCAGTTGATGGCCCGCTGTCCCAAGTGTCGTGTGACCGTTTGGACGCATTATTACTTTGGCGGCTTGCGCGATTATATCCGCTTTTTCAAAGTCGGCACGTTGGACGATCCTGACCGCTATCCGCCTGATGTCCACATCTTCACGTCAACCAAGCAACCTTGGGTGATCATCCCCGAAGACCACATGCGGGTTGAGACTTATTATGACACCGATAAGACTTGGTCGAAGGATAGCCTTATACGGGGCAAAGCGATTGTTGCCGCCGCCAAAGCCAACGGCGACTACGAATAAGCCCTATACAATCAGGCCAAAGCAGCTTAAACGGCCCCCTTTCCTGCATCAAACGACGCAGTCACAGGGCGCTTGCATGCGTCCCCTATCCGGATTGACCCCGAGCCATGATTAAAACAATCGCCGACGCGCTATCCGAGCGCGGATATGAAACCCTGACCGATGTCCAGCAAGAGGTGTCAAAACCCGAGCTTCAAGACGCCGACCTTCTGGTCTCGGCGCAAACCGGATCGGGTAAAACGGTTGGATTTGGTCTGGCGATTGCCAACTCGCTTTTGGGCGAAGAAGAACACTTTGGACGTGCTGCAGAACCTCTGGCACTGGTGATTGCACCGACCCGTGAATTGGCGATGCAGGTCAAAAGCGAACTGGGGTGGCTTTATGCCAAAGCCGGAGTCCGCATGGCATCTTGTGTAGGTGGCATGGACGCGCGCGACGAACGCCGCACACTAGAGCGAGGCGCACATATCGTTGTTGGTACGCCGGGCCGTCTGCGGGATCACATCACCAAAGGCGCTTTGGTGCTGGATGATATTCACGCCGTTGTTCTGGACGAAGCTGACGAAATGCTCGACATGGGATTCCGTGAAGACCTTGAATTCATGCTGGACGAAGCCCCCGAGGAACGCCGCACGCTGATGTTCTCGGCTACAGTGCCAGCACAGATCGCCAAGATGGCGAAGCAGTTCCAAAAAGACGCTGTGCGAGTGTCGACAGTTTCCGCCGGAAACCAGCACGCCGACATTTCTTACCAAGCGATGACCGTTCACCACAACGAAGTTGAAAACGCGATCATCAACCTGCTGCGTTTTCACGACGCTGACACCTCTATCGTTTTTGCAAACACTCGTGCCTCGGTCGCACGTCTGATGTCACGCTTTTCAAACCGTGGTTTCCGCGTTGTTAGCCTGTCGGGTGAACTTAGCCAGTCCGAGCGCACACACGCGCTACAAGCGATGCGCGACGGACGCGCAAATGTTTGTGTGGCCACAGACGTTGCGGCGCGTGGTATCGACCTACCGAACCTCGATTTGGTGATCCACGCGGAATTGCCTCAGGGTAGCGAAGCTTTGTTGCACCGTTCAGGCCGGACAGGTCGCGCGGGTCGCAAAGGGATATCCGCCCTGATAGCCACACCAAAAACCGTTAAGAAAGCCCAGCGTCTGTTGGGCTGGGCCAAGCTAAAGGCCGAATGGGTCGCCCCGCCGTCTGCCGAAGCAATTCGCCAGAAAGATCAGGAACGCTTGCTGGAAGACCCTGTTTGGCAGGAAGAATTGTCGGCAGAGCAAACGACCTTTGCCGAAACGCTTCTGGCGCAACACAGCCCCGAGAAAATCGCGGCAGCTTACCTGCGTCTCTATCAATCGCGTCAATCCGCACCCGAGGATCTTTCGCCCCCCGACGCCAAGCCCGAACGTAAAGACCACAAAGAATTCGGTCCAAGCACTTGGTTCTCGGTTTCTGTTGGCCGCAAAAATCAGGCCGAGCCGCGTTGGCTGCTGCCAATGATCCTGCGCGCTGGGAACCTAGACAAACAAGCCATCGGCGCGATCCGCGTTCAAGACTCTGAATCCTTTATCGAGATCGCTGACACCTCGGTTGATCGGATGATGACGTTCCTTGATCAGGGCGGAGAGCTGGAAGAAGGCATTCGCATGGTCAAACTGGATTCGGCCCCGAACCTGCCGTCGGGTCCGCGTCTTTCGGGTCCACGGTCTTCTGGCCCACGCCCTCCACGCCGTGATGACGACAAACCACGTGGCAAGCGTGTTTGGGACGACAAAAAGCCCAGTAAACCGCGCCGTGAAGATGATGGTCACAAAGCCAAGAAGTTTCAGGACAGCGGCAAAGTAAAGCCACGGCCTCAGGAAGATTCCGACGACAAGCCAAAGAAACCCCGTCACAAAAAAGAGGGTGGATTCGGAGACAAGCCGAACCGTCGGAACGACGGCGACAAGCCTTTCCGTAAAAACGATGGCGACAAGCCGTTTCGCAAACCTGATGGGGCCAAGCCGCATCGCAAAGGCGACAGCGACAAGAAGCCTTTCCGCAAAAACGATGGCGATAAGCCGTTTCGCAAATCGGACAAACCTGATGGGGGCAAGCCTTTCCGCAAGTCCGAAGACAAGCCAAAGGGTAAACCCGGCGCAGCGTCAGCCAGCAAGTCGTTCCGCAAACCAGGTGGAAAAGGCAAGCCAGGTAAGAAAACCTTTGGCGGCAATGACGTGCCGCGCAAACGGAAATAGCATTGTCATCCCCGCGAAAGCGGGGACCGACCTCCTAGTCACATCTACCTAGCCAGATCCCTGCTTTCGCAGGGATGACACCATCAGTCAGTGGTAGCCGCTTCAATCTCGGCGGCTTTTGTCTCAACCTGTTCGACAATATGCTCGACCATGTTTTCATTCGACATCTTGT
Organism: uncultured Rhodobacterales bacterium; assembly: GCA_964476515.1. Lineage (GTDB taxonomy): Bacteria > Pseudomonadota > Alphaproteobacteria > Rhodobacterales > Rhodobacteraceae > JASMHC01. The sequence continues at coordinate 35,147 of CAYZAY010000009.1, forward strand.
GGCTTTGCTTCCCGCCAAGATAAACCATCCCCGACCCTGCCCCGCCGCCGGTCCAGCCAACATCGGTCATCAGGGCTTCACCGGGGCCATTCACTACACAACCAATGACCGACAGGCTCATCGGGGTCTTGATGTGTTCTAGCCGTTTTTCCAGCGCTTCAACAGTTCTGATCACGTCAAATCCCTGACGGGCACAGCTTGGGCATGAAATGATATTCACCCCACGGTGACGCAGACCTAGCGACTTCAAAATCTCGTAGCCGACTTTCACTTCTTCAACCGGATCAGCCGACAAAGACACACGGATCGTGTCGCCGATCCCCATCCACAGAAGATTGCCAAGGCCAATCGCCGATTTGATCGTGCCTGATGTCAGACCACCCGCTTCGGTGATTCCAAGATGGATCGGCGCGTCTGTTGCTTCGGCCAGTCCTTGGTATGCTGCAGCCGACAGGAACACATCCGACGCTTTCACGCTGATCTTGTATTCTTGAAAATCATTGTCTTCGAGAATGCGGATATGCTCTAGCCCGCTTTCAATCATCGCTTCAGGGCAAGGTTCCCCGTATTTCTCAAGCAGGTGTTTTTCCAGAGAGCCAGCATTAACCCCGATACGGATTGAACAGCCGTTGTCTTTGGCGGATTGAATAACCTCTTTCACGCGGGTTTCGTTGCCGATGTTGCCTGGGTTGATGCGCAAACAGGCCGCCCCAGCCTCGGCGCTTTCAATACCGCGTTTGTAGTGGAAATGGATGTCCGCCACGATTGGCACGGGGCTTTCGCGCACGATTTCTTTTAGCGCTTTCGAGCTGGCCTCGTCCGGCACAGACACCCGCACAATGTCGGCGCCCGCTTCGGCAGCCGCCTGAACCTGAGCCACCGTCGCGGCAACATCGGACGTGATTGTATTCGTCATAGTCTGAACGCTGATCGGGCTATCTCCGCCGACAGGCACATTCCCCACATGGATCAAACGGGATTTGCGGCGTTCAATATTGCGCCACGGGCGTACAGCATTCAAAGACATGGGACCTCAACGACATTCTACTGCAGCCTACATAATCATGGCAGCCTGAACCGGCAATGAAGATAAAGAGGTTATTCAGCCGCAGCGAAATACCGGTCAAGATCGGCGTCGTTTCCTGGAACCGCAGTTGGATAAGCCTCAGACAGGTTGTCAGCACTTAGGGCAACGTTTTTAGCAACCCCACCGGCACCACCTGCAGGGCCAAAAACTTCACCGTTAACTTTGAAATACACCGAACCGGAATTGCCAGCCCGCAATGTCAGGGCATCTTCAAGCGGCGGCAGAACATATTCTTCGCCAGCTTGCAGGATCTTTTCAAAGATCACCGTCTGGTCAGAGGCGCGAACACGGACCCAAGCCGGTTGAACCGCAAGGATCGCGATCTCTGGTGCTGGGTCTTCAACCACGATCGGATCAACGGTATCTTCTACCGCTTCCGCCGTTTCGGTTGTGTCTTCGATGATCGGAACGACAAGATCGTCAATTCCGGCCAACCCGTCATCAATCTCGGGCGGGGCGAATGATCCAAGCTGGGACGGATCAAGCGTTGAAATCGGGGCGTCGCGGGCAACGATGATCGGAACATCCAGCGCCTGAGGGCGATAGAGACGATCAAAGGCTTCTACCGTGGGGGCGGTAAAGCTGATGTCGGAACTCTCGGTCGATGCGGTACTGCCAACGCCAAGCGTGGACGTAATTTCGGGCGCTTGTTCGACAGGGGTGACCGAAACTTTTTGAATTTCGTTCAACACCGTCCAAGCGCCATAGGCGATCAACGCGATAACGGCCAAAAGGATCGCTGACGACCCGATTGCCTGTGGGGCAATACCAGTTAGCGCACCACCACCTTGGGGGATAAAGGGCGTTCTGGCGCGGTCAAACAGATCGTCCGTCTTTTTCTTGGACGGGCGGGACATACGCGATTTGCGCTCTTTCTGTTTGGTGCTCGTCTCGCTGGTCAGACCACGGGACACCGCAAAATCGCTTTCGGCGCAGAAGCGTTCATAGGCGTCTTCGGGGTCCATTTTCAGATAGCGGGCGTAAGAGCGGACATAGCCGGCAATAAAGCCGGGTGTTTCGAATACCGAAGCATCACAATTTTCGATGGCAGAGATGTAACTGGCTTTGATCCGCAGTTCGCGCTGCACGTCCAAAAGCGATTTTCCAAGGGTGGCGCGTTCACCGCGCATGGTGTCCCCGAGTCTTACCTCGAAGTCGTCAAACCCTTTGGGTTCAACTTCAGCCTGCGCTTCGTTGCGCTTTGGCTTGCGTCGCACCATCACGACTGCCCTTTCAGCCTGTCCACCAATCCCCAGAAAGATGCCTCAGAGAAAAAGGGCCGTCCCATGGCCATGATTCGCGATTCCACATCTTCAATGCGGGAGTTTTACCACATTGAAACAAATGTTTCAGGGGGCAAATGCTTAGCCAGTCAATTCGGCGCGATTTAGCGCACAATGCGACCACAGATCGTCCATTGCATGAACCAGCGCGTCAATCTCTTTCGGGCCGTGTACCGGAGACGGCGTGAAGCGCAAACGCTCAGTGCCGCGGGGGACGGTTGGGAAGTTGATTGGCTGGACGTAAATGCCGTACTGATCCAACAGCAAATCCGATAGATTCTTGGTGTGGACAGGGTCGCCCACGATCACCGGAACGATGTGGCTACCATGATCAATAATCGGCAGGCCGAGACCTTTCAAACGCAGTTTGAGAATCTTAGCCTGCTCTTGATGCCGGTCACGAATGCTTTGGTCTTGCTTGAGATGGACAACCGAAGCTGCTGCACCCGCTGCCACTGCAGGGGAAAGCGATGTCGTAAAGATAAAGCCCGGTGCGTAAGACCTTATCGCATCACACATTTTTTCAGATGCAGCTATGTAGCCACCCATGACGCCATAAGCTTTGGCAAGTGTGCCATTGATAATGTCGAGACGGTGCATCAGACGGTCACGTTCAGCAACACCACCGCCGCGCGGGCCATACATGCCGACGGCGTGAACCTCATCCACATAGGTCAATGCGTTGAATTCATCTGCAATATCGCAGAGCGCTTCAATCGGGCCGAAATCACCGTCCATCGAATAAACCGATTCAAACGCGATAAGCTTTGGCGCGTCGGGATCGTCGGCCTCTAGCAATTCACGCAGATGATCCAGATCGTTGTGACGGAATATACGTTTTGCGCCCCCATTGCGGCGCACGCCTTGGATCATCGACGCGTGGTTCAATTCGTCGGAATAGATGATCAGACCGGGGAACAGTTTTGGCAGGGTCGAAAGGGTCGCGTCGTTGGCGATATAGGCGCTGGTGAACAAAAGCGCGGCTTCTTTACCGTGCAGGTCTGACAGTTCAGCCTCAAGACGTTTGTGGTAAACCGTGGTGCCCGAGATGTTGCGCGTACCGCCCGAGCCTGCGCCGGTGGCGTCAATGGCTTCGTGCATAGCTGCCAGAACAACCGGATGCTGGCCCATGCCAAGATAGTCGTTACCACACCAAACAGTGATATCTTGCTTGCTGCCATCAGGACGCGTCCACTCTGCATGAGGGAACTGGCCTTTACGACGCTCAATGTCGATGAATGTCCGGTAGCGACCTTCTTCATGAAGGGCGTTTAGGGCGTTATCGAGTTTGGCCGTATAGTCCACGGGCGTCTCCTTTAGTCTTGTTTCGCAGGCAATTTCACGTCCCGCGTCAGGACATATTACGTTTTATGAAGATATATGTCACGCATTGCTTTTGGGCGAGGTTACAAATTGACGCGATCTATAAGCGTTGATTTCGATCATTCCAACTCTGGACAGTAGAAAAAGGGGTGCTACGGTCTGCAAAATCTCAGATTTGGAGCCACAAATGTCCGTCGATTCCGTCCTAACCCGCATTGATAACGACCTTCCAAACGCAATCGAGCGTTTGAAAGAGCTTTTGCGAATCCCTTCGATCTCAACCGATCCGGCGTTTGCGGATCATTGTCAGGTCGCAGCGGACTGGTTGGTCGCCGATTTGACTAGCATCGGAATCGACGCCACCAAGCGCCAGACCACCGGTCATCCCATGGTGGTTGGTCATGTAGATGGCGATGGGCCTCATGTTTTGTTCTACGGGCATTACGACGTTCAGCCGGTTGACCCGTTAGAGCTTTGGGACAACGACCCGTTTGATCCACAGCTTGAGGACACCCCGAACGGCCAGGTCATTCGCGGTCGCGGGACGTCGGACGACAAGGGCCAGTTGATGACATTCGTCGAAGCCTGCCGCATGTGGAAAGCCGAACACGGCACCCTGCCCTGCAAGATCACCTTCTTCTTTGAGGGCGAAGAAGAATCCGGATCGCCGAGCCTGATCCCCTTCATGGAAGACAACGCCGACGAGCTGAAATCGGACGTGGCCCTGATCTGCGATACCGGCCTGTTTGAAAGCAAAACGCCAGCCATCATCACCCAATTGCGTGGGCTACTGGGCGAAGACTTTACGATCACCGGCCCCGAGAAAGACCTGCATTCCGGCATGTTTGGCGGGCTGGCGATGAACCCGATCCGAGTGCTGAACAAGATTCTGGCTGGGCTGCAGGACGACAACGGCGCCATCACCCTGCCCGGCTTTTATGATGACGTGCCCGAGCTTTCCGACGAAATTCGCAGCCAGTGGCAATCGCTTGGGTTTGATCACGAAACTTTCCTTGGCGATGTGGGACTCAAAGCCCCTGCAGGTGAAATTGACCGCACCCCCATCGAACAAATCTGGTCGCGCCCGACCTGCGACGTGAACGGTATCTGGGGAGGTTACACTGGGGATGGCTTCAAAACCGTTCTGCCAAGCCAAGCGTCCGCCAAACTGTCGTTCCGTCTGGTCGGCCAACAGGACCCCGACAAAATCCGCGAAGCATTCCGTGAGTATCTGGAAAGCAACCTGCCCGATGGTTTCACCGTTGAATACCGCACCGAAAAGGGCGCGCCTGCATCACAAATGTCCACCGATCATCCAGCATTTGAAGCCGCCCGCGGTGCGCTTTCAGACGAATGGGGACGGCCAGCAGCCTTTGCAGGTTGCGGCGGTTCAATCCCGATAGCCGGGTATTTCAAAGACATCCTCGGCACGGACGCCATGCTGGTTGGCTTTGGTAAGGATGATGACCAGATCCATTCACCCAACGAAAAATACGACGTGGAAAGTTTCCACAAAGGTATCAGATCGTGGGCGCGGATATTGGATGCGATGACAACGGGGTGAGGCGCGCTATCGCCGTCCCGCAGGGTGGCGACATGAGCCTTTGGCATGCCACTTGATGCCTGCCAAACACGTCCACCACTAGAATTTACTGCAACACCTGCAAAATCGCCGCCCCATTGGGGCGGGACGGCGATAGCGCGGCGGCCTGTGGCCTTGATTCCGCGCAATTGGATTCATCAACCCGCGCCGATCAATTTTCCAAAATTTTCCACCAAACCCCTCTTGCACCCGCCCGAAAGCTTGGCTAAACGGACGCTCACGGCGGGTCGTTAGCTCAGTTGGTAGAGCGCTTCGTTTACACCGAAGATGTCGGGAGTTCGAGCCTCTCACGACCCACCATTCACCCCCTCCTCCATCAGTTTTTTGCAGTCCCTCGTTTCGCCCTGCACAATCACGCTGCTTGTCTAATCCGTCAAAGCTGGCAAGGATGCCTGAAAGATGCTGAAACCGAGGGAAAGCATGAGCCTGACAGGAAATTGGTCGTATCCCACCGCCATTCGATTTGGCGCGGGGAGGATTGCTGAATTGCCAGATGCCTGTGCGCGATCGGATATCAAAAATCCCCTATTGGTGACAGATCGCGGGTTGGCTGGACTACCTATCACCGCGCAAGTTCTTGATATTTTGCAAGCGGCTGGATTGGGGAACGCAGTTTTTGCGGACGTTGACCCAAATCCAAATGACGAAAACCTCTCTGCCGATGTTGCTGCCTATTTGAACGGCAAGCACGATGGAGTGATCGCTTTTGGCGGCGTTTCAGGATTGGACCTTGGGAAAGCTGTCGCGTTTATGGCTGGTCAAACCCGCCCAGTCTGGGATTTCGAAGATGTCGATGATTGGTGGACTCGGGCAAATGCCGAAACGATTGCCCCAATAATCGCCGTTCCCACGACTGCTGGCACCGGTTCTGAAGTTGGTCGCGCAAGCGTCATCACAAATAAGCAGGACAAAGTTAAAAAGATCATCTTTCACCCGAAGTTTCTGCCGAGCACTGTAATCTGCGACCCCGAATTAACGATCGGTATGCCCAATTTCATCACGGCAGGCACCGGACTGGATGCGTTCGCCCATTGTGTCGAGGCATTCAGCAGTCCGCACTACCACCCGATGTCACAAGGTATCGCCCTTGAAGGCATGCGCTTGGTTAAGGAAAACCTGCCTCGTGCATATGAAATGGCACGGATGTTGACGCCCGTGCCAATATGATGAGTGCGGCCATGATGGGGGCCACAGCGTTTCAGAAAGGTCTTGGTGCGATCCATGCGATGAGCCACCCCATCGGCGCAGTTTTCAACACGCACCACGGCACAACGAATGCGGTTTGTATGCCTGCGGTACTTCGGTTGTACTCCGCCAAGATTTCGGAACGGTTCGATCACGTTGCAGCCTATTTGGGGATAACGGGCGGATTTTCTGGGTTTCAAGACTACGTCCAAGATTTGAACGATCAACTTGGCATTCCCAGAAAACTTTCGGCATTGGGCGTATCGGATGATCAAACCGACACCTTGGTTTCGGCGGCCTTGGCCGACCCGAGTTGCGGCGGCAATCCGGTGACTTTAACGCGCGCGAATTTGACCGAGTTGTTTGATGAGTGCATTTAGCGATGCCTATCTCTCAGGCTTATTCTTCGTCAAAACCATAAACATCTTCGCACTGATAACCGTTGCCATATCGGGTGCAAAACGCACATTGTGAATAAAGCGACAGGAGACCTTTATATGTCCGGATACCTAACGACCCATGTTCTCGACACTGCGCGGGGATGTCCCGCTGAGGGGCTAGAGATCGAGCTTTTTCGCATTGACGGGGAAAGCCGGACGCATTTACGGACGTTGAAGACCAATGATGACGGCCGCACGGATGAACAGATTTTGCCTGCTTCAGAATTTGCCGTAGGAACCTATGAATTGGTGTTCCATTCAGGTGCCTATCTGGATGCCTGTGGCGCCCCGCCTGAAGAACCTCGGTTCCTTGATGTGGTGCCAATCCGCTTTGGCATGTCAGAACCCGCGCATTACCACGTGCCACTATTGCTGTCGCCGTTCGGATATTCGACCTATCGGGGAAGCTAAGCCGCGCGAGCTTTGGGGTTACGAACGTAGCTCTTTTTGAATTGCCTTTACCATGAATTCGATGAACAGCCGCGTCTTGGGGTCCTGCATCCTGCGGTGGGTATATAGGCACGCCATTTGAACCGGAATTGGCGGTTCGCTCTCTAACACTTTGACCATGCGACTGGCGGCCAAATGCTCGGCCACTTCGAATTCGGCTTTCAAAACAATCCCGTGCCCTTCGAGCGCCCAATTGGTCAGCACGTCCCCGTGATCTGATTCTAACGGTCCCGAAACGGGTACGCGCTTCACACCTTCGGGCGTTTCCAGCGGCCACTGGAATTCCGGTGCACCGGGATAGCGCAGGTTCAGGCAATCATGGGCATCGGTTTTCAGCTCTGCACTTGAAGCGGGCATGCCCCGCTCGGCCACGTATTCAGGTGACGCACAAAGCACTCTTGGGCAATCTGCAATCTTCTTGATCCGCATGTTTGAATCTTCAGGCAGCCCAAGGATGAAAGCCACATCCAACCCTTCGGCCGCGAGATCGAGCTTGCGATCTGACAGGCGTAAGCGAACGTTGATCAGTGGGTATTCCTTGCGAAAATCCGGTATCTTCGGCGCAATTAACCGCTGTCCCATCCCCAGTGGCGCGGCCACATAAATCGTTCCGCGCGGGATTTGAGTGACGTTGGTGATCTCAGCTTCGGCCTCATCGACAGATTCGAGGATTTTCTTGGCACCGGGGTAGAAAAGTTCACCCTGTTCGGTCGGATTCAGTTTGCGTGTTGTTCGTTGAAACAAACGCACATTCAGATGCTCTTCCAACTGCGAAATACGCGAAGACGCGACGGCTGCCGAAATGCGAAGATCCCGGGCTGCGGCGGACATGCTGCCAAGCTCATAGACACGGACGAAAGTGCGGATATTGTCGAAATAGGCCATGATCTCATTCTTAGGCGATTTTTGAAGCTTTTTGGATTATTTTATGGATACTCCAAAAGAACAACCCCTGTTATTTTATCAAAAAAACGAGGGATCATAATGAGTGAACTAGCAATTATCTGGGATTGGTTGGAATTTGCGGTCCGTTGGCTGCACGTCATTACGGCTTTCGCATGGATCGGTTCATCGTTTTATTTCATAGCTTTAGACCTTGGACTTCATCGGAATATCCCCGGCCCCGCGGATGGCGAAGAATGGCAGGTTCACGGGGGTGGGTTTTACCACATCCAGAAATACCTTGTGGCCCCTGACAACATGCCCGAGCATCTGATCTGGTTTAAATGGGAAAGTTATACGACATGGCTTTCGGGGGCGGCCCTGTTGATGGTCGTTTATTGGGCGGGCGGAGAGCTCTACTTGGTCGACCAGTCGAAATCCGACCTGAGCCTGTTCCTTGGCATCGTAATTTCAGCCGCATCTTTGACCATTGGCTGGCTGGTTTATGACTTCCTTTGCAAGTCCCCGCTGGGTGAACGCCCGACCGTTTTGATGGTGCTGTTGTTCGTCCTGCTGGTGGCCATGGGTTACGCCTATAATCAGGTCTTCACCGGTCGCGCAGTCCTGTTGCACTTGGGTGCCTTTACCGCAACGATCATGACGGCGAATGTGTTCTTCGTGATCATTCCGAACCAGAAAATCGTTGTCGCCGATCTGAAATCGGGCAATGCGCCTGATCCGAAATTCGGCAAAATCGCCAAGCTGCGCTCGACCCACAACAACTACCTGACACTGCCGGTCATCTTCCTGATGCTGTCCAACCACTACCCGCTGGCCTTTGCCACGGATAACAACTGGATCATCGCAGCGCTGGTGTTTCTGATCGGTGTTTCGATCCGCCACTACTTTAACTCGATGCACGCCCGTAAGGGAGAGCCGACTTGGACGTGGCTGGTGACCGCCCTGCTGTTCATCCTGATCATGTGGCTATCGACGGCGCCTCTGCGTCAGGACGGGTACGAGGAAAGCGAGGCGCGTGAGCTGACAACAACGGAACAGGTGTTTGCCAGTGCGGATGGCTTTGACGACGTGTCTTCGATCATCCCTGGCCGCTGTGCGATGTGCCATTCGCGCGAACCCTATTGGGATGGCATCCACTATGCCCCCAAGGGTGTTCTGCTGGAAACCCCAGCCGACATCGCCCAGAACGCGCGGCTTATCTATATCCAGTCGGGTGTGACCCACGCCATGCCACCGGCCAATGTTAGCTGGATGGAGGAGGACGAGCGCAAGACCGTGATCCGCTGGTATAACGGCGCGGTGGACGATCTGCCTCTGACCTTGGCGCGGCACTGAACGACATGCGCCACCGCCCCGCCTGAGGGGTATCCTCGGCAGGGTGTCGGCTTGAAGTCTTTATAAAGTGAGAAGAAGGCGGGCCCACCAATGCGGTTTATGCCAGTCAGGGGTTTTTCTGTCCCCGATCGTCGATCTTCCGGTATCTGGCCGGTTCCCTAAGCATGACAGCTTTCGCTAGCCCTCAGAACCGTTTCACCTGTTGTGCACGGAAAGGGTTATGCGGGGTTGAGGGTTAAGGTGGTGTGAGCGGTGCGTTCGGTGGATCGCGAGAGGCGGGCCTGTAGGTCGGGCTTCAGCCCGACCCCCCTTAGGGTGAGTTTCCAACCCACCTATGCGAGAGCATTGACCCATCGGGCCATGTATTGTCATCCCCGCGAAAGCGGGGACCGGTATCAACCTAGCGCCAAACCTAACAAGGCCCCCGCTTGCGCGGGGGTGACATCTTATAACCGAGGTTCGCGCCCAACTCCGATGGTGGCCCCCTCTATACGGCACCGCCTCTCGTCCATTCCCCGTAGGGTGCGCATTCACTGCGCACCAAGCGAGAGCGCCGACCCGCGGGGTGGCATCGGTACGCTATCAGTCGGGCACTTTATCCCTCAACCCCGTCGAACGGTTGATCCTGCCGCACCGTCGCAAAAGCGCCGTCCTATCGGGGCGGGTCGGCGCTCGCGCGCCAGCCTACGGCTGCTATTCGCGCGATTCCTTACGTTA
>CAYZAY010000010.1:0-43094 GCA_964476515.1 uncultured Rhodobacterales bacterium
CGACCATATCGCCGAGGATGGCTCCGAGTCGCTCCACAGCCGATGCCCGATTGGCCGAAATTTCGACCAACCCCGCGGAGTTTACATACCAGAACAGTGCGCCTTCGGCGCTTTCGGAAAACGTCCGTGCGTGGGGAAGAATTTCATCTCCCACTCGGAGTTGTCGGTTCGGATCGACGGTCGCACTATCAAGCCCCGTGATAAGATTTCCGAACCGGTCGATATGGATGATCTCATCCAATTCATCGGGCCAATCGGCCCCGGCGAATTCCGTCGCCGTCAGTTCCGCCCCCGCGATCCCGGGATCATCGAGCGTTGCGCCCAAGGCCAGGCGCGCCGCCACCGGCGCGAAGAGATCGCGGCCGTGAAACGTTTCCGACAACATTTTGGGACGCCAGCCGATCCGCCAGCAGCGAGCGCTCGCCGCGCGCCTTCGGGCGATCTCGAACAAGCCGTTCTCCGGACCAACCATCCAGACACCGTCGATCTCGCAGATGACGGGCGGCCGGTCGCCGCTGACGCCGGGATCAACCACCGCAAGCCAAACCTCGCCCGGTTGCGAACGGCGGGACAGATGAGCCAGGAGATAGGCTGCGCGACGGGGATCATGCGCGGGGGCGTCGTGCATCAGATCGATGATGGGCACCTCGGGAGCGGTGCGCGCAAGGGCCGCCCGCAACTCGCCCGCATAGGGGCCCTCATGGCCGAAATCGGTAAAGAGAAGGATCATTCGACGACTATAGCGCACAAGAAAAAACCGCCAAAGGAGCGGCGGTTTTTCCGTTCGAAATGATCCTTCGCACTAGTCGCGATTGCCGAGGAAGTGCAGCAGGAACATGAAGAGGTTGACGAAGTCGAGATAGAGCATCAGCGCCCCGTAGACCGCTTTCTTCTGGGCGATCTCGCCTGAATCGGAAACCTCGTAATTGCTCTTGATTTTCTGCGTATCGTAGGCTGTTAGGCCAGCAAAAATCAGAACACCCAGAATCGAGATCGCGAATGTCATCGCCGATGAAGCAAGGAAAATGTTCACGACCGAAGCAACCAACAGGCCAATGACGCCCATGATCAGGAACGCACCCATGCCCGAGATGTCACGCTTGGTTGTGTAACCGTAAAGCGACAGCCCAGCAAAAGCGATCGAGGTAATCAGGAAGACCTGAATGATCGACGTACCGGTGTAGATCAGGAAGATCGAGCTGATCGAAAGACCCATGACAAACGCAAACGCGTAGAAAATCAGCTGAACGCCAGCGGCGGACATACGATTAGCTGCGGCACCGATACCGAAGATGAATGCAAGTGGTGCAAACATGATGACCCACTTCAGTGGCGATGCGTAGATCGAATAGCCAAGCTGGGTCAGGTATTTGTCTGCGCTAAGTTGCGCAACGGCTGCAGATGGATCAGTTGTGACTGCAAGTCCCGAGATCGCCCAAGCGGCCGCAAATGTGATCAGCATACCCACGGACATGGTGCCGTAGACTTTGTTCATATGAGCGCGCAGGCCCTCGTCAATCTGGGCTGCGGTACGTGCACCAGCTGTCCGGATTGTTTGATGTTCAGACATTTCGTCCCTCCGAAATTAAAACCAACAGCCGCCAAACAGGTTTTGGCGGCGTTCCCACTAAATATCGGTGGAAACGCTTGGATTTTCAAGGGGAGAAAGGCTTACTTGTGCCAGTGATCCGGTGCATCCCACGCAGCGCGGGTTGACTCAGACAATGCATCTTGGCGCGAAATGCCGATATCGGCCAGAGCGTCAGTACCAAGCGCAGCAAGTGCACGGCGTTCTTTGTAAAGTTGAACCATATTCGTCACGGTCTTCAGAAGGCCCGGACGGCGCGCGGAAACTTTGCCGGCGAAGATGGCGGTGTGTGGTGCGGCTGCAGTAAACATAGCGTGTTTCCTTTCTGATTTGTGATGATCGGGAGAGTGTCATCAACATACTTGATGATATGGCATATCTGTTTTAATAATGAAAACGAATATTAGTTGGGGATATCATCAAGGATTGTGATATGAGTCGAAATCTCGATATGACAGCGCTCCGGTCTTTTGTCGCCGTAGCAGAAGCTGGTGGCGTAACGCGCGCGGCAGGCAGGCTAAATCTAACCCAGTCGGCTGTCAGTATGCAGTTAAAGCGTCTCGAAGAGGCTTTGGGCATTAGTCTTCTGGACCGCTCGTCCCGAAGTGTTCGACCCACCGCCGCAGGGGATCGGCTGTTGTCTTACGCGCAAAGGATGCTGCATTTAAATGACGAGGCTATCGGGCACATTTCGGATTCTGCCGACATAGGGGAAGTAGTACTTGGGGTCCCTGTTGATATCGTCGATCCGGTAATTCCACGCGTCTTACGGCAGTTTCGGTCCGAGTTCCCGCGCATTAGGGTGCAATTGATGGCCGATAGTACCATTGGGCTTAAACAGGCATTCCAGCACGGCGACTGTCACATGATCCTTACAACGGAAATGGGCCGCGACAGTGACGGTAAAACCATCGCTGAATTGCCTATGGTCTGGATTGGCTCCATAGAAGGACGGGCGTGGAAAAGTTCCCCTCTGCCGTTGGCTCTTGGAAAATCCTGCCTGTTTCGCAGCTATGCCATTCGTGCTCTGGAACGTGAAGGCGTAGAGTGGGAGGTCGTGCTTGAAGCGACGGCACACCGGGCGCTTGAAGCCGCGGTCTCGGCTGATCTTGCAGTTGAATTACTGTTGAAAGGCACTCAGTCGGTGAATTTTGAAATAATCGACCACGGCGGTCAGCTTCCTGAATTGGATAACTGGCAGATCAATCTCTATCGCACGGACGAATATTCCCCACGCGTCATGGATCGGCTTGAGCAAATGCTTGAACAAGCCTTTCAGGAAATGGCGTCATCAAGCGGATGACATCTTAACCACGATCTTTCCGGTTGAGCGGCGTTCACGCAGCATTGAAAGTGCTTCTTCGGTATCGTCGAAACCAACTATATGATTGATCGCAGGCGATAATTTCCCTTCGGCTTGCCAAATCATAAGCTGTTCCATGCTTTTTAAAAGCACATCGGGCGCGAACTTTAGGTAGCCGCCCCAATAAAACCCAATCACAGTGATATTCTTCACGAGCATGTGGTTTAATTTGACCTGAGGAACTTTTCCGCTTGCAAAGCCAATTGCCAGAATTCTTGCGTCGGGATTGCAGGCGCGAAAAACTTGGGTAAACGCGTCTCCTCCGACCGGATCATAAACAACATCAGCGCCACCCAAGTCTTTGATCGACTGACGAAGATCATCTTTTTCGGTGTCCAGAACGTGATCAGCACCGGCGGCTTTTGCGACGGCCAGCTTGTCCGATCCACGTGCACAGGCGATAACTTTGGCGCCCATCAGCTTGCCAATTTCGATCGCTGTCAGCCCGACTCCACCGGCCGCACCCAGAACCACAAGCGTTTCACCTGCCTGAAGGTTTGCCCTGTGTTGTAGCGCCAAATGGCTGGTGCCGTAGGCAACCTGAAAGCCTGCCGCGGTTTCAGAGGCCATTCCATCTGGAATAGGTGCCGCGCGTTCAGCGGGGAACACGCCATATTCGGCCAAACCACCAGAGCCGCCAAAAATTGCGACACGGGTCCCAATATCGGGGCCTTTGGTGTCTGGACCCAAAGCTTCAACCACACCGGCAATTTCAAGCCCCGGCGTAAACGGAGGGTTAGGGGTTTCTTGATATTCCCCTTTGAGCATCAACAAATCAGCAAAATTCAAACCGCATGCATCGATTCGAACCAGCAACTCGCCCCTTTCAGGATTCGGTTGAACGATGTCCTCGAATGCCGGTTTTTGTGCGAAATCGAGGACCCGGTAGGCTTTCATCGGAGTATTTCCCTAATTTTTCTGTCTCAGATTGATAATATTCGTCCGCTAAAGGCAAGAATCCATTAACTTTTGGTTAAAAATGGAATATGTACTCCTTTACCGGACGACAAGCCTTGATTTTACACGCGCTCCGAGTAACTTACTAGCGTGTAGTCGCGAACTGCGACGAACAATGTTAGCTCCGGTATAGTAATCCGGTAAATAGGCAGGGAAACCACTCAGTACTTTCTGCCGCATAAGGGAGCCAAGATATGGCGCATCCAGTAGACATCCACGTTGGAAAACGCGTTCGGCATCGTCGCTGGCTGGTTGGGATGACTCAGCAGCAGCTTGCCGAAAAGGTTGGAATTAAGTTCCAGCAAATTCAGAAATATGAAACAGGCGCAAACCGCGTTAGCGCGTCACGGCTTTGGGATATTTCCGAAGCGCTCGACGTGCCGGTTAGCTTTTTCTTCGAAGGCATTGATGACAGCCAAACCGCCGAAGGTGATATGGCAGTACCAGCCGATCTTCTTGGCGATAAAGAAGCGCTTGATCTGATCCGTTCGTACTATGCGATTCCGGAAAATCAGCGTCGTCGTCTCTTTGATTTGGCCCGCGTTCTGTCCGACGTGGCTTGAGTTTATCGCGCCCCTGCATTAGCCCGATGTAAAAGGGCTGAGGGGCGCGATGCACAATTACTCTGAAAATCTGAAAAATGATTTGATCCGTGTTGCGGGCCTATTGGCCGATGCAGCGCGGCAAGAGACTTTGCGGTGTTTCCGCCAGTCCGATCTTAGCATTGAAAATAAAGAAGCGGACGGCTTTGATCCGGTAACGCAAGCTGATCGAGCAGCCGAGCAGGCCATGCGCAGCATTTTGGCATCCGAGCGACCTGACGACGCGATCTTGGGTGAAGAATTCGGACGTACAGAAGGCTCGTCAGGGCTGGAATGGGTTCTCGATCCTATTGATGGCACCCGCGCCTATATTAGCGGCACTCCCACATGGGGAACGCTGATCGCCGTTTCAAATTCTGATGGTCCGGTTTTTGGCATCATCGACCAACCCTACATCGGCGAACGTTTTTCTGGTGGGTGGGGCTCTTCCCGTTGTGTGGGTCCGTTGGGTGATGATCTGATCCGCACAAAATTCACTAAGATTTTGAAAGAAGCGGTAATTTTCACAACGTTCCCCGAAGTTGGAACGCCCGATGAAGAAGCTGCATTCCAACGGGTCGCTCAAAAATGCCGTCTCACGCGCTACGGCATGGATTGCTATGCTTATGCCTTGCTTGCTGCGGGTGAGATTGATCTCGTGATTGAAGCAGGTTTGAACGCCTATGATGTTCAGGGGCCGATCGCTGTGATCGAAGGTGCGGGCGGCGTTGTGACAGACTGGCAGGGTGGTCCGGCGCATAATGGTGGTAACGCAATCGCTGCGGCCAACGCCGACATTCACAAACAAGCGTTGGAACTGCTTCAGGCTGACTGACGGTTGCTCTTTGCATTGAATGTTTTGTAAGTTCCGTTTGCGGTGCCCGAGTCCTTCGCCCTTTTCTGTCGGCCCGTGTTTATCTCCGAAAAGGGTCTGGCGGCAGACATAGGAGGACATCATGCCGGAAATTCTTATCAAGCAAGCGGACACTGTTCTAACGATTGACGATGGTCGTCGTGAAATGGCCAATGCGGATATTCGTATCAAGGACGGCGTTATTGCTGAGATTGGTCAAGAGCTTGAAACTACAGGGGAAACTGTGCTAGCAAAGGGGTGTGTTGTTACGCCTGGCCTCGTGAATACGCACCATCATCTTTACCAGTCGCTAACCCGTGCCGTCCCCGGTGGGCAGGATGCTTTGCTGTTTGGTTGGCTGCAAACGCTCTATCCAATCTGGTCTCGGTTCGGTCCAGAAGAAATGCGGATATCGGCTATGATTGGGTTGTCGGAACTGGCTTTGTCGGGGTGCACTTTGTCGTCGGATCATCTTTATCTTTATCCCAACGGGTCGCGGTTGGATGATACGATTGAGGCCGCTGGGGAAGTGGGTTTGCGGTTTCATCCGACGCGGGGGTCCATGAGCATTGGGGAAAGCGACGGGGGGTTGCCGCCGGATGCCCTCGTTGAAAACGAGCAGGCTATTTTGGATGACTGCATCCGCGTGATTGACGCGCATAACGATGCCTCTGACGGGTCTATGGTGCGGGTTGGCGTGGCGCCATGTTCTCCGTTTTCGGTTAGCCGAGAGCTGATGCGAGACGCCGCCATACTCGCGCGGGACAAGGGCGTGATGCTTCATACGCACCTTGCTGAAAATGACGAAGACATTGCTTATTCGTTGGAAAAATTCGGCTGCCGTCCGGGCCAATATGCCGAAGATTTGGGCTGGACAGGCGATGATGTATGGCACGCACATTGTGTTAAGCTTGATGGACAAGAGATTGATTTGTTTGCTAAATCACGAACAGGTGTTGCGCATTGTCCATGTTCAAACTGCCGTCTGGGGTCTGGTATTGCCCCGCTAAGAGAGTTCCGCGATGCAGGCGTTCCGGTTGGTCTTGGTGTCGATGGATCTGCGTCAAACGACAGTGGAAACTTGATGGCAGAAGCGCGTCAGGCGATGTTGTTGCAGCGGGTTTCGCGGGGGGCTGATGCGATGAGTGCGCGCGAAGCTTTAGAGGTTGCGACCCGTGGCGGGGCCGAGGTTTTGGGGCGGTATGACACGGGGCAGATCGCTGTTGGTAAACGCGCCGATATAGCGATTTGGGATACGTCAGGCGTTGAAAGTGCAGGGTCTTGGGACAAGGCGGCGCTGCTTTTGGCGGGGCCGAACAAGGTCAAACATCTGTTTGTCGAAGGCCGTCAGGTTGTTCGCGACGGGCAGATGGCGACGATTGATTTGCCGTCGGTAATCGAGCACCAAAACAGCTTGGCGACAAAATTAGTTTTGTGACATTTGTAGTATTTGTACATCAAAACACTACAAATGCCCTGCCTCTGAAAAGGTTAAGCGGTTCTTAACGGGTTTGGCGGGCTGAAGCCCGCCCTACGATTGGGAGGCAGGAACTGGAAGGTGGGTTGAAAACCCACCCTACGGTTGGAGGGTTCCGCCGATCCATACAGAATCGATTGCGCGGTCGTCACCCATCATGATGGTGGGGAATACGGCTTCCCAAATATCTTCGGCCCGATTCGAGCGTTGCGAAATCGCGGGTGTCGATGCCAAGTCCAGAACAACGATATCGGCTTCGTGGCCGGTGGCCAGATTTCCGATTTTGTCGTCCATCCACATCGCCTGCGCCGATCCCTGCGTGGCCAGCCACAATAGTTGTGCCGGATGAAGAGCGGTGCCGCGAAGTTGGCCGATTTCATACGCGGCTGCCATCGTGCGGAGCATCGAAAAGCTGGACCCGCCACCAGTGTCGGTTGCCAGACCAATGCGATGCCCGTCGGCCATCAGCCCGGCCATGTCGAACATACCCGAACCGATGAAAGTGTTTGAGGTCGGACAGTGGATTAACGAACCGTCAACCTCTTTCAGACGATCCTTTTCGCGTTGCTCAAGATAGATCGCATGACCGTAGAGACCCTTTGGACCAAGGAGGCCGAATTGTTCATAAGTATCAAGATAATCGCGAGCGTCGGGGAATAGCGATCGAACCCATTCAATTTCATCGGTCTGCTCTGAAAGATGGGTTTGCATCAGGCAATCAGGGTTTTCTGCCCATAGTGCACCCATCGCTTCTAGCTGTTCGGGCGTGGATGTCGGGGAAAATCTGGGCGTGATGGCATAGTTGAGGCGATCCACACCGTGCCATTTCTGCAAAAGTGCCTTGCTGTCGTCATAGGCGGATTGGGCCGTGTCTTGCAGACCGTCCGGGGCGTTGCGATTCATGCAGGTTTTGCCCGCGGCAACCCTTTGACCGCGTTTTTGAGCCTCGGTGAAAAAGGCGTCAACGCTTTCGGGGTGGATCGTGCAGAAGCTGGTGATCGATGTGGTGCCATTGGCGCGTGTCAGATCAAAGTACCGCACCGCGATCTCGGCCGCGTAATCCGCATCAGCAAAGCGCATTTCTTCTGGGAATGTATAGCTGTTCAGCCAGTCGATAAGCCGCTTGCCCCAAGACGCGATCATGCCTGTCTGAGGGAAATGGGTGTGGGCATCCACAAAACCGGCCATCAACAGGGCGTCGCCATAGTTGATGACTTCGGCTTCGGGGTGATCCGCCTGAAGCGCGTCTCCGTCGCCGACGACGGCGATCATTCCATCGCGCACCAACACGCCGCCACGGCGGTTGTGGCTGACGGCTTCGTTAATGGGAACATCAAACGGGGATGCGTTGAAACTAAGGGTTTGCCCTAAAAGCAAGCTGGTCGACATGAGCGATCCTTTCGCGGCTTAGGATAAATTGCCGATGTGCAAAGGTAAATTCTTCGATTGCCCTGTTCCCTTTTGAAGCACTTGTTTATGTTCCCTGCAAATCAGCAGGAGAGGCAGCCATGAATGATCTGAATACAGACATCGATGACGCCTATGCATTGGACGACAATCTTGTCCTTCAGGTGCGCCGGTCAATTGAATCCGGTGATGCGGCCGAGCTTCGGTTTTTGCTTGAAGACCTGCATGCGGCTGACATCGCCGACCTTCTTGAACAAATGGACGACGGCATGCGGCGTGAAACGCTGTTGTTGTCGCCCGAAACGTTTGAAGGCGAAGTTCTTTCGGAACTTGATGAGTCCGTTCGCGAAGACATTATTGATTTTCTGCCAAAGGACGTTCTGTCGAGCGCGGTTCGCGATCTGGAATCCGATGACGTTGTCGACATTCTGGAAGATCTGGAAGAGCACCAGCAAGAAGCCATTCTTGAGGTTTTGGAAGACGCGGACCGTGTTGCCGTCGAACAGTCCTTGTCCTTTCCCGAAGAATCCGCTGGCCGTCTTATGCAGCGCGAAGTCGTTTGGGTGCCCGAGCATTGGACGGTTGGCGATGCGATTGACCAGTTGCGTGCAGACGATGATTTGCCCGAACAATTCTATCATGTCGTCCTAGTTGATCCGACGATGACTCCGATTGGGCAGGTGACCTTGTCGCGGTTGATGGGGTCGAAGCGTGAGATGCAACTGACTGATTTGAAAGAGGAAACCTTTCAGGTCATTCCGGCGATGCAGCCCGAAGACGAGGTCGCATATGCGTTCAACCAGTACCACCTGATTTCTGCGCCCGTTGTGGATGAAGACAACCGGTTGGTTGGGGTAATCACGATTGATGACGCGATGGTGGTTCTGGACGAAGAGCACGAAGAAGACATCATGCGTCTTGCGGGTGTTGGTGACGGATCGCTTGCGGATCGTGTGATTGAAACCACCAAGCGGCGGTTCCCTTGGTTGGCGGTGAACTTGGTTACGGCGATTTTGGCGTCGATGGTGATTGCCCAGTTTGAAGGGGCGATTACTAAGCTGGTGGCCTTGGCGGTGCTGATGCCGATTGTTGCTTCGATGGGGGGCAACGCGGGGACACAATCGCTGACCGTTGCGGTGCGGGCCATTGCGACGAAAGACCTTACCGGGTCCAACGTCTGGCGGGTTATCCGGCGTGAAATCCTCGTTGGGTTGGTCAACGGGATCGGGTTTGCGGTGCTGATGGGGATCGTTGGTTGGTTCTGGTTCGGCTCGATGGGTCTTGCCTATGTGATTGCTGCCGCGATGGTGATCAATCTGGTCGTTGCCGGGCTGGCAGGGACCGTTATTCCGGTGCTTTTGGAGAAGATGAACATTGACCCCGCCTTGGCGTCTGGTGCGTTTGTGACGACGGTGACGGATGTGGTTGGGTTCTTTGCTTTCCTTGGACTGGCAGTGATGGTGTTGCTTTGACTGATTTGACGGAAATTAAAGCTGCGGCCCGCAGGGCTGCGTTCGCGCGTCGTAAAGACGCGTTTCAATCTGCTGGCCCAGGTCAGGCGGGTGTGTTGTCCGAGGTTCTGGCGGGGTATCGCGGGGCGCCAGTTGCGGGCTACATGCCGATCCGGACCGAGATTTCGCCGTTGAACCCGATGGCCGAGGCGTCTGCGCACGGTGTGGTCGGTGTTCCTGTGATCCGCGGGGCAGGGCAGCCGCTTTGGTTTTCGCGGTGGGAACCCGATTGCGGGATGGTTGATGGACCTTTTGGGGCGTCGGTTCCTGCTTTGGGCGAAGAAATGGTGCCCGAAATCCTGATCGTGCCTTTGGTTGCGTTTGATCTTAAGGGGGGTCGCTTGGGCTATGGCGGCGGATTTTATGACCGAACTCTGGAAGGCTTACGTGCACGTGGGCCGGTATTGGCGATTGGGTTTGCATTTGGCGCACAGGAAGCTAGCGATTTGCCATTGGAGCCGACAGATCAGCAGCTTGATATGATTGTCACTGAAAAAGACGTCCTGACGATATAATCGTTGCCTTTTGGAGAAGTCTGAATGCCACATGCAGAGATCAAGTATTCGTCCGATCTTTCGATAAACAAGGTTAAAATTCTGCGTGTGATCGAAGAGCGGATCAATATGATTGATCCCGGGGCAGGGGCTTGCAAAGGGCGGGCCTACCCAGCGGACGAATTTCATCACTCGCATATTCTGGTTGAAGTTTCGATGTTGACCAAACCGCATAGGGACGCCGCGTTCACGATGAAAGTGCGCGATGAACTTGAAGCGGCTATCAAGCAGCAGCTAAGACAGCCTTGCTACTTCTCTCTCGCTATCGGTTACACGGACGAGTTTTACGTGACTAATCAGTTTGTGCCTGAAGACTAGGACGAACATTCGTTCGGAAAATCCAGAAAATCCTTTGGGCTCACGCGGCGATTTGATCCGTTCCGCTGGGGCAAGATATTTTCTAAGAAGTGCCCAGCATTTGTCGCGGTGTATCTTGCAACCTTAGTCGGCTTGGTATACGACGGCATACAAATGGTCTGAGGGACGAGTCGGCTCTTGATTGGGGCTTTGTCTTTTGGGCTTATCTGACACTAATTCGTAGGACCGGTCATGAGCTTGTACACAGAATACCTTGCCGAAATTGACGCTCGTAAAGAGCAGGGATTGAACCCAAAGCCGATTGATGGCGCAGAGCTTCTGGCCGAGATCATCGACCAGATCAAAGATACCGGAAACGAGCATCGCGATGCGTCGTTGAACTTTTTCATCTACAACACTCTGCCCGGCACCACGGCTGCGGCGGGCGAAAAAGCAAAATTCCTGAAAGAGATCATTCTGGGCGACGCTGAGGTTTCTGAAATCTCGGTCGAATTTGCGTTTGAGATGCTGTCGCACATGAAAGGCGGCCCATCGGTAGAGGTTCTTCTTGATCTGGCACTGGGCGATAATGCTGAAACCGCAGCCCAAGCATCCAGCGTTTTGAAGACCCAAGTGTTCCTTTACGATGCCGACACAGATCGTCTGGCTCAGGCACATGCGGCTGGTAATGCAGTGGCGACTGATATCCTGAAAAGCTACGCCGACGCTGAGTTCTTCACCAAGCTTCCAGAAATCGACGACGAGATTGAGATCGTCACCTATATCGCTGCTGAAGGTGATATTTCGACCGACCTACTGTCGCCCGGCAATCAGGCGCACTCGCGCGCTGACCGTGAACTGCACGGCAAATGCTTGATCTCGGAAGCGGCACAGAAAGAAATTGAAGCGCTCAAGCTTCAGCACCCGACCAAACAGGTTATGTTGATCGCCGAAAAGGGCACCATGGGCGTTGGATCGTCGCGGATGTCTGGCGTGAACAACGTGGCGCTTTGGACTGGTAAACAAGCAAGCCCTTATGTTCCGTTTGTGAACTATGCGCCAATCGTTGGTGGCACGAACGGTATCTCTCCGATCTTCCTGACAACTGTTGGCGTGACTGGCGGCATCGGCCTGGACCTGAAGAACTGGGTTAAGAAGGTCGATGAAGATGGCAAGCCGATCCTGAACAACGATGGCAACGCGATCCTTGAACAGAAGTATTCGGTGGAAACCGGAGCGGTTCTGAAGATCAAAACCAAAGAGCAAAAGCTCTATAGCGAAGATGGCGAAGAACTGGTGGATGTGTCCGCGTCGTTCACGCCGCAAAAGCAGGAATTCATGAAGGCTGGCGGGTCTTATGCGATTGTTTTCGGTAAGAAGCTACAGACGTTTGCAGCCGATACTTTGGGCGTTGAAATGCCATTGGTGTTCGCGCCGTCGAAGATTGTTACGAACGAAGGCCAAGGGCTGACGGCTGTTGAAAAGATCTTCAACAAAAACGCCGTTGGCGTGCCAGAAGGCACCGTTATGCATGCGGGTTCGGATGCACGCGTTCAGGTCAACATCGTCGGGTCGCAGGACACCACCGGTTTGATGACCATGCAAGAGCTTGAGGCGATGGCCGCGATGGTCGTTTCCCCAATCGTTGATGGCGCATATCAGTCGGGCTGTCACACGGCGTCGGTTTGGGATTTGAAGGCACAGGCAAACACGCCGCGCTTGATGAAGTTCATGAACGACTTTGGTCTGGTTACTGGCCGTGACCCCAAGGGCGAATACCACGCGATGACCGACGTTATTCACAAGGTTCTGAATGACATCACCGTGGATGACCGCGCGATTATCATCGGCGGCGACAGCCACACCCGTATGTCCAAGGGCGTGGCCTTTGGCGCGGACTCGGGCACCGTGGCGCTGGCTCTGGCAACTGGTGAGGCGTCAATGGTGCTTCCTGAATCGGTCAAAGTGACGTTCAAAGGTCAGATGGCTGATCACATGGATTTCCGCGATGTGGTTCATGCTACCCAAGCCCAAATGCTGGAACAGCACGGCGACAACGTTTTCCAAGGCCGCGTGATCGAGGTTCACATTGGCACGCTTCTGGCGGACCAAGCGTTCACCTTTACCGACTGGACCGCTGAAATGAAGGCGAAAGCGTCGGTTTGTATTTCAAACGACGACACACTTGTTGGATCGCTGGAGCTGGCCAAGAGCCGTATCCAGATCATGATCGACAAGGGTATGGAGCACGACAATGGTATGCTCGCATCGCTGATCGCGATTGCTGATAAGCGTATCGCCGAGATCAAATCGGGCGAAGTGCCAGCGCTGACACCTGACGACAACGCCAAGTATTACGCTGAAGTTGTTGTTGATCTGGACCAGATCGTTGAGCCTATGATTGCCGACCCTGACGTAAACAACGCTGATGTTTCCAAGCGTTATACTCACGATACGATCCGTCCGATTTCGTTCTATAAGGCTGAGAAGAAAGTGGATCTTGGCTTTGTTGGATCGTGCATGGTTCACAAGGGCGACATCAAGATCGTTGCCCAGATGCTGAAGAACCTTGAAGCGGCCAATGGCTCGGTTGAATTCAAAGCGCCGCTGGTTGTGACCGCGCCGACCTACAACATCATTGATGAGCTGAAGGAAGAGGGCGACTGGGAAGTGCTGCAAAAGTATTCGGGCTTTGAATTTGACGACGACGCGCCAAAGACTTCGGCACGCACCGAGTATGACAACATCCTTTATCTTGAGCGTCCGGGTTGTAACCTCTGCATGGGTAACCAAGAGAAAGCCGCGAAGGGTGACACCGTTCTGGCGACCTCGACCCGTTTGTTCCAAGGCCGCGTTGTGGCTGACTTGCCTGAGAAGAAGGGTGAATCTCTGCTGGGTTCAACACCGGTTGTTGTTCTCTCAGCCATCCTTGGCCGCACGCCTACTTTGGAAGAATACAAAGTGGCGGTTGAGGGCATTGACCTGACGAAGTTTGCGCCGCCTCAGGAAATTCTGGGCACGTCGCGGTCGGTTCATTTCTAAGCGACTGGCTGGAAATTAGAGTTGGAAAGGGCGTCACACGGGTTGTGGCGCCCTTTTTGTTGTGGAATGGTGGGTAGACTTTCGAGTGGCAGCTTTGAGCCCATACCAGCCGTTTCTTTGTCCGATTGAACTCAGTTACAGTACTACATCATCTTTTCTCTGTATCCCAACACGCCAACATCTGGCGGTGTTTCCCTACCTTTTTGCGCGATTTTAAGAATTGGCGTATGCTTTATGAGCAGAGCAATCTCCAACATATCAAAAACGAGGTAAATTATGTTAATGTTAGATTACCGAGATATCGGTTGGTGGTATTGGCTGGTTACTGGTGTATTGCTAATTGGCGGTATTGCAACCGACCCCCAGTTTTTCGTAATTGCAATTATTGTTACCGCAATCCACACGCTGCATTATATAATTCGTGAGCACAGCGCCTCATCATATCCGGTGCAAATACGTATATTCATTCTGCTGCTGTTGCTTATCTCCTATCCCGAACCGATGCGATTACTCTATTGGGCACCAACTTTGGGAGCGATAGCGCGGGTGTTTTTTGGGTATTGCCTTACTGCGCGCTTCCTCTCGCTTTTCCCGTGGAACAGAAGCGAGGCATTGTCGTTCGCATACGTTCACAAAGCTTTTTTCACTCCTCCAACTAAAGGAAACATCCGGCACGGTTTACCGGAGACCGAAGACACGTAATTTGATGCATAAATCACCGTTTTCGTTAGTAGGTGCTGACTGACATCCAATTGCCGGAACTCGATTAACAGTTCACAAACACGCACTAAACTAAGGTAATGTCATTCAGATTAACGCGCCAGTGTAAGTCGATTGCACGGCATCTGAAGGCAATATCTGAGAATTCATCTCACCTAAACATCACATAAACTTATGATCGTGTACTGGGAGAAAACTAGCGGTACTCTTGGCGAAAACAGCTTCGGCAGGTTTGTCCCGCACGACCGACATTCATGTCAATTGTAAATCTGCAGCTCCCCAGCTCCCCGTTTCAAATATTTCACACGCTCTCGCGAAACATTGATTGGTTGTTTCAGTCATCCTGTTTTAAATAACATTCACCTAATGTTTAAGGACGTCCCCTATGCGCCGTATCGCGCTTGCTCTTTGTTTGTTGACCGGAATGTTACCCGTGACGCTAAACGCGGCGGATCGATCTGTTGTTGTCGAGTTGTTCACATCGCAAGGCTGTTCAAGCTGCCCCCCCGCTGACCGCTTTTTGGCCGAGTTGTCGAAGACAGAAGATGTCATCGCGTTGGCGTGGCACGTGGATTACTGGGACTATCTTGGTTGGGTAGATAAATTCGCCGACCCGTCACACACAGAGCGTCAGAAACACTATGCCCGTTCAATGGGTGAGAAAATGATCTATACGCCTCAGGTCATTGTTGATGGCATGTCACATACCGTCGGCAGCGACGCGGCGCGGGTTTTGAAGCTGATCAACTTTGCCAGAGATCACGAACCGCAGATTGAACTATCTGCAAAACGGGATGATGGCATGATCACCATTAGGGCCGAGGCGGTTTCAAAGCTTAAGGGGCGGGTTGACGTCAACCTTGTTCACTACCAGCCCGAAGCAGAGGTTCACATCAAGCGCGGCGAAAACGCCGGATCGACTATCACCTATACGAACATCGTGAGCGACTTCATGCATGTTGGAACATGGGGCGGTCAGGGTGTTCTGGATTTGGAAGCGCCGGACACCTCGGAATTGCCAATGGTCATCCTGTTGCAGGAAAAAGGCTATGGGCCAATTCTTGCGGCAATCGAGCTAGAGTGATCAGCTGATCTTCCAGCGTCTGTGAACCCAGAACCATTGTTCGGGATGGCGGCGCACCATTTCTTCTAGGTCATCGTTGATTTGCTGGGTCATTGTCAGCGGATCGGACAGGTCAATTGGCTTATGTACCTCGACCTTGAAGTCCAGTCCGTTTGGCTGACGAACCCCGTATACTGGCACGAGCAGCGCGTTATTCTTAATCGCGAGCTCAGCAATCACCGTGGACGTCGCTGCGGGTTTACCCATGAACATGGTCCGCGCCCCTTCGGGCGAGTGGACGTCGGTTAATATCCCCATGACGCCACCTTTTCGGATATGGCGCACCATATTCACGATGCCTTTTTTGGTTTGCGGAAACTGGGGATCGCTGAAGAAACTGATGGCTTTGACGTAGTGCTTGTCGAAAAAGCGGTTTTCCATTGGGCGGTAGAGTACGCCGATCGTGATCCCAAGCTTTTGCAGGGCAGGGCCAATGGCGACGTAGTTCGCGTAGTGACCAGTGACAAGGATCAACGGTCGGCCGGTTTTTTGTGCTTCAAGTAACGGGTCCATGCCTTGGCCAGAAAAATCCGCGTTATACATCCGGTCAAAGTATTCTTTGCCCGAATACATTTCGATGATCATGCGCCCGACTGTGTTGGAAACACCATGAGTAAGCTCTCGCACCCGCGCAGGCGATAATTCGGGCATCACGTAGGCAAGGTTGTCTCTGATCCGTTTTGGCCATCCGGCAAGGGGGGAAACAAAACGATCAACCACTGCACCCATCAAGCGCACACGTGTCGCGTAGGGAAGAAGCAACGCGCCCCTGATTAACCCGATAAACACGAGGTTGGACACATAGTCGCCGGCAATTTCACGGCGTTTTCTTTTGACAGGGGTGTTCAACTGTCGACCCGATTTTGTTTCGCTTTGTTTTCGCGGTGCCAGACATAAATGCCAGCAACGGCAATCACAAGCGAGCCTAGAATTGTCCAACTGTCGGGATATTCGCCATAGAACAGGATCGAAAGAAACGCGGCGTAGGTCAGTCCCGCATAAGCGAACGGCGCAACCGCGCCAGCTTCGGCTTTGGAGAACGACCGAATGACAAAAAGCTGACCAGTCGTTCCTACGCAAGCGATGCCGATCATAACCATTATGTCGTCGAAGCTTGGCGTCACCCACAGGAATGGCAAAGCTAGGGTGGTCAGTAGTCCGCCGACCATGCCGGTATAAATAAGTGAGGTCCAAACATCTTCGTTTTGGCCAACAAATCGCGTGGCCAGTGAGTACCCAGCGTAACAGGTTGCTCCGGCCACGGGGAGCAACATCTCGAGCTGGAAGTCCTGAAAGCCCGGTCGAATAACGACGAGGGCACCGACAAGTGAAATGCCAATTCCGATAATGCGTTGAGGCCCCAGAAGTTCGCGAAGAAACAGCGCTCCGCCAAGTGTGATGATAACGGGGTTAAGTGCCATCAGGGCAGTAGCCGTAGGAATGCCGAGCGCATTGATGGCTGAGAAGAAGAAACCGGTTGCTGAGATAAGCAGGATCGAGCGCAGAAATTGCAGATAAGGGTGACGGGCTTTCCAAACACCTTTGCGGCGCGAGACCAGTAGCAGAACAATCAAATTTTGCCCTGCGTAACGCGCCCAAAGCGCCATCGCTAGCCCCAGTGAACTGGTCAGAAATTTGGCGCCAGCATCCATCAATGCAAAGCAGAAGATGCCGGTGAGCATCAGCAGGACTGCTTGACTGTAATTGGAGAAACGCGCCGTAGACATCATTCCGCTATATGGCGGTTGGCTTGGGCTGTCTATCGCAGACGCATGCCTGAACGAAAAAGACCCGAGAGATAGCCCGGGTCCTTTGAAAACTTGTGTGAATTTGATCAGTCGCCAAAGACGCGGGCGAAGATCGTGTCGACGTGCTTGGTGTGATAGTCCATGTTGAACTTCTCGTTGATCCCGTCTTCTCCAAGCGCGGCAACCACTTCGGCGTCAGCCAGAAGCAGTTCGCGGAAATCAAGACGCTCTTCCCAGACTTTCAGCGCATTGCGCTGAACCATTGAATAGGCATCCTCGCGGCTGACACCTGCTTGGGTGAGGGCCAGAAGCACGCGCTGGGACATCACCAGACCGGGGAACTTGTTCATGTTGTCGAGCATGTTGTCAGGGAAGATCAGCATTTTCGAGACAACGCCGGTCAGACGTGCCAAGGCAAAATCCAGCGTGATACAAGCATCGGGGCCAATCGCACGCTCGACCGAGCTGTGGCTGATGTCACGCTCGTGCCAGAGGGCGACGTTTTCCATCGCAGGGATCACAGCCATACGCACCAGACGCGCCAGACCGGTCAGGTTTTCAGTCAGGACAGGGTTTTTCTTGTGCGGCATCGCCGACGAGCCCTTCTGGCCCATCGAGAAAAACTCTGCCCCTTCCAGAACTTCGGTGCGCTGCATGTGACGGATTTCGATGGCGACGTTTTCGATGCTGCTGGCAATCACGCCAAGCGTCGCGAAGAACATCGCGTGGCGGTCGCGCGGGATGACTTGGGTGCTGATCGGCTCGGGGACAAGGCCAAGTTGATCGCAAACGTGCTCTTCAATGGCTGGATCAATATTGGCGAAGGTGCCAACCGCGCCGGAAATAGCGCCGGTTGCGATTTCCGCACGAGCGTCGCGCAGACGAGATAAGTTGCGGTCCATCTCGGCGTAGAAGCGCGCGAAGGTCAGACCCATGGTTGTCGGCTCGGCGTGAATGCCGTGGCTGCGACCGACGCGGACGGTGTCTTTGTGCTCGATGGCGCGTGTTTTCAGGGCTTCGAGCAGTTTGTGCATATCCTCGATCAGAATGTCTGCTGCGCGGACCAGCTGCACATTCAGGCAGGTGTCCAGAACGTCAGAGCTTGTCATGCCTTGGTGCACAAAGCGTGCTTCGTCGCTGCCGACGTGTTCGGCCAAGTGGGTCAGGAAGGCGATGACGTCGTGTTTGGTGACCGCTTCGATTTCGTCGATGCGGGCGACGTCGAATTCCACGTCTTTCGCTTTCCATACAGCGTCGGCATTTTCCTGTGGGATCACGCCCAGTTTCGCCATCGCGTCGCAGGCGTGTGCCTCAATCTCGTACCAGATTTTGAACTTGGTTTCGGGTGACCAGATGGCAACCATATCGGGACGGGAATAGCGGGGGATCATGCGCGGGCCTTTGTCTTTGTGAGGAGTCGCGCGGGTGATAGCGTTTATGCTGCAAGACAGCAATAGAGGGCGCTGTCGCAGGGGGCATTTTGCCCCTCTTTCCCCTTGCGGGTAAATTCACCCCGAGGATATTAGTTAGACAAAAGATGTAAGGGGCGCGGGATTTGCCGGAACTTTGGGATTTTGAAGGGAATTGGCAGGTCACGCGGCGGATCGAGGATGCATTGAGCGGACAAAATGGGCTCTTTGAAGGTAACGCCCGGTTTGAGCGGGATGAGCTTGGGCTGAGATTTTCAGAGCGTGGGGTGTTGACGCTGGGTGGGGCGTCAATGGAAGCCGAACGGCTGTATTTGTGGCGCGCGGGGGCTGATGGGATCGAGGTATTTTTCGACGACGGGCGGTTTTTCCACCGGATCGGTGCTGCCGGTGAGGCCGCGCATTGGTGCGATCCGGATCAGTATGATGTGACCTATGAGTTCTCGGGCTGGGCCGAATGGTCCTCGCGCTGGCGGGTAAAGGGGCCGCGCAAGGACTATGTGATGGTTGGCGAGTATTCCCGCTGATTTCATCTTTCCAAAAATACTCGCGCCGCAGGCTCGGGGCGTTAGCCGCGACCGCGGTAAGGCGGGACACCCTGATCCGGGATCCAGACGCCTTTGGGCATCTCGCCGGTTTGGTAGAACACGTCGATGGGGATGCCTCCGCGCGGATACCAGTAACCGCCGATGCGCAGCCATTTGGGATCAAGAAAGTCGATCAGGCGGCGGGCGATGGAGACTGTGCAGTCTTCGTGGAAGGCGCCGTGGTTGCGGAAGCTTGTGAGGAAAAGCTTCAGGGCTTTCGATTCGATCAACCATTCACCCGGCACATAGTCGATCACCAGATGCGCGAAATCGGGTTGGCCGGTCATTGGGCAGAGCGAGGTAAACTCGGGCGCGGTAAAACGGATGTTGTAGTCCACGTCTTTTTGCGGGTTCTGGACGCGTTCGAGAACGGCCTCTTCCGGCGATTGAGGTTGAACGGTCGCGCCGCCGAGTTGCTTGAGGTCGGAGTAAATGGATTTGTCGCTCATCAGGTGAACCTTTCGTTAAACGCCGCGCTTGTTGCCCCAGAGGAGCACGTGAAGTTGCGGCAGGATATGGGGGCGGAACCAGCGGTCGGCCATGCATTTATCGACCAGCCAGTGCATGCGGCCCATGATGCCGTCCATGTCGACCTTGTGTGTATCGTCATCGGCGGGTGGGGGCGTGTGGTTGCCGGGTTGGATATAAAGGGGCAGGTCGGGGTATTTCGCCGCCACGTTTTTGGCCCAGTCGTAATCGGTGTCGTCGAAGATGACGATCTTTAGGACGGTGTGGGCGGTGTCAGCGGCTTTGATGCAGTCGTCGAAGATAGCCCAATCGACGGTCATTTCTGAAGACGGCGGTTTGGGGCTAAGCACCAGCGTGTCGAGCTTGGCGAACCAGTCTTTCGCAACCGATCCTTGGGTTTCCATCGCGAAGCGGTAGCCTTTGGCGTGGCCTTGGTCGATCAGATCAGCTAAGGGTTGGATTGCTGGATTGCCGCCTGACAGGGAAACGGTGAGAGGTGTGCCACCTGAGAGTTTTTCGACTTCGGCCCAGACGGTCTCGGTCGTCATCGGGATCCATGTGTGGCGATAGTTGCTATCGACAGCGTGCATCGTGTCACACCAAATACAGCGGTAGTCGCAGCCGCCAGTGCGGACGAACACGGTTGGTTCGCCGATCAGCGCGCCTTCGCCCTGAATGGTCGGGCCGAAGATTTCGCTGATGCGGATATCGCGGTCGTCGTTCATGGTCGGTATTCGGCCCATGTTTTCGGGGTCTCGCTGACTTTGACGGCGGTGGTTTCCGGCCATTTGGCTTTGCACCAATCATAGAAATGTTTGGCGAGGTATTCCGCCGTCACGAGGTCATATTCGAACACATCGTTCAGGTGACGGTGGTCCAGCGTATCGTCGATGTAGTCTTTGAGCGGGCGCAGTTCCGTGTAGTCGCGCACGAAGCCGTATTCGTTCAGCGTGTCCGAACAGAGTTCGACCATGACGATATAGTTATGCCCATGCAGGCGGGAACATTGGTGGTCTTCTGGTAGGCCGCTTAGTTGATGCGACGCCGAGAAGTGGATTTCTTTGGTGATGCGGTACATTATTTTGCCTCTGCTGATGCGAGAGCTTCGAGCCAGAAGTCTGGATCAGCGTAGTCTGTGGGGTCTTTAACGCCAGCTTCGTGAAAGGCTTCGCGGCGTTCGACACAGGTGCCGCAGCGGCCGCAATGGACGTCTCCGCCCTTGTAGCAGGACCAAGTTTCGGCGAATGGGGTGCCAGCAGCGTGGCCGGCGGTGACGATGTCACCTTTGGAGTCGTGCACGAAGGGGGCCGAAAGGCTGACGTTGGCGTAGCCGTCCAGCGCATGGTTCTGCATGGTTTGCATGGCGTCGATGAAATCGGGGCGGCAATCGGGGTAGATGAAGTGATCGCCCCCGTGAACTGCGACGGCAACGGCATCGGCGTTTTGGGCGGCGGCAAAGCCGAAACCGATGGTCAGCATGATTGCGTTGCGATTGGGGACCACAGTGACCTTCATGGTTTCCTCGGCGTAGTGACCGTCGGGTACATCGACATCGTCAGTCAGGGCAGAACCAGACAGCCCCGCACCGATGTTGCGCATGTCTATGACCTGATGGGGAACGCCAAGGCGTTTCGCTGCTGCTGCTGCGAATTCGACCTCTTTGACGTGTCTTTGCCCGTAGTCGAAGGACAAAAGAGAATGCAAGTTACCTTCTTGCGCCACGACGTGGGCAAGCGAAACGGAATCGAGTCCGCCTGAGCAGATTACGATGGTCTTCATATCTAGTCCTTGTTTTGTCCGGGTAGGCTGCGACCGGTGGCCGTATCTAGCTTGAGCCGACTAAACTGGCAAGGCTAGGGACGCCTTGGATATGCGTGATTGGCATGAAGCACTTTCGCCTGTAGACAAATATTCGGGCTAGCGTTTGGTGGATGGGGCTAAAATTGGCGGCAGAGAAGAGCAATTGGCGTCGTAACTACGGTCAGGTAGTTCGGATAATCATTGACGCTCTTAGGCTGCTTGTTGTGGCGATTCTGTTCCTAGCTGTTTTTGCTTTTGTTCATCCTGTCGGTGACAGTTTTTCTGTTGTTCAGGTGCCTGTCGCTATCTTCGGTCTGTTTTTAAGCGTTGTCAGGTTTGGTGTTGTTTTTAGGTTTCTTGTTTTTGTGACATCTATGCTGGCGCTGGGGCAGGTTGCTTTGGCGTTTCTGAATTCGGCGTCGGATGGGCCGGTTGTGGTGTATCAAAAGAACTTGCTTCACCTTAACAAAACGGTTCCGCGCGTGACCAAGGATATCAAAACACGCGATGTCGATGTCGTAACCCTTCAGGAAGTCACGGATGGTTTGTTCAGGAATGTGACTGCCGATCTGCAAGAGGAATACCCCACTCGGGTTTTTTGCCCCTACAACCCAACCCGCGGAACGGCCATTTTCTCAAAATGGCAGGCGGTCGACGGTACTGTATTTTGCGCGCGTGAAGGTAATCTAAGCGGCGTTCAGGTGGAAATGCCACACGGAGTAACCTGGCTGGTGTCGCTTCATTTGCATTGGCCTTGGCCCTACGAGCAGGGCTGGCAAGTTGTTGAGCTTGTCAAGGAAATAGAAAGTCTTGAAGGAGCCGTTATCCTTGGCGGGGATTTTAATATGCTGCCTTGGAGCAATTCTGTAGCCACAGTTGAGCGGGCCGCAGGTGGTCAAAGGGCAGGCGGTGTAGAGCCTACGTTTTTTTTGGGAGATATCCCGTTGCCCATTGATCATGTGATGGCCCCTGGGGGCGGGACCATCGAGGTGTTGGCAAAGTTTGGGTCGGATCACCAAGGGCTATTGGCCCGCGTTCACCCCACTATTCGCCCATAAGCGCGGCGTCGAATGGGTATTTGGTCAGGTTTTCATAGCCGTTTTCAGTCACCAGAACCTGATCTTCTAGTTTGATTGAAAAGTCGCCACCGACCTCGCCGACAGCCGCTTCGACGCAAAGCACCATGCCGGGTTGTAGTTCATAATCATAAGCGCCGTCGACCATTTGATCCGGATAGGCAACCAAGGGCCATTCATCGCAAAGACCAACCCCATGCATCAGGCAGCCGTACTTTTGAGCCTGAAATTTGACGTCCAGCCTATGGGCCTTAGCCGACAATTCAGGAATGGAAATTCCCGGTTTCAGCATGTCCATGTTGGTCATGATATGCTCGTGCGCATGACGCATTGCGTAAACCATTGAGTTTGTTGGTTTTTGATCGCCAATCCACCATGTTCGGCTAATGTCGACACAGATGCCGTAAGACCCGATCAAGTCTGTATCAAAGGCTACGATTTCGTTGTTCTGTACGATCCGTGGGCCGCACTCCTGAAACCACGGGTTCGTCCGAGGACCGGACGACAAAAGGCGGGTTTCGATCCATTCACCACCACGCTTGATGTTCTCGGCATGAAGAACGGCCCAGATGTCGTCTTCGGAAACGTTGCCATTGGGTACGTTTTCACGCGCGAATTGTTCCATGATCTGCACCGAGGTTTCACATGCATGCGATGCGCAGCGCATGGCTTTAATTTCGTCAGGACCTTTGATCGAGCGGCTCTTTTCAGTGACCTCTTCACCGTCCATAACTTCAAAACCGCGCGCTTCTAAGGCCCGTAAACCGTGAAGCATGATTTTATCAACGGCGAGACGTTTGTTACCGCCGCCGTGTTCGTTGATCAGATCTTCGACTTCTGCGGTCACTTTATGGGCTTGGCTGCCGACCTTATCGCCGCGATCAAAGTAGAACAGGTCAAAGCCGGATCGCACTTCGCGAACGATCGGATTGTGGTCCGCCAAGAAGGGAGAGTTCTTGTAATCCCAAAGCACCATGTACCCGTCGGCGCAAAGCAAGCAGGCGCGGAACGGGTTGTGCGTGTTCCACAGCTGCATGTTGGTGCTGTCCGTCGCATATCGAATGTTGAGCGGATCGAACATCAGCAAACCGCCGTAACCGCGATCAACAATGTGCTGGGTCAGACGTTCCCAGCGATAGTTTCGCATGTTTTGCAGGTTTGGAAGCTCAAGACCGGCGGCTTCCCATTCCTTGAACGCAAGCTGAGTTGGACCGATTTCGATGCGGTCATTATTATTAGGCGAGGTGTCACCAAGTTGGTCGCCTTGGTTCGGGTCGATTTTGCGGATATCGCGGTAGTGTTCGGTCATTTCTGTCTCCCAGTTACGCCAATGCTGGGCGAGCGGCGTTTAGACGGCGCGTCTGAATTCGACTCAGATCGGGTCGCTTTTTGGCACTTCATAAAAAGTGTGGGGTGCAGGGGTTGGAAAACGGAAAGGGCAGACGTTTGACCGTCTGCCCTTTTGTTGGTGTGGTGTGTCGTAACTATGTTTTGCCTTTAGAGCCTGTTTCTTAGCCAACCAGCATAGAGATTGTCTGGGCTGTGGCACCAGTCGCATTTAGAAGTCCAAATGTGCCAGCTAGGGCAAGGACATGCGCCGAAAGGCGGAAGTCTTCGCCGCGAAGGGCGTTGTAGACGATCATAAACGTAGCAACTGGCCACGAAAAGAACATTAACATTGATGTCATGATCCATGTAGTGATGCGGGTCTGACGTGACAGCGGTTGTTCCACTTCGTCGTGGCGACCAAGTTCATCAACGCGGATCGCATCTGCAAGAGCGGCTTCTTCTTCATCCGAAAACTGGAATGTCCAGCTTCGATCATCACCGTTTATCTCACGGAATTCACGATCCAGACGCTCTTCAGTTCCTGAAATATGGGGAAGGCGCTGACCAAGTTCCTGATGGCCGCGACCACTAGCAACCCGCCGTGGGGTCGGGCGCGATGCTGCGCGTGTAGATTCACGCGATGGGCGCTTGGGTTTTATTGGGGCAAATGCCGAAAGGAATTGCTGGGCTGAAAAGACGACGTCCTTGCGAAGCCATACGATCTGGCTTGCTTCGGTCACCAGAATCGCCTTGCGGCAAATTTCGGCGAGAAGCACCAAAGGGGTGTCCGCGTGCAGCTTTGGAGAGATATCCGAGATGGCAACCATCAGGCGGCCCATCAATTCGTCATCGTCACATCCGTCACACTTGAGGGACAAGCTTAGTTCATCGGTCTGAAAAATAACCTCGTGCGGAGTCTGTTCATCAGATGCGGTGATTTCAAAACCTTTTGCGATTAACGCCTTCTCGACCATTCCAACGATGGTTTCTGGTTCGAATAATCTGCGCTTATCGAAGATCAGTACAGCATCACAGCGAGCGTTTGTCGGTTTCATTTTTGCCTCCAGGGCGAATTTACTTTCGTTAACTATCACTTGGAACTGGGGAGAAATTTGGACGGATATGTAAAAAATGATGGGCAATTGGATCGAAACTGTGGTGCAGCGCCAAAGGATTGCCACATTGTCTGCCATTTCGCGCCATTTTAGACACAAAGATTACCTAAGGGAAGATTGACGCTTCCGTAAGGGTAACTTGGCCGTATAAATTCGTGCAATGCGAGAATCAGTTGTCATTCAATATATCGCTATAGGTGAAATTTCTGTCCCAATCGGTGCCGGAAGGGCATTCGTGGGAGGCATGGCAAAAGGGCGCCCGATTAGGACGCCCTTTCATTAACATTGATACGGTGCTGATTAGCAGCTGTAGTACATGCCGAACTCAACCGGGTGAGGGGTGTGTTCGAAGAGTTGGACTTCTTCCATTTTCAGGGCGATGTAGCCGTCGATCTGGTCTTTGGTGAACACGTCACCAGCCAGAAGGAAATCGTGGTCTGCTTCAAGGCATTCCAGAGCTTCACGGAGCGAGCCCGCAACGGTTGGAATGTCCGCAAGCTCTTCTGCTGGAAGATCATAGAGGTTCTTATCCATGGCTTCGCCCGGATCGATCTTGTTCTTGATGCCGTCAAGGCCAGCCATCAGAAGCGCTGCGAAGCACAGGTATGGGTTCGCTGCCGGATCAGGGAAGCGAGCTTCTACGCGCTTGGCTTTTGGCGATTCAGTCCAGGGGATACGAACACAACCAGACCGGTTACGTGCAGAATAAGCGCGCAGAACTGGGGCTTCGAAGCCAGGGATCAGGCGTTTGTAGCTGTTGGTCGCCGGGTTGGTGAATGCGTTCAGCGTTTTTGCGTGCTTCAGGATGCCGCCGATGAAGTACAGGGCTTCTGCCGACAGGTCAGCATATTTGTCGCCTGCGAAAAGTGGCTTGCCATCTTTCCAGATCGACATGTTGACGTGCATGCCTGTGCCGTTGTCGCCATAGATTGGCTTGGGCATAAAGGTAGCCGACTTGCCGTAGGCGTCTGCGACGTTGTGGATGACGTACTTGTATTTCTGAAGTTCGTCTGCCTGTTTAGTAAGGGTATCAAAGATCAGGCCAAGCTCGTGCTGGCACGAAGCAACTTCGTGGTGGTGCTTATCGACCTTCATGCCAAGACGTTTCATCGTCGAGAGCATTTCCGAACGGATATCCTGAGCGGCATCAGTTGGGTTTACAGGGAAGTAACCACCCTTAAGGCCCGGGCGGTGGCCCATGTTGCCCATTTCGTATTCGGTGTCGGTATTCCAAGACGCATCCTGTGCATCGACTTCGTAGGAA
Organism: uncultured Rhodobacterales bacterium; assembly: GCA_964476515.1. Lineage (GTDB taxonomy): Bacteria > Pseudomonadota > Alphaproteobacteria > Rhodobacterales > Rhodobacteraceae > JASMHC01. The sequence goes on from CAYZAY010000010.1 coordinate 26,288, forward strand.
ACCTTGTTGATCGAGTTCTGGAAGCGAACGTCGTCAAACAGGAAGAATTCTGCTTCCGGACCCATGTAAGCAACGTCACCAATACCCGAAGACTTCAGGTAAGCTTCTGCTTTCTGTGCGGTGCCGCGTGGGTCACGCTCATAAGGTTCGCCGGTATCAGGCTCGACGATCGAGCAATGGATGCAGAGAGTTTTCTCGGCATAGAACGGGTCAATGTAGGTGCATTCGGTGTCGGCCATCAGTTTCATGTCTGATGCTTCGATCGATTTCCAGCCAGCGATGGACGAGCCGTCAAACATAAAGCCTTCTTCTAGGAAGTCTTCGTCGACCAGGTCAACGTCAACAGTCACGTGCTGCAGTTTGCCGCGTGTGTCGGTAAAGCGGATGTCGACGTAAGCGACGTCTTCTTCTTTGATGGTATCAAGAACACTCTGAATGCTCATTCCCTTGATCCTTCTCTCTCTTTTGGATGTTCGATGTATTAAAGGGCGTCCGTGCCGGATTCACCGGTGCGGATGCGAATGGCTTGTTCGACCGGGCTGACAAAAATTTTGCCATCTCCGATTTTGTCAGTTTTGGCAGCGTCAATGATGGCTTCGATGGCCGCTTCGACTTGATCCGCTTCCAGAACGACTTCGATTTTCACTTTAGGCAAGAAATCGACGACGTATTCAGCGCCGCGGTATAGCTCGGTGTGGCCTTTTTGGCGGCCGAAGCCTTTGACTTCGATGACGCTAAGACCTTGGACGCCGATGTCCTGTAGGGCCTCTTTCACTTCGTCGAGCTTGAAAGGCTTGATGATCGCTTCGATCTTTTTCATGGACGGTTACCTCGCAACTTAGTTGAGGGGGTGAGACCACGAACGGTTTTGAGGCTCAATCGGATTCTCTAGAATGCGATTGAGAAACAACAAAGTGGGGCGACGTTACGCGCAAAAAATGGGCTGCTTGCTTAAAAATTAAGCAAAACTGAATCAAGGCGGATAATCAGGTGTCTCAATCGTAAACCGCCTCATTATTACGGGTACGGAAAAGGGGTGTCGTCCATTCCTTTCTGGCGGCTGTCTCTTTGGATTGGCATGAACCTACACGCTTCAAGCTAGGGTGACGTTTGGAGCACAACTTGATGATAGCGGCGCCGTTTTACGATACTGCACAATGCACGCCATTTGTATGGGGATCAATTCTTCCCTCATGTTCGTTTTGGTCGGAGTGCTCGGGTTCTGGATATACGGTGCGCAGCTGATCGTAACGGGACTGGTTGCGGTGACTTCATTCTTGATCAACCATCTGTGGGTTTATCGAAGGGATGACCAATCAAAGAATCTTTCGAACGAAAGGCCGCTTTGAGGGCGCAGTTCAGATTGCCGAACCGCATCCAAACCGAGCCAAAACACATTTTATCTCAGCACGTTTAACCCACTTTCATGGACTTGGAGTTGGCGTATTGTTCGTAGTTGATGAGCCCGAGCGCGCTGCGAGATTGATACCGCTATGATTTCCGAAAATCTGGCAATAACGTGGGCCACAATAAATCGATTCAGCCTTTCGGATTATCTGATCTCCGATTGATTTCTAGCCGAGGAAAAGAATGAACAAGACGCAGCAGGCTTTGCATGAATACTGGGGAAAAAATGCATCCCTTACCCAGCTTGATGGTGAATACGATCTTAACTTTCGGGCAGAGACCGAAGACGGATCGCGCTTGATTGTGAAGGAGATGCGCCCAGATTGCGATGAAGATTTGGTGGCAATGCAAGTCGCTGCGCTTGAACACATGTCGGCTGTAGCGCCAGATTTGCCGGTGCCTCGGGTTATAAACGCCACGTCGGGTGAAGCCGTTGTCGTGGTCCAAGACAATGCTGGCCAGCAGAGGCCCATGTGGGTGTTGGAATCCCTTCCCGGGCAATGTTACGCAAAAGCCGCCCCCAAAACCAAAGGCTTGATCGAAGACGTTGGGAGGGTTCTTGGCAAATGCGCACTTTCGCTTTCGGATTTCGATCACGCAGGGGCCCATAGAGATTTCAAATGGAACCTGATGGAGGCCGGATGGATATCCGATCATCTGGATTGTCTGACGGATTCCAAGCGGCAAGCGCTTATTGACGGCATCGTGGGTGCATTTACTGTGGTGAAACCGCAACTGGATGGCCTTTGCCAACAGGTCACCCATAACGATGCCAATGACTATAATTTGTTGGTCACGGGCAGCCTAACCAACGCCCCCCGCGTGTCTGGTCTGATTGATTTGGGTGATATGTGTGTTGCCCCCCGCATTTGCGATCTGGCAATTGCGGCGGCCTATATTGTTCTGGATCACCCAAACCCCGAAGCTGCCTTGGCGGCCTTTGTGTCTGGTTACCATTCCACCAATCCCCTGACCGCGCAGGAGGTTGACCTAATTTGGCCGCTGTTGCGGATGCGGCTTGCTGTCAGCGTCGTCAATTCAACGCTCGAAGCGATTGAGGATCCGGATGACCCTTATGTAACGATTTCGCAGCAACCGGCTTGGCGGTTTCTGGAAACCCATGATCTACACGCTGGCCTCTTGTCCGCCCGTCTTCGGGCCGCTTGCGGGCTACCGGTCGTAGATGGGGCAGATAATGTCATGGATTGGCTCAACCAAAATCGAGGAGACTTTGCACCCTTGATGGGAGTCGATTTGACGGATGCCCCGATGGGATCGCTTTCAGTTGAGAACAGCACATGGCCGCAAAATCCGTTTCAAATGGATGTCGCAGAAGCCGCACGCGTCGGCGAGGAATTCGAAGACAACGGGCGATTTTGGTTAGGCTATTATCACGAGCCGCGTCTTATCTATACCGCGCCTGCGTTTAGCAAAGGCCCTTGGAAAGCAAGCGACAGACGCACGGTTCATATTGCGGTGGACGTGTTCGCCCCTGCGCAAACACAGCTGTACGCGCCTATGGCGGGCACTGTTTTTGTGGCAGAGAACCGCGACGGGCATCTCGATTACGGTGGCGTCATCATATTGCGCCATGAAACGCCGGACGGGCACGCATTCTTCACCCTGTATGGTCACCTAGACCCCAAGTTTATGGAGAACCTGAAGCCCGGCGATCACGTCGCTAAGGGGCAACCATTCTGCCAGCTTGGAGATCACACACAAAACGGGGGCTGGGCGCCGCATGTGCATTTCCAACTGGCCCTGACGACAAAAGGGATAGAAGCCGACTGGCCTGGTGTTGGTGATCCCGATGACATGTATCTATGGCGGGCGGTTTGCCCCAATCCGGCGGCTATGTTGAACCTTCCGGATGAAAAGCTGCTTTATCGTCCCGTGGATCGCAATCTGATCCTTGATAAGCGGCGGGCAGGTTTTGGCAGCAATTTGGCGCTGACCTACGCTGATCCGGTCATGCTGATGCGTGGTTGGAAACATCACTTGTTTGATGAATGGGGTCGGCCGTATCTGGATGCCTACAACAACGTCCCCCACGTCGGGCACGCCCATCCGCGCATTCAGGCGGTTGCCGCCGATCAGCTGAAGCGAATGAATTCAAACACCCGATATCTGCATCCGGCCCAGACGGATTTTGCCGAAACGATCCGGTCGAAAATGCCCGATCATCTGGAAATCTGCTATTTCGTGAATTCGGGTAGTGAGGCAAACGAATTGGCGCTTAGATTGGCGCGGGCGCATACTGGGGCCAAGGGGATGGTGACGCCCGATCACGGCTATCACGGCAATACAACCGGTGCGATTGACGTGTCTGCCTATAAGTTCAACGCAGCGGGCGGAGTTGGACCGGTTGATTGGGTCGAACTGGTCGAGGTTGCCGACGAGTATCGCGGCCCATATCGCAGGGATGATCCAGACCGCGCCAAGAAATTCGCTGATTTGGTAGACCCTGCAATCGCAGCCTTACAGCGCAAGGGGCACGGGCTGGCAGGCTTTATTGCAGAAACATTCCCTTCGGTTGGTGGGCAGATCATTCCAGCCCAAGGGTATCTGGATGCTGTCTATAGCAAAATTCGTTCAGCAGGCGGTGTGTGCATCGCTGACGAAGTTCAAACGGGACTAGGGCGGTTGGGAGATTTCTACTTTGGGTTTGAACAACAAAAGGTCCTGCCTGACATTGTGGTGCTGGGAAAACCTATCGGCAATGGTCACCCTTTGGGCGTCGTGGTTACCACCCGCGAAATCGCCGATAGCTTTGCCAAGGGGCCTGAGTTCTTTTCGACCTTTGGAGGGTCAACGCTGTCCTGCCGTATCGGCAAAGAGGTGCTGGATATTGTTGATGATGAAGGGCTTCAGGACAACGCCCGTCGCATTGGGTTGCTGCTAAAGCAGGGCTTAGACGCTCTTGCTGATCAGCATGCCTCAATCGGTGATGTGCGCGGCATGGGCTTGTTCCTTGGTGTTGAAATGGTCAATCCGGACGGGTCGGAAGCCACTGAAATCTGCGCCTATGTGAAAAACCGGATGCGCGATTATCGTATTCTTATCGGAAGTGAGGGTCCCAAGGATAACATCCTGAAAATCAGACCCCCTCTGTCGATTGATGAAGACGACGCTCATATGATCCTTAGTGTGATGTCCGAGGTCCTGAACGAAGTGGCCCCGCTGGTGTAAAGTCGCCATTGACCGGGATGTGGGGCGACGTGTCGTGCTATAATCGGGTCTAACGGACGAACTGAAAGCAATATCGGCTCGAAGGAGAGTTTTGATGTCAGAATTGCTAACCGCCGCCCAAATGCGGGCAATTGAGCAAGCCGCGATTGAGTCTGGTGAGGTGACTGGGCTTGAACTGATGGAACGCGCTGGTCGCGGGGTGGTTGAGGCGATTTTTGAGGAATGGCCAGAGTTGGGAGAGGCAGGGGGGCTAGCCCCCCAGACCCCCCAGGATATTGCAGGACAAAAGATGCGCAGGGCGGTCGTTTTATGCGGGCCGGGGAATAATGGCGGCGACGGGTTTGTTGTGGCGCGATTGCTGCATCAGCATGGCTGGGAGGTGGATGTGTTTCTTTATGGGGACCCCGACAAGCTGCCGCCGGACGCACGGGTAAATTATGAGCGTTGGGGGGAGATTGGGGAGGTTAAACCATTCGAGATGGCCTCAGTTTTTGACCAGCCAGTTGACGTGACTTTGGACGCGTTGTTTGGAACTGGATTGGTTCGGCCAGTCAATTCGGAGATAGCTGCAGTTCTGACCCAAAAGGTCGCCCAAGAAAGCAGGATTGTGTCTGTAGATATTGTTTCAGGGCTTTGTTCGGATTCAGGTTTGGTTCTTGGCGGAGAAGAACTTGATGTCTTCTCCTTTCTCACTGTTGCGTTCCATCGCGAGAAACTGGGTCATAGGCTTTCTAAGGGGCCTCTGCGATGCGGGCGCGTAGTTGTCAGGGATATTGGGCTTGAAGGCTGGGCGAAAAAAGAGCGTGAAAGAGCTAAGTTGGCCGATCCCAATACCGTTGATCTTCTTAAAAGTTCAGCCTCGCACAAATACACCCACGGCCACGCGCTCATCCTCTCTGGCCCATCTGGCCACACCGGCGCGGCCCGTCTCGCCGCCCGAGGTGCTCTACGCATAGGCGCTGGTCTAGTAACCCTCGGTGTGCCAGCCGAGGCGCAGCAGGAGGTGGCGTCGCAGATCACCTCGATCATGATGCGGCAGATTGGCGAGGCGCGGGTGCTTGAGGAGGTTCTCAAAGACGAGCGGATAAATGCGCTTTGTCTCGGGCCTGCTTTGGGGCTTGAGAGGGCGCGGGAGATGGTGCCTGTGGTGTTGGGCGATGGGTTGAAAGCCCACCCTACGCGGGGTGTTGTGTTGGATGCAGACGCTTTGACGGCTTATGCAGACGCGCCGGAAGAGTTGTTTGGGATACTTCATCCAAGGTGCGTTTTGACGCCTCATGGTGGAGAGTTCGCGCGGTTATTTCCTGACATTGCTGAGAAGGTGGATGCGCCCGCTTTGAAGGGGCCTGCCTATTCCAAGGTCGACGCCACGCGGGAAGCGGCGAAGCGGGCTGGCTGTGTGGTGCTGTTTAAGGGACCGGATACCGTGATTGCTGCGCCGGACGGGCGGTGCTCGATTAACTCGGCCGCTTATGAGCGGGAAGCGCCTTGGTTGGCTACCGCAGGGTCGGGGGATGTGCTCGCCGGGTTCATCACAGGGCTTTTGGCGCGGGGGTTTGATCCGATGCAGGCGGCTGAAACAGGGGCTTGGTTGCATGTGGAGTGTGCACTCAAGTTCGGACCAGGCTTGATTGCCGAGGATTTACCAGAGCAATTGCCTGCTGTTTTCAAAGACCTAGAGGTCTAGGCCGGATCGTTAAGGCCGATCTCAAGCCCGTCTGCATAAACGATATTCCCTGCGGCCAGCTTAATCTGAAACAGAGAAAGCTTTTCGCTTTGGCGCAGGGTAATGAACTCTCCGTCTACGAGGCGGCGAACGGGAAGCATGACTTCTTTACAGCCAAAAAGCGCGGTTGCCCGCCAGTCACGCAGCAAAATAAGTTGGTCAGCCGGTAGGATCAGGTCCTTTTCGGGGCGGGAATGGCCGAGGATGCCGCCGCGTAGGTGAACGGCAGGGCCAGTGACTGTGAAGTGTTCGATGGATGTGATCGTTGACAGGCCAAAGTCGCGGGTGATGGCTTTGTCGCCTTGGGTCAGGAACTCTATCGAAAATTCGCCCGACTGGGTTAGAAAGCTGCTGCCAGCGGGGAATCCCCGCAAGAGGGAATCAGGGCGTTCGGTTTCTCGTGCCCTTACCGCCCCGCTTTGCGCGGTGTTCGGTAATATCGGTATCATCGGCTGTGCCTGTATGAAGTCTGCTCATTATTATTAGGCTCAGACTAACTGAAATTGGACGAATTGTAACGAGTTTAATATTCGTGCATTTTTCCTCTCGCATCCTGTGAAAAGCTTTGCTAGAGAGCGCTCAGATGCGGGTGTGGCGAAATTGGTAGACGCACTAGATTTAGGTTCTAGCGCCGCGAGGCGTGGGGGTTCAAGTCCCTCCACCCGCACCACTTAATCTGACAATCGAAAACTATGTTTTGCGGCTTGGGATTGGCGCGAACTGAATTTGGCTGAATGCTGCCGCTACACAGGCTTTTGGTCAAAAAAAAGGCCGATGCGAGTTGCACCGGCCCAGGGAGTTTCTTCAGGGAAGTAAATTAGTTTTGCAGGTAAGACTCGAGAGAGTCATCCAGCGCGTCTTTCCACGGTGTGTGGTGGACAGGCGCCTTGGTTCCGGTGATGACTGACTTGTAGCTGTTGTTGCGGAAAGTCATGATGTCTTCGCCTTTGTGGCCTTTCCACTGGAAGAAAGCCTCGCATGCGCCGGCGACGTCGAAGGTCGGGTAGTCAGTTTCTTGGATCAGTTCCAGAACGTAGTCGCCCTGATATTTGATCGCGTATTTTACATCATCCGAAGCATCTTCACGCGCAACGCGTTCGTCTACGTCTGCTACCAATGTCGCTTTGTCAGTTGGAACTTCGATTTTGCCCATGATTGCATCACGAACCCACCAAGCCTGTGCGTCGAACATGTTGAATGTGAACCATTGGTCCTGCATTCCGATGTAGAACATCTTGGGGTTATGAACGTAGACAACGCCTTTGTAGAGATCAGCCGCTGCCAAGCGGTTAGCCGTTTTCAAGCGCAGATCGTCAGGCAGGAAGTTGAAGAAGTGCTTGTACCCGGTGCAGAGGATGATCGCATCGACTTCGCGCTGCGTGCCATCGACGAAATAGGCTGTGTTGCCGTCCACTTTCTCAAGTGCGGGAACTTCGTCCCAGTTATCGGGCCAATCAAAGCCCATAGGTGCCGAGCGGTAAGAGGTGGTGACAGACTTACAGCCGTACTTCCAGCACTGCGAGCCGATGTCTTCGGCCGAATAGGATGCACCAAGGATCAGGATGTCCTTGTCTTTGAATTCGCGTGCATCGCGGAAGTCGTGGGCGTGCAGAACGCGGCCATTGAAAGTATCAAAACCTTCGTAGAAAGGCACGTTTGGCGTCGAGAAGTGGCCCGACGCACAGATTACGTGAACGAAGTCTTCTTTATAGGTGCTGTCTTTTGCATGGTCGTGCACGGTGACAGTGAAGTTGCCAGCGTCTTCGTTGTATTCAACCCAGCGGATCGGAGAGTTAAAGCGGATCCAGCCACGAATGTCGGCTTTCTTTACGCGACCTTCGATGTAGTCGAGAAGAACTGCGCGTGGTGGGTAAGAAGCGATCTGCTTGCCGAAATGTTCTTCGAACGAATAGTCAGCAAATTCCAGACCCTCTTTCGGGCCATTGGACCAGAGGTAGCGATACATCGAGCAATGAACAGGCTCACCGTTTTCGTCTAGGCCGGTGCGCCATGTGTAGTTCCAAAGTCCGCCCCATTCGTCTTGCTTTTCAAAGCAAACGATCTCGGGGATATCTTCGCCGTTTTTGGCAGCGGATTGAAAGGCGCGCATTTGGGCTAGCCCTGATGGTCCGGCACCGATGATGGCGATACGTTTTTTAGACATTGTCGTCTCCCTGTAACTTTGTCCTGTCGCGTTTTGGTCTGTACCAAAATTATAAATTGGTTCTTTTGGTCCGGTCCAGTTAGAACCATTTTAACCCTGTCTGTCAACAAATATTCATTTCAGGAAACCAATTTCACTAAATTGGACTGGAGAATTGGGGCGCAGATGCTAGATATGAGTCATGGCGACGACAAGTTTTGCACATCAATTGGCGATTAATAGCGCCTTTCCCCGGCTGTCAGTGGGCATGCAGGAACCGATTGATATTGGTTTTCTTGGACCCCTAAGTGGTCCTGTTGAAAGCTGGGGCCGGCCCGGATTGAACGGCTGCCAGATCTGGGTGGATTGGCTTAATCGCGCGGGTGGGATGTTGATCGGGGCAAAGCGGTATCCGTTGCGATTGCATTCCTTTGATTGTGGTTATGATCCCAAGCTTGCCATGCAAGGCGCGCGGGAAATGGTGGAGGCCCATAACGTCAAACTATTGATGATGCTCGGGGGGGATACATTTAGTCCTGTCAGCGAATACTTGATGAAAAACAAGGTTCTGACATCGACGCTTCTACCGTCTGATCTTTCACCTGATACGCCCTATCTCATTGCGCCAAGCGAATTGCACCCGATTTACAACGTCACGGGCGTGGATTGGCTAAGGCGTGAACGAAGCGAGCTTAAGACCGCAGCTATTTGTTCGCAGACGGATGCATTGGGGCTTCCTTCGCTGGCAACTTATCGCGCCGCGTTCAAAGCCGCTGGGATCGAGGTGATTGAGGAGATTCAGTATCACCCTGACGATTTTGATGCTGCGAAAATTGTGCAGCCCATGCTTGATAGCGGGGCCGATATCTTAGGGTGGTGCACATCCTATGCGCCGATGGTGCACGCGATGACGGAATATGCCTTTCAGAAAGGTTACGACGGGCAGCTTATTTCCTGCACTTTGGATGATTATCCCAAATTGGTTGAAGCAACCTCGGCCGAATTTATGGAGGGATTCGTTTTTCAGTTTCCCGATTTTGACGATCCTGACCTGAGTGAAAAGGCGTTCTTCTTTAACCGACCGAAAGAATTTTTTGACGAATACAACACCCGTTTCCCCGATAGCTGGTCCGCGGTGAGCTGGGAATATGTTGCCATTCTGGATATCTGGCATGCGGCGGTTGAAAAGGTTGGATCGGCCCAGCCGGTTTCGGTTCTTGCCGCGATGAAGCAGATCGGAGAAGTCACTCACGCCTTTGGGCCCGCCCAGTGGTGGGGGGATGAGATGTTTGGGATATCAAACGCTCTCGTCGGGGATTGGCCGGTTGTGACTATACAAAACGGCAAAGCAAAAATTGTCGAATTCGGGTCAATTCCGGCTTGGTTGGCTGAGCATGGCAAACTGTTAAAGGCTGAAATGACAAACCTTGGCCAATTGTGGGAACAGCGGATGGACAAGCCCAACGACTCGACCGTTCCAAATGCACGAACGGTTAATCGCTAGGCTCTTTTGGACGTTGCTCAGCCTTCCTGAAGCAGAAGCTTTTGTTCGTCGATCAAATGCAGCTTGATGAACTCGACCGCAGATTCCACATCGCGTGATGCCAGAGCGTTGAACAACGTGTTGTACCGCTTTTGATAGTCTTGAATGCGCTGCGGCGTCAGATGGCGGCGAAGTAGGGCGGCACGAAAGCTTTGACGGCAAGCCTCAATCGTAAGCCCGTAACATGATGCAAGAAGGGGGTTATCCGTACCCTCGGCAATCTTGCGGTATAGTTCTTCTTCATATTTGACGAACTCTTCAACGTTCGTGCGCACTGCTTCGAGCTTGGACAAGATGTTATCCAGCTCTTCAATTTGCTTGGGCGTCATATTGATGACGGCTAGTCTGACCATTTCAGGTTCAAGGATTCCGCGAACAACCAAATGATCCAACGGACTGGTTTCGTCTGCGACCGAGGAATAGTTTTTTTCAGGCTTGGGATCCGAGCGATAGGTTACAAAACTTCCCGAGCCAGCGCGGCGGCTGATCACATCGCGGCTTTCAAGCACATCGAGTGCTTCGCGCACGGTATTTCGGGCAACACCTAGATCTGATGCAAGGGTTCGTTCAGAAGGAAGACGCGCATCAAGCGGGTATTCACCCGACTTGATCCGCATGAACAGCGAATTGATCACAACTTGGACAGTCGCCCCAACCGAGTGCTCGGGAATGATTTGGGATGCGGATTGGTCGCTGGAATTCATGCTGCTTCTGACTCGTGTGTTGTTTGACGTCGGTTATCCTATTAGTGGCCACCCGCTGTCAAATCGAGCGGATTGATAACGAAGGCTTGGCTTATTTTTCTGCGCCCCTGCCGATTTTCCAGAACGAAGTGAAACGTCCAAGCCAATAATATTTTCTTGGCAAATCGGGTGATCTCGGTGCAATGCTTTGGGCATGAACGAATGTCATCAAAAACGTATGCAGTATCAGCCCCCGCCCAAGGGTCTTTGATCACGTTAACCAGCTACGTTTTCAAAGGACAAAAGATGACACAACCAAATATCGTAATAATCATGGCCGATCAATTGGCGCCGCACTTCGTGGGCGCTTACGGTCACAGATCAGCTAAAACACCCCATATGGACGCGCTTGCACGAAGGGGCACGCGGTTTGATGCGGCTTATTGCAACTCGCCACTTTGCGCGCCATCGCGCTTTTCGTTTATGTCGGGCCAGTATGTCAGCAGGATTGCCGCATATGACAACGCCAGTGAGTTTCGGGCGACGATCCCGACATTTGCGCACTACTTAAAAGCGCTGGACTATCGTACTTGCCTGTCGGGCAAGATGCATTTTGTCGGACCCGACCAGAAGCACGGGTTTCAGGATCGCGTGACGACCGATATCTACCCCTCGGATTTTGCGTGGACGCCCGATTGGGAAGCCCATGATGAGCGGATCGACAAGTGGTATCATAACATGCAAACCGTCAAGGAAAGCGGCATGGCTGTTGCGACTTTCCAAACGGATTACGACGACGAAGTCGGCTTTGCCGCGCGCCGTTGGTTGATAGATCGGGGCAGGGACAAAGCGGCTGGCAATAGCTCTCCTTTTGCAATGCTGGCCAGTTTTATCCACCCGCATGATCCCTATGTTGCAAAGCCCGAGTTTTGGAACCTCTATACGGACGACGACATTGATATGCCGGACTTCGTGCTGGAACCTGATGAACAAGATCCGTTTTCGCGTCGTGTGATGGATGGGATCGAGGCCAGCTACACACCCCTTACCGATGAAGAGGTTATTCGTGCACGAAGGGCATATTTGGCCAATGTCAGCTATTTTGACAGCAAGGTCGGTGAGATCGTCAAAACCATAGAAGATATGGGCGAGATGGAAAACACCGTCTTCATAGTAACGGCGGATCATGGTGACATGCTGGGGGAGCGCGGGCTTTGGTATAAGATGAACTTCTTTGAGCATTCAGCGCGAGTGCCATTGATCATGGCTGGTCCAGATATTGCTCAGGGGGTTGTCGCAAACGCGTGCTCTTTGGTGGATGTCTTCCCGACAGTCTTGGACATCGGTGGGGGCAGCGAAGACATGCTTGGTGAACCGGTCGATGGGCGAAGCTTGATGCCCCTAGCACGGGGCGAAGACGATCCGATCGACGAAGCCATTGGTGAATACTGTGCCGAGATGACCCCGTATCCTGTGTTCATGATCCGTCGGGGGGCGTTCAAGTATATCCACTGCGATCCCGACCCTGTTCAGCTATATGATTTGGCGAATGATCCTGCAGAAAAGATCAATCTCGCCAATGACCCAGCATATGCCGATCAATCAGCCGCTTTCGCTGCTGAGGTGGCAGGGCGTTGGGATAGTGAAAAACTACGCGCTGACGTGATAAAAACCCAAAAGTCGCGTCAGAAACTGCACGCTGCAATGGAAGCAGGAGCGGGAGAGCATTGGGACTACAACCCACCTTCGGACGCCAGCCAGCAATATGTTCGCAACCATATGGACTGGACGGTTGCGGCATCCAGATATCGCTTCCCTCCGGTTGAGGGGTAAGAATGGTCAGGGTCTCGGCACAGCGTATCGGGTCGGGACCCATCATTCGCCGGTTTATGGATCGGCGGATGGGGGCGAATGTGAATGGACCTTCGCTTATTAAAACGCCTGATTGGTTGTCGGGGCGATTGGGTAAGTACCACCTGTATTTTGCACATCACCTGGGTAGCTACATTCGGTTGGCTTATGCGGACCGCTTGGAGGGGCCTTGGGATATCCATTCGCCCGGTGTGCTCGATATTGCGGAAACGCCTTTGTTTTATGAACATATCGCTTCACCGGATGTGCACGTTGACGAAGACCGCCAAGAATTACGGATGTATTTTCACGGTGTTTCCAGCCCTGAACCGTGGGAGGCGCCAACCCAGTCAACGTCATTTGCAACGTCTAGCGATGGGGTCAGATTTACGCCGTCAAACGCGCTTGTTGGCGACTCCTATTTCCGCGTGTGGACATGGAACGGCACGACCTTTGCGATTTCGCTGGGCGGGAAGATGTGGCGATCCAACGATAACGGAACGACGTTCAACGAGGGGCCGATACTAAAAGGGTTGCCAGAAGGAACGCGTCATCCCGCAGTCTTGGTTCGCAAAGGACGCATGTGGGTGGCGTGGAGCGCGATTGGCGACTGTCCCGAACGCATCCTAATCGCGGAAGTTCAAGCAAATGGAGACTGGCATGTCTGGTCCTTGGGAGAGGTGCAAGAATTACTGGAACCCTCGGAAATCTGGGAAGGTGGGCACCTGCCGCTTGAACCTTCACAAGGTGATCTTGCCCCTGCAACTGTTAGGCAATTGCGTGACCCTGCCTTTTATTCAGAAGGCGGGCGGGATTATCTTTTGTACTCGGTCGCTGGCGAGGCGGGCATAGCAATCGCCGAATTAACCTTCGCTGACTAAACCTAAAGGTCCAAGATCAACGTATCGTCGGCTTTGGCGGCGCGTGATTGGCAGGTGATGATCTCTTGCTTTTGTTGCGCTTTTGACAATACCCAATCGCGGTGTTCAACCTCTGCACCCGAATGGCCACATTTGCAGACGCCACAAATTCCGTCGGCGCATTTCACATCGACGGGTATTCCGTTCTCAACAAGAACGTCCGAGATACTTTTTTCGACCGGAATATCGAACTCCTTGCCTGAACTAGACAATTTCACCTTGAACGGATGGTTCACATAATCGGGGGTTTCTGGCACCGAGAAATACTCAAGGTGGCGTGCCTCTTCCGGGAAGCCTTGGCGTTCGGCGGCTTCAACCACGCCATTCATAAAGCGATCAGGGCCGCAGGTGTAGACATGCCAGCCTGTCTGATAATTAGCCAAAACCTCGTCCAGATCGGCGCGGGTGCCTTGGTCCGAAAAATGTAGATTGATTTTGTCGGCCCAAGGCACTTGGGCAAGATCATCCAGATAACCCGCGTTTGCTTTTTTGCTACAACAGTAGTGAAAGACGAAATCTTTCCCCAAGTCATGAAGCCGATGGGCAAAGGCAATCATCGGGGTCACGCCAATACCACCGCCCATGAGGAAGGTTTTGGTTGAGCTTTCATCCAGATGAAAATGATTGATTGGTTTGCTAATAAAGACCCTGCGCCCTTGCGTGAAGATACGGTGCATCATCTTTGAACCGCCGCGACCTTCGTCTTCGCGCAAAACACCGATTTGGTATTTTGAACGATCCTTTGGATCACCCGACATGGAATACTGGCGCAGGAATTCTGGCGTCACCACAACATCCAAATGCGCCCCAGCTGTCCATTCTGGTAAATCACCACCTTCAAAGGCTTCGAATTCGTACTTTGTCACCCCATCCGTCATCTGTTCAACCTTTGACACCTGCGCCATGATGACAGGCGCGTCGTCGAACGACGGGTGGACATGGGCCAGACCCTCGATTTCGCCCTTCGCGATGCGCTTTTTGTATTCGCCCGCCGTGATTAGGTCTTGATAGGCCTGAATTCCAGCTTCGCGGTCCATCGGAAACGGATAAGGCCACGGATGCGGTGCCAGGTTGGCCGGATAGACGGCCAATGTTTGGTCTTCGTATTTCAGGTCAAGATCAGTCTGCAGATCCCGCCGATTAACCGGCTGGGCAGGGACCTTGTAGCCACCGTCCTCTTTCAATTCGAGATCCCACCACCATTTTTTGACGTCATTCAGGCTACCGTGACCCAGCTTATCATCAAGCTTCGCCAGTATCGGGGCAGAGGACGGCATATTGCTGGCCATCCAGCGGAACGGTTTTTCAGCGAAAATCCCTTCTAGGTTCCACGGGCAGGTTTTCATGCACCGCCCACACATCGCGCCGCCTTCGGTGGTGATGCGATAGGTTGTGCATTTCTGACTGTCCGATTTCCAAATCTCATAGCCGTTGAACATCAGCTTTGGACCAGCGGTTATGGCACCAGAAGGGCATTCACGGGCGCATTTGTTGCAGCTTTCGCAAAATGCCTGCAGGGCAAAGTCGATTGGTTTGTCGTGGGCCAGCGGCATGTCCGTCGTCACAACGCCCGACTTTAACCGAGGGCCGAGGATCGGGTTTAGAATGACCTCGCCAATACGGCTGACTTCCCCCAGCCCGGACAACAGCAAAAGCGGAGGCTGCAAAACCTCGCCATCCATGACGGAGTGGGCTTTGGCAGAATAGCCTAGGTTGCGGATTTGCTTGGCAATCACCCCACCAAGCAAAGAAAACCGCAAATAGGCCCTCATCGACTGTGACACGGCTATCCAATCGTCGCCGGATGCACCTTCCATCGTTTCAAAACCCTGATCTATGATCATGCTGATCGCTTGATCGTGTGGGGGCTTAACTTCGGTGCCGGTCGCATCATGCGAATACCATGTCCAATCGGGACAGCGCGATATTCCAACCGCGTCGATCCCCAAGAAATAGCTGGCGGCTTTGATGTTCTCTGAATTGCGTTCAGCCTCGGTTGGCTTGGGCGCAGCGGCCACAGGATCGCCGTCCTGCAAAAGCACAAACGCCCCCAGCATTCGACGCTGGGCAAACGCCGGTGCTGCCTTGCGGGCGTACCAGCCGCCGGTCGCTGCGTCTTGTTGCTTCTTGCCAAGATCGCCGAACTGAGATCGCGCAAACATATCAGAACGCTTTGGAACCCGCGCGACGCGTTCTTCGTCGATGAATGTCGTCGGCTCGTCCACGCGCTTTAGTTTTTCAAAAGGATGCCCGCCGTCGACATAGCGACGATGCATGAACGGGTCGCGTGTGGTTGCATTGCGCGGCAGCCCTTTGCCGATTATCCACGAAAAGCCATCCGTGATCGACTTGGGTTGTTCCGACGTTGGCGCAAGCTGCGTGTCCGCATCCATTGCAAAGTCAGTGGTCACAACCGCAATGCCGAAATCAGTGCCAATCCACGGCGCGACAAGCTTGCCATTTTCAACCGTCGTCAGACCCGCCGCAACGGCCAGTTTATTCAAATCCACGTCGGATGATGTCGCACTATGGGCCTTGGCGCTGAAACCCAACAGGAGCAGATAATTTGCGAGTATAACAGCGGCCTCAGTCGATCTAAGCGCCGCGCGGTGTTGTTGCGCGTCCAGTATCCATTCTGATCCCGGTTCTTCCTGCTTGGGGCGGCGGGTGTTTTCGAACAGGCAAACCACTGCGTGGGTATGACCGCTGATCGCCGAAGACGGCGCTTCTATGGATTCCTTTAGACCTGCCATGATCTGGTCGATGCCAGACGCGAGCGTTTTGGTCTGTTTGGTCCGGATATCTTCGGCCAGTCGATCAATATCAGGGTTTCGGGTCGGCGTGTTTAACAGGGCGCCTTGGGGTAATTCGCATATCCCCATTAGTGACGCGTCCTGAAAATACCCGAACGCTTTGATATGGTCCGCGCGTTCTGTTTGGTCGTCTGGCACATCGCCTTTGACCGGATTAACGATCCCGTCGCGGATGACGTCCATCATCGCCTGATATTCGCCCATCGCATTGACCAATGAATGGGGCGTGTTGAGCCTTTGGAAATCTAACTGGGTTGATGGGGGAACGCTTGCCAAGTCAACCGGCGCATCCGTTCGCTTAAGCTTTTCAAGCGGGTAGGGACCAAGGTGAAAAGGTCTTTTCTTACTAGAGAAGAAACGGACGCCCATGAAGTGTTCCCTTGGTGGATATTATAGTTAACTTGTTATCTAAAGAGCTTTGTATCATTTCAACCGACTTTGGAGCTAGCGCAAATTTAACTGTTGCGAAGTTTATGCAAACTGGACTTGTCACGGTTTAGTTCCGGTCTCTTTCGAGCAATGTTTTCTATGA
>CAYZAY010000011.1:0-27242 GCA_964476515.1 uncultured Rhodobacterales bacterium
TCATAGCCCAGCTTTTGACTTCGCCAGCCTGCGTTGCCATAGTTCCTGAAAAGAACAAGAGTAAGCAGGCTTGCAGGTCTTTTTCAAAGAGAACCTTGTGTTTTTGGCTGTGCCCAAGACAGGTACAACGGCCTATGAAGCCGCGCTTCGTGGGCGGGCAGATATTATCTATCGCAAACGCCCAAGCCTAAAACACACACCTGCCCGCAAGTATGTTCGCTTGATCGCACCGTTTCTAGACAAGGTGCACGACCTGCGCCCCGAAACGGTCGCTGTGATGCGGGACCCATTGGACCAACTAAAAAGCTGGTATCGCTATCGCCAAAAAGCGTCTCTTGATGGCCAACCCAACAGCTCAAAAGGTATGAGCTTTGACGAATACATCGAAGGTTTCCTAAGCGACACACCTCCGCCCACGGCAAAGCTGGGCACGCAGCACCGGTTCCTAACGGACAATGCGGATAAAGTACTTGTCGACCATCTGTTCGCATATGAAAAGCCGTTAGAATTCAAAACCTTCCTAGAGGATCGGTTTGAAACCACATTGGACATTCCGACAAAAAACGTATCGCCTATAGATATCGACGTCAGCCTTTCAACCGAGCTGGAAAAACGCCTGAAACTGCGGCTGCACAAAGACTACGCGCTACACGCAGAAGTCCTGGAATCAGGCCACTACCGGCCCCATTAGCGTATCCGCTTTGCCAGAGGCATCGTTAGAAGGGGCACTAAAAGCAACGCGACCCCGACAAAGGTGAACGACGCCGAAAGCCCGCGCCATTCTGACAGGAAACCCATGATGGGTGGCCCGATAAAGAACCCGACATATCCAAAGGCTGCGGCCCTCGCGATTGCCTTGGTTCGCGACGCTTCTGAAACGACTTGCCCAAGAACCGCGAAGCCCATCGGCACGATAACCGATATGCCCAACCCCAATACAACGAACCCGAAATAGGCGACCGCGACAGACGACGCTGCCGCCGCGATAAATGCCCCAAGTGCCGACGTTATCGCAGCCCCATGGATCAAGCCTGTTGGCGTCAGGAACTTCAGGAAATACTGATTCGAGAACCGGCCAACCGCCATTGTTGCACCTAGCAATGTGGGACCCAACGCGCCCCCGACTGCCCCTGCCCCAAGAGAGCGCTCCAAATGAAGCGCTGACCAGGCCTCGGTCGCTTGTTCTGCGAAAAATGCAATTAAGATGACCGCGCCGACCAGCAAAATAACCAACCCCAATCGCAGCTCGGCAGCCTGCCCACCCGCTTGGCTTTCGCGTGATGGTGTGGGTCTAAGCATCCAGATCGAACAGGCCGCGATCACTACCAAAATCACGCTAAATATCTGCAGCGAATTGAAACCCGCAGCCCGCGCAAGACCGGTCATAAAGGCCGACAACGCATAGGCCATCGAAAAAACGCCGTGATGATACCCCATCAGCGGTCTGCCAGTTACGGCTTCGATGGACGAAACTCTGGCGTTCATTATGACGTCCAAAGACCCAGAAAACACGGTGGCCAAAAGCATGAATACCGCGAACAGGGCGATTGATGTTGTCAAGCCGGGCAGAAGAAACGACAGACTCATTCCCAACGCCAATATGGCAAGCGCTTTGACGGCCAGAAGCCGGTCAATAACAGGGGCCAGCCACATCGCAACAACCGCCCCAATCGTGGCTACAAGCATCGCCATACCAAACTGGGAATCACTTGCGCCGATCTGCTCTTTCAAAACGGGAATTTGTGCGACAAAGCTGCCCCAGCACAGTCCTTCGGCGGCAAAGGCCAGTGTTGCCGGCGCTGAAATCCCGATATCGCGCTTTTCCAACGTCAAATCCTCGTAAAAAGGCAGTTATTGCTGTATTTCAGGGCCAAATCCCACTTTTCAACCGAACCCAAGCCGTCTATACGCGCAGCTTCACGCGGGTATACAGCCTTGGAGGATGCCCGCCCTAACCTATGGAGAATTATCATGGCTGGATCAATTCCTGATCTTCACGCCGAGAAACGTGCGGGGACAGGCAAGGGCGCCGCTCGTGCAGCGCGTCGTGACGGTAAAGTCCCTGGCGTCGTTTTCGGTGGCGACAACGAACCTTTGTCAATTCAGGTTCCGTTCAACGAACTTCTAAAGCGCCTGAAAGCTGGCCGCTTTAAGTCGACTCTCTTCAACCTGAAAGTTGAAGGTGAAGAAGACGTTCGTGTAATCTGCCGCGACGTTCAGCGTGACGTTGTCAAAGACCTTCCGACCCACTTCGACCTGATGCGTCTGCGTCGTACGTCGAAAATCGCTTTGTTCATTCCGGTTGAGTTTCTTAATGAAGAAACTGCACCTGGTATCAAAGTTGGCGGCGTTCTGACCATCGTTCGTCCAGAAGTCGAACTGGTTGTAACTGCAGGCGACATTCCAGAGAAGATTACCATCGATCTCGCGGAATCTGAAATTGGTGACACTCTCACCATTGCAAACGTCGATCTGCCAAGCGGTGCGAAGCCGACTATCGACCGTGACTTTGTTATTGCCAACATTCAGGCACCTTCGGGTCTGAAATCTTCGGATGACGATGAAGAAGAAGGCGATGCAGTTGAAGGCGAAGAAGTCGCAGCAGAAGCAGCAGAGGGCGGCGAAGAGTAATCTTCCCACCACATCGCAAAAGCATTCAAAACGCGGTTCCATTCGGGACCGCGTTTTTCGTTTCGTCCCTTGCGGTTTACTGATTAGATGATGGAACACCACTGACAGAGGTTCCCGATGGCGTTCGACTTTATTTTAATGCTCACGTCCAACGACCGGACAATCCCTGATGCCCGCGCCCGTGTTGACGAAGCTCTGGAAGGCGGCGTTCGTCATATCGGCTTCAAAGATGTGGGACTACCGTTTGAAGAACTGAAAGCCGTTGCTGATGCCATCCGGTCAGTTGGGGGGCGGTCGTATCTTGAAGTGGTCAGCCTTGATGAAACATCAGAACTTGCCTCGGCCCGTTCGGCCGTTGATCTGGACGTTGATTGCCTACTTGGCGGAACCCGCGCCGCACAAGTGACCGAAGTCACAAGACGCCATCCCATCCGCTATTATCCATTCCCCGGTCAAATCGTTGACCACCCCAGCATTTTGCAAGGCCCCGCCGAAGCCATCGTCGATTCAGCAAAACAATTGGCTGAACTTGAACATGTCCACGGGCTGGATTTGCTGGCCTACAGATACAATGGCGACGTACCAGAACTGATGAAACAGGTATGCTCAGCGGTCGAAAAGCCGGTGATCATGGCTGGCAGTATCGATTCACAAGATCGCATCGACGCCTGCGCAATGGCTGGCGCGGCTGGGTTTACCGTCGGGACCGCGGCCTTTGCCGAAGAATTTCCTGCCTCGGGGTCCGGATTTCCCGAACAAATCCGCTCGATCCTTGATTTCACGTCAACCGCCAAACGCCAATCAACCGCCCCGTTGCGACTGGCGCTTGTCGCACACGACACCAGAAAAGCGCACCTACGCGCATGGGTCATGCGATATGCCCGCCAGCTGGAAAACCACCGTCTGATCTGCACCGGGGGCACGGGTCGCATGATCAAAGAAGCCGCCCCTGCCCTAAACATCCAACGCCTACAACGCGGCTCTCGCGGGGGTGACCAGCAACTTGGTGCACTTGTGGCGACCGGTGAACTGGATGCCGTGATCTTCTTCGCCGATCCGACCCAAGCCCATAGCGGAGATGTCGACATGCAGGCCCTCACCCGTCTTGCCATGCTGCACGACACGCCCGTTGCACTAAGTGCAGCGTCTGCCGACATGATCGCGAATTCGCTGTTTTCACAGGTTTGATCTAAGCGACACCATCGCCCGACGAACCGTTTCGACGGCTAATCACTGGATCGCCCCAACAGAGACCGCTATACCCGTCGCAACTTGAAACGCGATGGGACACAAACCGTCATGAAACTATTCGTAGGTCTGGGAAATCCCGGGGCGAAATACGCAGGCAACCGCCACAACATCGGGTTCATGGCCGTTGACCGCATCGCCGACGACCACGGCTTTGGGCCATGGAAATCCAAGTTTCAGGCACAGCTATCTGAAGGCCGCCTTGGCTCGGAAAAGGTGATCCTGCTCAAGCCCCAAACCTTCATGAACCTCTCTGGCCAATCCGTAGGCGAGGCGATGCGGTTTTACAAACTCGACACAGTCGACGTCACCGTATTTCACGACGAGCTTGATCTTGCCCCCGGAAAGGCCCGCGCCAAATCCGGCGGAGGGCACGCCGGTCACAATGGCCTGCGATCCATCCACCAGCATATTGGACCCCACTATGATCGCGTCCGCCTTGGCAT
This sequence comes from uncultured Rhodobacterales bacterium, assembly GCA_964476515.1. GTDB lineage: Bacteria > Pseudomonadota > Alphaproteobacteria > Rhodobacterales > Rhodobacteraceae > JASMHC01. The sequence continues at coordinate 4,326 of CAYZAY010000011.1, forward strand.
CGGACATCCCGGCGACAAAGCCCGCGTGGCGGGATATGTACTAAGCGATTTTGCCAAAGCCGATCAGGACTGGCTAGATGATCTGCTGCGCGGCATCAGCGACGGAGCATCAGATTTAGCATCTGGGGACAGCGGGAAATTCATGAACGCCGTGGCCCTGCGGGTGAACCCACCTCGGTCGTCAAACAGTAAGCCGACGGCAAAGCCATCAGAAAAACCCGCCCCAAAAGAACCGGTCGAAGACACCCGCTCGGCGCTCCAAAAACTCGCAGATAAGTTCCGCTGAATGCCCCGCTACGCCCTGTTGATATCCCCCCGCGCCTATGCCGCCTATTTCGCCCAGACCCTTGCCGTGGCAGAGGCAGAGCTTTCCGGCGCACTTCCAGATCAGAGCCCGACACTAAACACGCATGGCGACATGCAGTTTTTGAACATCGACGCAAAGGAATCCGATATTTCGGCGCTTCTGCGCCTTAGCTTCGTTCAGGGGGTATTTGAGGTTACAGGCGAAGGGCTTCGACCACTGACACAATCGGCAGATTTCAAGCTTCACCCCGATTTCGTCTGGGGCGAGAAGTACCGTGGAAAAACCAATGAAACGCTGACCCAACTGCTGATCAACCTAAGTATTCAGGCCAATCCGGATGCCAAATCCCTGTGTGATCCAATGTGCGGACGGGGCACCACCCTACTTTGGGCGATGCGCTATGGGCTAAAGGCAACCGGGGTCGAACAGGACCCTCAGGCGCTTCAGGATATCCAGCGCGGCCTGAAAAAGTGGACAAAGCTGCACAGCCAGAAACACAAGCTCACCCAAGGCTGGGTTCAAAAGACCAACAAAAAGGGAACCGGTCGCTATCTTGAATTCTCATCCGAAGGCGCATCCATGCGCATCATCAGCGGCGACACCACCAACGCAGCCGAGCTGATGCAGAACCGCAAGTTCGATATTCTGGCAACCGATATTCCCTATGGCATCCAACACATGGGCGGCAAAAACACCCGCAGCCCGATCGAGACACTGCGCGAAGCCGCTAACGGTTGGGTACGGTCCATGAAACCCAACGGCGTGCTGACCATCGCCTTTAACAACTACACGCCCAAACGCGATGAACTCACAGCAGTTTTTGCCGAAACAGGGCTTCGAGAGATCGAAACAAACGTCGCGCACCGGATGAGTGAATCCATTCTGCGCGACGTCTTGTTGATGCAAAAGCCGGATCAGTAAAACCACCATTGCAAATCGCAAAATCTTACGGCATCTACGCGTTACTTACGCGGCGGAGTTCGGTGATGAAAACTGCGGGCGTGGTGGAATGGTAGACACAGGAGACTTAAAATCTCCAGGCCGTATAGGCCGTGCCGGTTCGAGTCCGGCCGCCCGTACCACTCCTACTTCGCCGCGTAAGCTACACTTTCCGCTTTTTGCGGTAGCGGCACCTCGTCCATCAGATCGTCAATGAACAGACTAAGAAACTGTGGGCGACCGGATACGTCAGCTTTCCGGGTACCGTGGCGGCTCATAACCGGAAGGCCATAGGATAAATCAGTCCGGGGCAAGGGGAAGCATGCCCTTCAAACGATTTACGCAACAAAGCCGACTTGCGGGCAGGTTACTTAGATTAAATGGGCCAAGAATACGCTCTCAAGCTTTCGATGCAGACACAAGCGAAGCGTGAGCGAGGCTTGCTTCCTACGGTCACGATGTTAATCGTTCGCTCAACGGCTGGCTTAATCAAAGGACGGGTTATCAAGTTGGTGTTGGTTATCGAGTACTCCGGCATGAATGCGAACCCCACACCAGCAAGTACCATCGCTTGAATCCAGTCTTCACGATCACTGCGATAGCTTGCGCGCAGATCAACGCTTTCAGTTTTGGCACGTTGCATTAGAAGATCTCTCAATTCACAGGCGAGGCGATCGACGTAAGGCTCACCTGAGATGTCTGAAAGACTTACGCCATCGTATTGCGCAAGCCTGTGCCCCGGTGGAAGTACGACGAGGTATCTTTCATTGTAGAGCGGTTCCGATCTAAAGTTATCGCTAGCTTCAAAAGGGTCACTTAGAAGTGCAATCTCGATTGAGCCATTTAGAAGGGAAGACTTTAGCGTCGCGAGGGGATGTTCGGAAATCAAAATATCAATGCCAGGATTGGTTTTTTGGAAATCGGAAAGGAAGCGAGAAAATATACTTGGTCCGATGGTGTTCAATATACCGATCTGCAGCGGAATATTTTCTAACTGGAGATGACTTTCAGCCATCGCCGAGACGATTTCTGTTTGCTGGTAAATTTTCTCAATATTCGGTCGCAAAAGTCTGCCAAATTCAGACAATTCCATATGCCTTCCATTTCTGACAAAAAGAGGAGCGCCCAATTCTTTTTCGAGATTTTTGATAGCCTTTGTTAAAGCCGGCTGCGAGACATTGCATTGCTTAGCGGCACGCGTGAAGTGAAGCGTATCACTAGCTCTTAAGAAATATCTCAGTTGATGCATTTCCATTGGTTTGCCCCCACCCTTCCTGCTCACTTTTTTTGGCAGAATTTAGGATTATTAATAATCTTAGGTTATACATTCATATAAAACTTATATTTTCAATTATTATGTGAGCGATGGTAAAGTTGAGGCTATGCATCATCAGCGGTGGCGCCAGGGCTTAAGCGTTCTTCGGGAATTAAACCGCGTTAACCTACTGTCAATTCGAGAAGTCGAATGAGAAGGCAGGCAAAAAGGAGGTTCTAAAATGCTTGGAAAGCATGTCGGGTCTTTGTCTGGCCCAGCCAACAATAAGGCATTGCCGTCAAATGGTGGCGGCATGCCCAGAATGGAAACACGAGCGACAACTCAAGGTGAACTAGCTGGTGTCGACGTCACGACCTCGGCAACCTATCAAGCTGAGGTTGTTTCTAATGGCTCATGGATTGGGGAATGCCCAAATTCAGGAATTGTCATGGCAGCTGATGGTGTTGCAACTTTTAGGGCCAATGGATGTGGCAATTTGACTGAAGCAGGTGGAGTGGAGTTTCGTGGGTGTGTAATTTTTGAAACATCGGCCCCTTCTCTATCTTCCTTAAACGGTAAGGCCCACATGTATACTTGGGACGTTGATGCTGAGGGAAATGCACAGTGGGAAATTTGGGAGCCTGCATAATTTTTTAGCAATCCCGGCTAACGCAACAGGCCTGAGGAATGCCTAGAAATAATGGTTTGGACGTTCTCTATGGCAAACAACTTGAGTGGAGAATAGCTTCAAGTCTACGGAGAAAAATATGAGTTTTATAAGGATGAACTATATCGAGTTCGTTTCGGAGAATGCCGCAAATGAATTGCAAGACAATTATGTGGAAACGGCGCCTTCAGGCTTCTTAGGCGCATCGATTCTGACTTTTTTGCGAACCGGGGCAATAACAGCAACTTTAACATCTGTTTATCCCAGTAGGGAGGCATTCGAAGCATCGGCAATTGAGCGAAAAAAGCGAATGTCTATACATGCAGACAAGATTCAAGCCGTGCGAATTGAAGAGGGCGAAGCGGCTTTGGCTTTCACTCGGTGATTGTTGGAGTGTCCGACGACGTGAGAGGGCCATGAAGCGCTTCAAATCGCCGGGGAAATTGCGGCGTTTTGTCTCCATCCACGATCCCGCAGCCAACCTGTTTCACCTTCCGCGCCATGAAATGGTATCCTCCAGTTTCCGAGAAATGCGGTCGCTTGCAATGCAAACCTGGCGCGAAATCGCTGAAGTTCAAGTCATGTAACGGTAAGATTGCAGGGTATTTCTAATTCGACCTGGTTAAGTTTACGGCACCCCTCCAACATAAACCATTGAAAAACGGCTCTAAACTTTGGTTTAGGGCCGAAGTCCCAAAGAAAAACCCGCCCAGATATCGCTGAGCGGGTCAATTTCGTCAGTAGAATAAGGCGAATTACTCGGCGGCGCGGCCTTCGGTATCGCTCATATCAAAGCCAAGGAACTTTGCGACAGTCTGGACGTCTTTGTCACCGCGACCACAAAGGTTCATCACCAAAACGTGGTCTTTTGGCAGCGTTGGCGCGATTTTCATGACGTGCGCAAGCGCATGAGAGGGCTCAAGTGCGGGAATGATTCCCTCTTGCGCACAGAGGAACTGGAACGCTTCGAGCGCCTCCATATCCGTGATCGAAACATACTGCGCGCGGCCCGTTTCATGCAGCCAGCTATGCTCGGGTCCGATACCCGGATAGTCGAGACCGGCCGAGATCGAATACCCTTCAAGGATTTGGCCATCGCCATCCTGCAGCAGATAGGTCCGGTTGCCATGCAGCACGCCCGGGCGACCACCGGTCAGCGACGCGCAATGTTCCATGTCGTCATTCACGCCCTTACCGCCGGCTTCAACACCGATGATGTTGACCGATGCGTCATCAAGGAACGGGAAGAACAGGCCCATCGCGTTTGACCCACCGCCGATTGCGGCCACAACGGTATCAGGCAACGCGCCTTCGCCTTCGTAATGGGGTAACTGTTCGCGGACTTCTTTGCCGATGATCGACTGGAAATCACGAACCATCGCCGGATACGGGTGCGGGCCAGCAACCGTTCCAATGCAATAGAACGTGTCACGGACATTAGTGACCCAATCCCGCAGCGCGTCGTTCATCGCGTCTTTCAGCGTACCACGGCCAGAGGTCACAGGAACGACTTCAGCCCCCAATAGACGCATACGGAACACGTTCGGGGCCTGACGTTGAACGTCATGCGCACCCATGTAGACAACACACTTCAGACCGAACTTGGCGCATACGGTCGCCGTCGCAACACCGTGTTGACCCGCACCGGTTTCTGCGATGATACGGGTCTTGCCCATGCGACGCGCCAGAATGATCTGGCCCAGCACGTTGTTAATCTTGTGCGCACCGGTGTGGTTCAGCTCGTCGCGCTTCATATAGATCTTGGCACCACCAAGGGTTTCGGTCATCCGCTCAGCAAAATAAAGCGGCGACGGGCGGCCTACATAATGGGTCCAGAGATCATTCATCTCGGCCCAGAAACTATCGTCGGTCTTGGCCTTTTCGTATTCCGCTTCCAGATCGAGGATCAGCGGCATCAAGGTTTCGGATACGAACCGTCCGCCGAAATCACCGAAGCGACCCTTTTCGTCGGGGCCGTTCATGAAGCTGTTGAAAAGATCATCTGACATCGCGCCATCCATCCTTGCTGGTTTCAAGCTGTGATATGGCGGCGGGCACGGGTTTTCCAGCGAAATCTACGCCGTCAGCCCAGCATTTGCGACATCCGCCGGTTCAAGACCAGTTTACGGATGAACGCGGCGATGAACAGGACGGTCATCACCAGCACCACAGTCGGCGCGGGGGCCGAGTCGATCCAGAAGCTTAGATAGGTGCCGCCAAACATCGACAGCTCGCAAATCAGAACCGAGGCTATCAGCATCACCCCGAATCGCCTCGTGATTAGAAAGGCAATTGCACCGGGGGCGATCAACAGACCAATGGCAAGTATCAGACCGACTGAAGATAGCAAAGCGACCACAGTCAGGGATAACGACGCCAGCAACCCGTAATGCAGCAACTTCGTCTGCAACCCTGCCGCCTGTGCCTGTGCCGGATCAAACGCGTGTAACAACAGGTCTTGCCGCTTAAGGATCACGCCAATCGAAACGATGATCGCAACCACAATCGCCGTCACCATATCCGCGCGACCGACGCCTAGCATGTTTCCAAACAAGACATGGTCTAGGTGAACATCCGTCTCAATTGCCACAAACATCACGATCCCAAGGCCAAACATACCTGAAAACACAACGCCCATGATCGTATCGGGCTTCACCCGAGCGTTTTCTGCCAGATACCCAGTGGCCACCGCACAGAACATCCCCGCCGCAAAAGCCCCGATCAGAAAGGGAAACCCTAGGACATATGCCAAGACAATGCCGGGCAGAACTGCGTGACTAACTGCGTCCCCCATCAACGCCCAGCCCTTAAGCACAAGGAAGCACGATAGCAGGGCCGCAGGTATCGACACCACCAAACCGATCAGAAACGCGTTCTGCATAAAACCGAACTGGAATGGCATAAGAAGCGTATCAATCATGCCCCTGCCTCCAACGCCCGCGCCGCTTTGAGCTTTGACGCCAGCAACCCGTGCTTTGGAGCGAAGACGAATGCCAACAGGAAGATCAGCGTTTGCAGGACGACGATGATGCCACCCGTCGCACCGTCTAAAAAGTAGCTGGCATAAGCCCCAACAAAACTCGTTACAGACCCGATAGCGACCGAGGTCATGATCAAACGCGGAAACCGGTCGCACAAAAGATACGCTGTCGCCCCCGGCGTCACCACCATCGCGATCACCAAAAACGCACCGACAGTCTGCATCGCCGCCACCACCGATGCCGATAGAAGTGCAAAGAATACCACCTTGAGAACCTCAGGCCGAAGCCCGATGCTCCGCGCGTGGTTTTCGTCAAAGAATGTGACCATCAGGTCCTTCCACTTGACGATGAGCACCACCAGCGAAACCACCCCGATAATCGCCAACTGCAACGTGTCCTCGGGCGAGATCGCGAGGATATTGCCCATCGTGATCGTCTGAACGCTGACCGCCATCGGGTTCACGGAAATCATGAACAGGCCAAGCCCGAAAAAGCTGGTGAAAATCAGCCCAATGATCACGTCGATCTTCAACCCCGCCCGTTCAGACAGGAACAGCATCGCGCCCGCCGCCAGACCTCCGGCGAAAAACGCGCCTAATGCAAAGGGTAAGCCCAGCAAATAGGCCCCAGCCACCCCCGGAACGACCGAATGGGACAGCGCGTCGCCAATCAACGACCAGCCTTTCAGCATCAGATATGCTGACAAAAACGCACAAACCCCGCCGACCAATGCCGAAACCCACATGGCGTTTGTCATGTAGTTATAGGCAAAAGGTTCAGCGAGAAGTGCGATCATTCCTCGGCGTCCTTGGTTTTCGTCTGATCGCCATACTGAACGAATGGGCGTTCATCGTCCGTCAGGATCGTCACCTGACGTGTATCGCCATCATCGTGTAGATCAGCACCACCAAGCGTAAAGTGCCGCAGCACGCCGCCGAACGCCTCTTTCAGGTTTTCGGGTGTGAATGTCGTTTCTGTGGGTCCGTAGTTCAGCACGGTCCCCTTAACCAACACCGTCCGATCACAAAACTCTGGCACCGACCCGAGGTTATGCGTTGAAACCAACATAACACGGCCTTCGTCACGTAGTTCACGCAACAGAGCGATAATCTGGTCTTCAGTCTGTACATCCACTCCGGTGAAAGGTTCATCCAGCAGGATCACTTTGCCATCCTGTGCTAATGCCCGCGCCAGAAAGACCCGCTTGCGTTGCCCGCCCGACAATTCACCAATCTGGCGATGGCGATAGTCTTGCATGTTCACACGCGAAAGCGCTTCATCTACCGCCGCGTGATCCGCTGCGCATGGACGGCGCAAGAACCCCATATGTCCGTAACGCCCCATCATGACGACATCTTCGACCAAGACAGGGAAGGTCCAATCAACCTCTTCCGCTTGGGGCACATAGGCCACCATATTGGCTTTCAAAGCCTGCTTGACCGATTGACCCATCAGCTTGATCCTGCCCTTTGAGGCTGGGACAAACCCCATGATCGCCTTGAACAGAGTGGATTTTCCGGCCCCGTTTACGCCCACCAGCGCTGTCACGGTTCCCGCGGGGATTTCAAAGCTCGCATCCTTCAGGGCCGTGTGACCGTTTCGATAGGTCACCGTCACATCGCTGACTTGGATGCCGCTTTCCATTACTCGCCGCCCTTTTCCAGCCCTTCAGCTATTGTTGTCGCAGTAACCGTCAAAAGATCAAGGTACGTCGGCACAGGCCCGTTCGCTTTGCTCAGGGAATCCACATAGAGAACACCCGAATATTTGGCATCCGTTTCGCGGGCGACCTGTTTTGCTGGGCGATCAGATACGGTGCTTTCACAAAAGACCGCTTTGATGTCTTGTTCGCGCACCGTGTCGATGACCTTTTTCACCTGCTTAGGCGTTCCCACCTGATCGGCGTTCATCGGCCAAAGGAACAGTTCCTTCATAGCAAAGTCCCGCGCAAGATAACTAAACGCCCCTTCGCAGGACACTAGCCACCGCTTGTCCTCGGGGATGATCGCAACACGGTCACGCAGAGGCCCAACGGTTTCCACCAGTTGCGCACTATAGGCCGCTGCATTGGCCGAATAGACATCTGCATTGTCAGGGTCATTCGCGATCAATGCCGTTTCGATGTTGGCAACGTAAATCAAGGCATTCTCAAGCCCCATCCACGCGTGCGGGTTGGGTTTGCCAAGGTATGAGCCTTCGGAAATCGGGATAGGGACGATGCCGTCGGTCAGCGTGACCGATAGAATGTCGCCTAGGTTGCCTAGGAACTGCTCAAACCACAGCTCTAGGTTCATACCGTTCCAAAGCACCAGATCCGCATCAGAAGCCCGCACAATATCACGCGGTGTCGGTTGATAACCGTGGATCTCGGCCCCCGGCTTGGTGATCGACACAACATCCGCCGCGTCCCCCGCCACATTCGCAGCCATGTCCGCCAAAACAGTAAAGGTCGTCACAACCTTCAACTTTTCAGCCGATACCGGACCGGAGAATACAACAAGGGCAAGAAGAGAAACCAGTAGACGCATTTGTGGTGCCTTTTGAGGAATAATCTCACTCTCTATTTGCGAACCATTCGCAAAAGTCAAGCCAGTTGCGAATTATTCTCAACTAAGGCGCGGCGATCATACACCTTTGACCCAAGACACGATCTGACTACCCGGCATCGCACCTGACTGGCGCTTGACCTCTTTGCCCTTCTTAAAGCCTATCATCGTCGGAATACCGCGAATGCCGTATTTCTGGCTGGCGGCTGGGAATTCTTCGGTGTTGATCTTCACCAACCGCGCATCGCCGTTAACCGCTTGCGCCGCCTTGGAAAATTCAGGCGCCATCATCCGGCAAGGCCCACACCACGGCGCCCAGAAATCCACCACCAAAGGCACCTCGTCATTCCGCGCCGCCTTCTGCAGTGTCGCGAGGTCGATCTCAACCGCCTTGCCAGAAGAAAGCTTCGCCCCGCATGTCCCACACTTTGCCCCGGCCACCCGATCTGCAGGAGCACGGTTCACCTGACCACATTCAAAACAGGTCATTTTTTTCAAGTCAGCCATTGCGGCCTCCGTTCACATGTTGATTACGGAATATATAAGGCATCCACATACAGATACCACCCCTACCGATGATCCATCCCCTCAATCATCCCCAACACAGCATGCCCCATATCCTCAACAATCATCTGCACCCCTTCGGCTGTGGGATGCAGCCCATTGCCCTGCATGAACTCTTGTATCTTGACCATTGATTGGTCTCGAGTGATCGCCCCGACGAAATCGTCGTACAGCTGCACGCCGTATTCCTCGGCCAATGACGGGTAAATCGCGTCGAAAGCAGCCTTGTACTCCTGCCCATAATTCAACGCCGCGCTCATGCCGACCAGCAGCACATCTACATTATAGCCTTGGGCAATCTCAATAATCTGCGCGAGGTTGTTGCGCACCAGTTTCGGCGGAAACCCCCGCAGCATATCGTTGCCACCAAAGGCGATAATGACCCCGTGAACTTCTCCGTACAAAGCCCATTCTGCGCACTCCAATCCACCGGCAATCTTGATGGCGCCAATGGAGCCGCCATAATGAAACTTCTCTTAGGCCTGCAAGAACACCACGGTAGCACCCTGATCCTCGCCGCGCCTGCCGAAAACCGGCGAGGCCCGCATCCTGAAGAACATCGCCGCTGCAACCAGCTACAGCGCAGGCGTCACGCTGTTTAGTGGCCTGTCCGCCGGGCTGGTCGGGCTGGCTTTCGGCATGACCGCGGGCTGGGCGGTTTGCCACTTCGTATTTGACCTCAGTTATCAGATCATCTGGCCCTCGGCGCTTGGCATCATCATCGGCGGCATTGGATCGACCCTGATCGCAGGTCTGTTTTTTGCCGCAAGAAGCCTAAACATCAGCCCATCACGCGTGCTAAGGTCGCGCCAATGAAACCGTTCTTCTTTGGCTATGGCAGCCTCGTAAACCGCGCGACGCATCACTATGACCACGCCCACCGCGCTTCGGCCACTGGCTGGCGGCGGGCCTGGCGCTATACAAGCCACCGTCAGGTCGCCTTCCTAACCGCAATCCCCTGCCCCGATAGCCGGATCGAGGGCCTTATGGCCGAAGTACCAAACGGAGACTGGCTTTCGCTTGATGAACGCGAATATGCGTATGACCGCGTGCCCGCCTCAAGCCATGTGGACCACCCCTATGAGCTACCGCACGAAGTCTCGATCTACGCGATCCCCGACGGCGAACACCATATGCCCACCGAAGAACACCCGATCCTGCTGAGCTATCTAGGAACGGTGATCCAAGGCTACCTGAACGAATTTGGCAAAGACGGCGTGACGTCGTTCTTCGACACCACAAACGGTTGGGATGCCCCGATCTTGGATGACCGCGCCAAGCCGATTTATCCAAGGGCGCAAACTTTGAAGCGATCAGAAAAGGCGATTTTGGAAAGCGAAATGCAGCGCGTCGGTTGTAGAGTCATAGGCTCCTAGTGGATCAAGGTGCGCAATAAATGCACACCCCGCTGATTACCCCTTCGCGCGGATCGTCTGCAACAAGGGCATCACGTCCGACATATCCGGCCCGCGTTCCTGCCCCGTTAGAGCTTTGCGAAGCGGCATAAACAGACCTTTGCCTTTGCGTCCAGTCGCGGCTTTCACCTCATCCGTCCACGCTTTCCAAGTGTCCTTGGTGAACGGAACCTCGGGCAACAATGCCAACGCCTCGGCAATAAACTCACGATCTTCATCGTCGATCAAAGGCTCTGCCCCGTCGCGATAAAGCTCCCACCATCCCTGAAGGTCATTCAGCGTGGTGATGTTTTCGCGGGTAACGTTCCAGAAGTTTTCAGCCAGATCAGCTGGGACGCCAATCTCTGCGATCTTGTCAGCAACAACATCCAGTTCCCGACCATGCAAATACCGCGCCGTCAGTGGAAACAGATCTTCCACGTCGAACTTCGTCGGGGCCGCGCCAAAACGGGTCACGTCAAAACCTTCGATCAGCTCATCCATGCTTGAACGCATCTCAAACGGATCAGACGACCCAAGCCGTGCCATGTGGCTTAGCAATGCCATCGGTTGTACGCCCTGCTCGCGCAGATCGCGTAGCGCCAAGGTGCCAAGACGCTTGGACAGCCCCTCGCCCTGAGGTCCTGTCAACAATGAATGATGTGCGAATTCAGGTGGCTCAAAACCCAGCGCGCGGATCATCTGGATCTGCGTCGCCGTGTTGGTCACATGGTCCGACCCGCGCACAACGTTGGTCACACCCATATCCGTGTCATCAACAACTGACGCCAGCGTATAAAGGAACTGTCCGTCGCCGCGGATCAGCACCGGATCAGAGACCGAGGACGCATCAATCGAGATATCGCCCAGAATACCGTCCGCCCAATCAATCCGTTCCTGATCAAGCTTGAAACGCCAAACGCCGTTACCGCGTTCAGCCCGCATCGCGGCTTTTTCATCATCGCTGAGCGCCAAGGCCGAGCGGTCGTAAACCGGCGGCTTACCCATGTTCAAAAGCTTTTTGCGCTTCAGGTCCAGCTCGGTCGGCGTTTCAAACGCCTCATAAAACCGCCCCATGTCGCGCAGCTTGTCGGCGGCATCAACATAGCGGTCCAGACGCTCGGACTGGCGTTCAACCTTGTCCCAGTGAATGCCCAACCATGCCAGATCCTGCTTAATCCCGTCGACGTATTCTTCCTTGCTACGCTCTGGATCCGTGTCGTCGATACGCAAGATAAACGTGCCGCCCGCCTTGCGGGTGATCAGGTAGTTAAAAAGCGCCGTACGAAGGTTTCCAACGTGGATATAGCCTGTCGGCGAAGGGGCAAAACGGGTGGTCGTCATGAGAGTCTCCTGTTGCGGGGAGCCTTCTCATAAGGGGGGTGAATTGTCTAGAGGTGGCGCGTGCGCATTACCCCAACGAGCGACCCCACCAAAGGCAAGTATGCAAGATCAATCCATCCGATGCGAATTTCACCTGCCCACACCCATATACCGATTTTGTAGCCGATAACGGATCCCAGAAGCAGCAACGCGGCGCATAGGAAGATATTCTGAACACGACGATTGGCAAACTGCATGTGAGCAAACTACTCGTCGGAACTAGTTACGAACAAATCAGTGAATTCCTACTCAAGACGGACCAGCGCCTGCCCGTGGGGTGGCGCAGCAACAATTCTGTTTGTCACTTTATCTCGCAAAACAAGCGCGACCTAATCGGATCACGTTCCCTCATCAAAGCGCCAGCCCGCCGGAACGGGCAGGCGCTGGTCCGGCGGGCTGCGCCCTTATTCCGGACCAGTGTCGTCCCTGCCTATATCGGCAGCAGGAACAGCGTAATCGCTGGGAAGGCCACCAGTAGGCCTACGCGTACCAGATCAGAGCCGACAAACAGGATCACGGCTTTATAGGTTTCGACCATTGGCGTCTTTCGATCCATCGCGTTGATGATGAACAGGTTCATGCCAACAGGCGGCGTGATCAGGCCAACCTCGACAACGATCAGAACGATGATACCAAACCAGATCGCGACTTGTTCATACTCGATGCGGTTGGCCATGCCCTTGGTCATGCGGATGTCGAGAGCTTTCATCTGCTCACGCGTAAGCTCGGCCCCGTTGGCGATCGCTGCCTTGATATTGGCGAGCATGTCACTGGTCATTCCGTCGGGTATCAACCCGCCATCTATGACCGCCATGGCCTTCATCGCTTGAAGTTCGGCCAAGGATGTCAGGCTAAAGTCCATCGCAATAATCACCGGAAAGAAGATCGGCACTGTTAAAAGGATCATCGACAATGAATCCATCAGACAGCCAAGCAGCAAATAAAACACGAGGATCAAGATAAGCACGATCCAAGCATTCAGCCCTTGGCTAACCACCCATTCCGCAATGGTCTGTGGCACCTGCGTTAGTGCCAAGAAACCGTTGTAGAAACCTGCACCCAGAACGATGAAAAAGATCATCGCGGTGGATTTCGCTGTCACGGTGAAGCTTTCACCCAAGCTGCGGAAATTCAAACCGCCGTTGAAATAGGCGATCAATCCGGTGCCAAGTGCACCGACGGCTGCTCCTTCGGTCGGGGTGAAGATACCGCCATAGATGCCGCCTACGACCGAGACGAACACCAGCAGAACTGGCCAAACGGCGATAAAGTCTTTGAAGCGCTGCGCATAAGGGACGCGTTCGCGGATACCAGCGGACTCTGGGTAGATGCGCACATAGATCGAGATCACGATCACATAGCCCAAGGCCGCCAGAATGCCGGGCACAAAGGCCGCAAGGAATAGTTTGGCGATGTTTTGTTCGGTAATGATCGCATAGATCACCAGCACGACAGAGGGCGGGATCAGAATGCCCAACGTGCCACCGGCAGCAAGCGTTGCAGTCGAAAACCCGCCCGCGTAGCCGTAGCGCTTCATCTCAGGCAGGGCGACGCGGCTCATGGTGGCGGCGGTGGCCAGCGACGATCCGCAGATCGCACCAAAGCCCGCACAGGCGCCAACGGCGGCCATGGCGACCCCGCCTTTGCGGTGACCCAGCCAGCCTTCGGCGGCTTTGAACAGGGCTTGGCTCATCCCGCCCAAGGTCGCAAAGTGACCCATCAACAGGAACATTGGGACGATGGACAGCGAATAGCTGGAAAACGTCGTGAAGCTTTCGCTTTTCAAACGGGCGAGCGCCACGTCGGGGCTGCCGAGCACCATCCAGAGCCCGCCGAAGCCAGCCATGAACATGGCAAGCCCGATTGGAACGCGTAGAAAAATAAGCGCAAGAAGGGCGGGGAACGACAAAACGCCAATCATCAAGTCGGTCAATGTTCCGCTCCTTCGTCGTGAAGAACTTCCACACCTGTTATCAATTGGTAAACGCGCACGAGCGCGACATAGACCCCGACAATGGCAGCGGAAACCGCGCCTACAAGGCTAAGCGCATAGGCCCACCAAAGCGGAAACTGCAAAAGAAATGTCGTCGTTCCAGAGCGATGTTTGGAAAGAGTGCCTTCGTATAACTGGTAAGCGATCACGACCAGCACTAGAGCAAACAAAACTTCGGAAACCGTTTTCAGGAATTGCTGGCCTTTGGTTGGCAGCCAGTTGGTGAACACGTCCACAACGGCGTGACCGGCTGTCATCTGGGTCAGCGGTAGGAACATGAAGATCGCAAATGCGATGCCTGCTTCGACAAGCTCAAAGTCACCTTTTATTGGACCAACGCCGGTTGCAAGCATCATCTCGGAGAACGCGGGAAGCACAGTTTCCATAAAGTCAGAGTGAAAAATGCCATTCAGTGTACGACCAATGATCGACAGGGTGATCATGACAATCAAAACAGAAAGCACCGTGCCTCCTATGATCGCCATCAGGCGTGAAAGATTCATGATTGTACGATGCATGTCAGCCCACGCTTGCTTGTAAAATCTGGGCCGCGGCACCTAAAGCGCCGCGGCCCTATTCTTGCTTATAGCAGAAACTTAGTTTCCGTATGCAGCCATTGAAGCTTGAACAGTGTCGATCAGGCCTTGGCCGTCAATACCCTTACCGTCCATCTCAGCGATCCAACCGTCAACCAATGGTGCCACAACGGCCTGCCATTTAGCTGCATCTTCTTCCGAAACGGTGATGATGTTGTTGCCAAGCTCTTCCGCCATTGCGCGTGCTGGCGCATCGGCATCTTCCTGTGTACCGCCCGCTGCGACCGAGAAGTCATGACCCGAAGCCGCGTCGATTGCAGCTTGCTGTTCAGCTGTCAGGCTGTTCCAGCTATCGAGATTCATCGACATGACGAATGACAGAACATAAAGCGCTGGGCCGTCGAATTCGGTGTGGTTTTCAACAAGCTCTGGAACTTTCAGCGTGCCGGTAACTTCCCAAGGAATGGTTGCACCGTCGACAACGCCTTTTGACAGTGCTTCTGGCAGGGCTGGAACTGGCATACCAACACCGGTTGCACCGGTGGCTTCGAGAAGCTGGTTCACCATGCGCGAGCCGCCACGGATTTTCATGCCTTCAAGATCTGATGGTTCTTCAACCGGGTCTGCTGTGTGGAACATGCCGGGGCCGTGCACCCAAGTACCAAGAACTTTTACGTCCTTGAATTCGGTTTCCATCAACTGGCTTTCAGTCAGGTTCCAAAGCGCGCTTGATGCGGCGCGGGCGTCGTCAACCATGAACGGAAGTTCCATAACTTCGGTCGATGGGAATCGGCCTGGGGAGTACCCGATAACAGTCCACGAAATGTCGGTGATACCGTCGACAACCTGGTCAAACAGTTCAGGAGGCGTGCCACCCAGAGCCATCGTGCCGAAATGTTCAATAGCGATGCTGCCGTTCGAGTTTGCTTCAACCTGATCAATCCAAGGCTGGACAATTTTGGCTGGAATGGTTGCGCCCAACGGCAAGAAACCGTGCATTTTGAGGTTGGCGTCTGCCGCCATTGCTGAGCCTGCGGAAATCGCAGCGATCGCCGCTCCGCCCATCAATCCTATTAGTGTTCTACGTTTGGTCATCGCATTTCTCCCTGCAACCTATTCAACGGGTCATCAGCCCAGTCCGGCGCATCGTGCGCCTTAATTTGTAACTATCAAGCGAATCTTTTTCCGCATGAGTTAAGCAAAGCACAGAATCCTATATGCTCGCAGGGTAATTGAATTAAACAATCAGCCATTAATCAAGAAAAAACCGACCGGTCGTTCGACATTAATGGGAAATAATCCGCGCTTGTGGCAAAACAATCTGACCAAATGGGTGTATTCAACCGCCTTTAAGCTGTTGTATTATAAAAACTTCACTGTCTTCTCGCACGGGATTTGTCAGACTGCTGGCAATGACTTTTCCATCGACTGCCACAGAAACACCTGCTTCGATAATCTCGTGCAATTCGGGGAATCGTTGGACGAGGCCGTCTAAAACCTCGCCCACATTCTTTGCTTCAACCTCAACTTTATCCGCGCCATCCGTAAAACGGCGCAGCCCCGGCCAGAGATTGACCTCTACCATCAGCCGTTGTCTTTCAGGGCTTTCAGGATCTTAGGAGGTGACATCGGCAATGACGTCATCCGAACCCCAACCGCATTGGAAACCGAATTCGCAATGGCCGCCAGTGGCGGACAGATGCCGGTCTCCCCAACGCCCCTGACACCAAACGGATGACCCGGGTTAGGCACTTCGACGATCACAGTGTCGATCATCGGAAGATCCGAAGCCACAGGGATGCGATAATCAAGGAACACGGTGTTCTGAAGACGCCCGTCTTCGCCATAGACGTATTCTTCGTTCAACGCCCAACCGATACCCTGCGCTGCGCCGCCCTGATATTGACCTTCAACATAGGTCGGGTGGATGGCTTTGCCTGCGTCCTGAATGACCGTGTAACGACCAATCGACGTCTTGCCGGTTTCGCGATCTACATGCGCGTCAACAATGTGAACACCGAACGAAACACCAGCACCTTCTGGCGTCGCTTCGAAGTGGCCCGAGATCGGACCACCGGTGCGCCCCATGCGCTTGGTGATTTCCTTAAGCGGCATAGGGTCGAACTGTCCGGCGTTTGGCCCCGCTGGCTTGGCGCAGCCATCTTCCCAAATCACAGCTTCAGGGTCGATACCCCATTTCTGTGCAGCGCGGTCGCAAAGCTTCCCGACCGCGTCTTTGGCAGCCTTAATCGTCGCCAGACCCGACGCATAGGTTACGCGGCTGCCGTGGCTAACGTCGTTGTACCCAAGCGTTGCCGTATCGGCGACAGTTACGCGGATGTTTTCGTAAGGGATGCCCAAAATCTCAGCCGCCATCAGCGCCATCGACGCCCGCGATCCCCCGATATCCGGCGTTCCTACCGAAACCTGCGCTGTGCCATCTTCGGACAATGCCAACGAAACCGAGGTTTCGCCGCCGTGGTTAAACCAGAACCCACAAGACACGCCGCGACCTTCACCTTCTTTCAATGGGGCGCTGATATGAGGATGCTCTTGCGCAGCCTCAAGGCATTCGACCAACCCAATGCGATCCCATGTCGGGCCGTAAGCGGCCTTGGTGCCTTCGCGTGATGCGTTTTTCAGGCGGGTTTCAATCGGATCAAGACCCAGCGTATTGCAAAGTTCATCCACAACGGATTCCACCGCAAACGCTGCCATAGGCGACCCCGGCGCACGGTATGCCGCTTGCTTGGGTCGGTTGGCCATAACTTCGTAGCCTTCGATCGAAACCGCATCGAGGTTATAGGGCGCATAAGCACATTCAGCAGCCATACCAGCTGGCGCACCAGGGAACGCACCGCCTTGAAGACGGAACACGCCTTTGGCGGCGATCATCCGGCCATCGTTGGTCATGCCGATCTTGATGTCCATCGACGCAGACGAGGTAGGTCCAGTTGCCCGCAAAATCTCAGACCGTGTCATGACAACTTTCACCGGACGGTTGGCCTTGCGCGATAGCGCCAATGCGACCGGTTCGATGAACACAGTGGTTTTGCCACCAAATCCGCCACCGATTTCCGAAGCTGTCACGCGCAGCTGGCTTGTGTCCATGCCAAGCAGTGCAGCGCAGGTTTTTTGCACGATGAAGTGGCCTTGGGTACAGCACCAAAGCTCACCCTTGCCGTCGTTGCCCAAAGTCGCGAGCGCGGCGTGGGGTTCGATATAGCCTTGGTGGGTCGCCTCGGTCGTAAAGGACCGTTCGATCACCAGATCAGCTTTGGCAAATCCGGCGTCGATATCGCCATGACCACCGTCATAGTAATTCACAACGTTCGGGTGCATGCCTTCAGGCACCAGCTTTGATTGCTGACCTTCGCGGATCACCGGCGCGTCCGGTTTCATCGCATCGTCTACGTCAATCACATGCGGCAGGATTTCGTATTCGACCTCGACCAGCTTCACAGCATCGCGCGCGATCAAAGTAGATGTCGCCGCAATCGCTGCAACGGCATGGCCGTCATATAGCGCGGTGTCCCCCGCCATGACGTTTTCCAGCACGTTCCAGTTTTCGCCGTGCAAACCAGTCGCAAAATCCGCGCGTGTCACAACCGCCTTAACACCATCCAATGCTTCGGCTTTAGAGGTGTCGATCTTTACGATCCGTGCGTGCGCATGTGGGGACCGAACAATCGCACCGTGCAACATGCCGGGCGCATATGCATCAGCCCCGAACTTTGCGCGGCCCGTGACTTTGTCCAACCCATCGGGGCGGTCAACACGTGTCCCGACATGGGTATAGGTTTCACGGCCTTCGAATTCTTCGCCGCCGTTCTGAGGAACCACTTTATCCAGAGCCATTATGATGCCTCCCGCATTTCTGCTGCCGTATCCATGACGGCGCGGATAATTTTGTCATAACCAGTGCAACGGCACAGGTTGCCCGCCAACCAATAACGAACCTGTTCTTCAGTCGGGTCCGGTTCGCGTTCCAGCAAGTTCTTTGCCGCGACAAGGATACCCGGCGTGCAGATGCCGCACTGAAGGGCCGCATATTCGATGAACTTCTTCTGCAACGGATGCAAAGCATCGCCGTCCGAAATGCCTTCGACCGTGGCAATCTCTTTACCCTCAGCCTCGGCACCCAGCATCAGGCAGGAACAGACCAACCGACCGTCAACAGTGATAGAACAGGCACCACAATCGCCGGTGCCACAGCCCTCTTTTGCGCCGGTCAGGCTTAGGCGATCCCGCAGAACGTCCAGCACAGTTTCGCGTGGGTCACAAAGAAACTCGACCTCGTCGCCGTTCACTTTGGTGGTTACGTGGATCTTGCTCATACCTTTTCCCCTTTCGCACGGGCGTAGGCGATTTTCGCGGCGCGTTTTGCCAAAACGCCAGCAACTTCAACGCGGAACTCAATCGTGCCGCGCTTGTCATCAATCGGGTTGCACGCTGACTGCGCAGCGGTCGCCAACGCATCCAGCGCAGCATCATCCAGCGTCGAGCCGATGATCGCGTTCGCAGCGTCTTCGACCAGTAAGACTGTTGGGGCCACAGCGCCCAAAGACACACGAGCTTCAGTAATAGTATCACCGTCCAAGCGCAGGTTCACACCGACACCAACCACCGCAATGTCCATTTCCGTCCGAGGGATAAACCGCAGATAGGCATCACCGCCGTTTTCACCGCGTGCAGGGATGTGAACAGCCGAAACAACCTCGCCCTTAGCAAGCGATGTGCGTCCCGGTGCAGTCGGGATATCCTCGGCAGCGACGGTACGTGCGCCGTCCGGTCCTGTCACCGTCAGGGTTACCCCAGCAGCAACCTGAGCAGGCACGCTATCCGCAGCCGGAGACCCGTTGCACAGGTTCCCGACCAACGTCGCGCGCCCCTGAACCTGTGTCGATCCGATCAGGTCCATGCCTTCGACAAGACCCGGCCATTCAGCGCAAAGTTCCGCATGTTCGGTCATTTCCGCACCGGCAACAGCAACACCAATCGTCCAACTGCCGTCAGCATTGCTGGTGATATCCTTGACGCCGTCGATATGCTTAACGTCGATTAGATCGTCCGGAGTCACAAGATCCGAACGCAGCTGCACCAGAACGTCGGTTCCACCCGCCAGAAAACGAGTGATACCAGTCGCACCTGCGGCGATAGCGCTCGCGTCGGCAAAACTAGCAGGTTGATGATATTTCATGTGTAATCCCCGATGTATTTTGACCGGAATGCCAAAGAATCTCCGAAACCATATTGGTCCCGATTTATTTGTCTATCCCAATGCGACCGATAATTTGATCAAATTACATATTCGCAAAGATTTCAAGATCGAAGACGTCATTTGCGACGTCTTAAAGACAGGACAGACCTGTTAGTCTTTTAGATGCGCAAACTGTGAAACAGCGGAGACGACAGATTGTCTCAGGGTGCTCATGTCAATCGACGGCACGATAAACTTTGCCCCAGCATCTTTGGCCAGTTCAATCAGCATAGGATTGGATGCAAGAAACCCCGCTGGTTTCCCAGCTGCGGTGATCCGTTCAATTGCATCACGAATGGCGGCTTGCATGGGTTCTGACGCCATTTGCCCCGGATAGCCAAGGCTTGCCGACAAATCCGAAGGCCCAACAAACATCGCGTCAATTCCATCGACCGCGGCAATCGCTTCCAGATTTTCAAGCCCCTGTTGCGTTTCGATCTGGACGACCAAACAAATCTCATCCCGCGCTTTGGCATAATAATCCTCAACGGCACCAAACCCTGTGGCGCGCACACTACCAGCCACACCTCTGAACCCCTGCGAGGGATAAGCCACTGCAGCAGCCGCAAGCTTAGCTTCTTCTACAGTTTGCACATAAGGAACAATGACCGTCTGAGCACCCGCATCCAGCACGCGTTTAAGTATGACCGGGTCCAATCCCGGCACCCGCACGGCGGCCTGCGCCTTTGCACCGCGAAGGGCTTGAAGCGCCGAGACCACATCGCTCAGCTCATTGGCGGCATGTTCGCAATCGATGGTCACAAAATCAAACCCTGAATCGCCAAGCATTTCGACAACCAGCGAATCCCGGATATTCGACCAGATCCCCAGCTGAACCTTTCCTGACTCGATTGCGGCCTTGAACGTGTTCTTAGGAAGTTCTGACATATCACCCTCTTATGTTGCGACGTCTCTTTATCAATGCAGTCTGCGGCGCGACGAGCAAGCCACATATTAGTTAATGTGTTAAGTTATTTTCACGTATCTTGAAACCCCTTTTTCATTCTATTATCTGACTGTGACCCTGAACGTTCGAAATCCGCCATGATCCAATATTCACTGAAATGCGACAAAGACCACAGCTTTGACAGCTGGTTCCAATCTGCCTCTGCTTTTGAAAAACTGCAGAGCGCCGGAATGATCAGCTGTGCAGTCTGCGGGTCGGCCTCTGTGAAAAAGTCAATTATGGCACCGCGCGTCACGACCTCTCGCACCAAGGCGCCCTCGCCCGCCGAACCGGTCAACCCACCGGCTGCCCCATCGCTAAGCGAACCGGCAAGCCCAGCGGAACAAGCCATCGCGGATATGCGCAAGCAGGTTGAAAAGAATTCGACCTATGTCGGCAACGATTTCGCGTCCGAGGCCCGAGCCATGCATGAAGGCGAAGCGCCCGAACGCCAGATCCACGGCGAAGCCAAGCCGGACGAAGCCAAAAAGCTGGTCGAGGATGGGATTCCGGTCGTACCGCTTCCGTTCATGACCAACCGAAAAACCAACTGAGGTACAATATGCGTGTCCTGATAACCGGCGCTAACCGAGGCATCGGGCATGCTTTGGCAAAATCCTACGAAAACGCAGGGCACGACGTGCTTCGCACCGCGCGAAACGGCGGCGGCGAATATCTGACGTTGGAAGCGACCGACCCAAATTCGTTCAAATCGCTTGCCCAGCAACTGGCCGACACGCCCATTGATCTGTTGATCTGCAACGCTGGTGTTTACCTTGATAAGGGGCACACTATTGGCAACGGTTTCCAACCCGAAAACTGGGCCCAGACCTTTGCCGTCAACGTCACCGGCGTCTTCCTGACGATTGAAGCCCTTCTTCCAAACGTAAAAGCAGCCAACGGCAAGATCGCCATAATCTCGTCCCAGATGGCCAGCCAAACGACGGCCCCCGGCGGGTCGTACATTTACCGCGCTTCAAAAGCTGCTGCGCTGAATTTGGGCCGAAACCTTTCTACGGACCTGAAAGACGAAGGCATCGCCGTTGGCATCTACCACCCGGGCTGGGTTATCACCGATATGGGCGGCGAAGAAGCGGACATCGGTTTGGACATCGCCGTATCGGGACTTATTGACCGGTTTGACGAACTTTCGATTGAAACGACCGGCTGTTTTCGCACCTATTCAGGCGAAGACCATCCGTATTAACCTTTCCTATCCGAACTGGACGACGCTTTGAGTGATCTTATCATCCTGATTGTTGCAGCTTTTGCTGGCGGCGTTCTGAACACTATCGCGGGGGGCGGCACCTTTCTGACCTTCCCCGCGCTTGTGTTTGTCGGCGTTCCTCCGGTTATGGCCAATGCCACGGCCACGTTCATGGCCTTGCCCGGCTATATTGCAGGCACAGCCGGATTTTCAACCGAGCTGAAATCCTGGGGAAAGGATCAGATGATCCGCCTGACCATCATCGCCACCATCGGCGGTGCAGCGGGCGCCATCCTGTTAAGCATCTCATCAAACGAAGCCTTTTCGATCTTCGTCCCGTTCCTGCTTCTTGCGGCCACACTGATTTTCACCTTCGGAGACCGCATCCGCGCATGGGCGGCCTCGCACAGCCGAGACGTCAAACCCGAAGGGGCTGTCGGCATATTCCTCGTTGCGCTTTACGGCGGCTACTTCAACGGAGGGCTGGGCATCGTATTCCTTGCCCTGTTCACCATGTGGGGCATGACGAATATCCACCTGATGAACGGCTTGAAGCTTTGGGCCAGCAGCACAATTGCGATCATTTCGTTTTTCGTCTTTGCCAAAAGCGGGCTGCTCGATTGGGAAAAAGCCCTGATCATGATGGTCGCCGGCACCGTGGGCGGATTTCTGGGCGCACCCTTGGCACGGGCATTGCCAATTAATCGGGTGAAACAGTTCATATCGCTGGTCGGCTTCGTGATGACGGCGATATTTGCGATAAAACTGTTGGTTTAATAAATTACTCCACTGCGGCATTCCTAAAGCTGTTTACATTCAGCGCGATCTCACCGAGGTGGCGTTCATCAGTGCCACAACAACCTCCCAAGATGTCAGCTCTTGGAAACTGGCGCGCAACTTCTCCCATTTGTTGCCCTAGCTCTTCTGGATCACCGTCTT
>CAYZAY010000011.1:27267-42936 GCA_964476515.1 uncultured Rhodobacterales bacterium
CCTGATCCATCTCAACTGCATTTGGCCTGATGTACCTTAGACGATCTCTCCACGCCCCTTCTTCTGCCAGGGCAGACGCAAACTCCAATGGATGCGCGCAGTTTGTGCCAAACCATGCCGCAGCGCCATCTGTCTTTTCTTCAATTGTCTCAACTGCTTCGCGAAGACTCGGCCCTGAACTCAGATGGCCCTCAGTTGTCAGCGTCAGGCTAACGCCGATTGGGATGCCAATGCCTTGTGCCGCACGAACAACGCCTACAGACTCTGGAACATTGTTGAAAGTCATGGCGATCGCAATATCAGCTGGCGTGCTTTTCAAAGTGGTAAGCTGAACGGAATGATAATCTTCGGCCTCGTCTTCGCTGATGTCGCCACCCGATCCATAAGCGTCTCCTCTCGGACCAACGCAACCGCCAATATAAACATCTGAAACACGCCCCTCGTATTCTTGGCGCATCCCGTCAAGAAATTCTATTGTCCGTCGCTGCATGTCTGCCAAGCCCTCAGGCGTATAGCCCAGCTTTGCGCCCCAGTCAGGGCTGGCGCGGTAGTCGTGACCAAGAATCAACATTCCGGTGTTGTGCTTTTCGGCGACGTCGAAATATCGACGATACATATTCCGCACGACTTCTTGTGCCTTGGGGTCATCCAAAAGCGGATACATGACAAATTCCGGAAGTTCGAACCCCCATTTGAATAGCAACTCGGTTTCGCCACCACCTTCTGTCAAATAAAACTTATTGCTTAATCTCGGTGGGAACTCTTGCATCACCGTACCTCCTCAATGCACCAGAAAAGAATAGCATAACTAGAGTCTGGTCCAAAACTTGCCAAAATGGCTTGGAATACGGCTACGGCAGCTTGAAATCGTCAGCCGCGCGTTTCGAAGCTCTTGAACGCAAGCTGCCAGCGACCGTCTGCGTAAAGGAACCTCAAAATTTCGATAAATGTCGAGCTTGCTGATTTGCTTTCCACCACTGCGAACGCACTCGTCGCTAGTACATTTGAGTCCAATATCTTCCAGACTGGAAGAGGTTCATCCATCGAAATCGCATTTTCTTCGCAAATTCCAATAATTGTATCTCGGTCGAACCACGCAAGTTGATCACCGAGTTTCCCAGCCGTTTTAAAGTTTGGATGGAATAGATCGATGATGTCGTCCTTTACCCCATAAGTCGCTGCGTGAATGTATTTTTTAATGGCGGATTCAATTTGATCCAATGACATTGATTTCTCCAGATTTGCTGCACTCAACATATCAGCCATTTGTAGACTTGTCCTGTTATGGCCTTGCCCCGCTTTTCAACGGTCCATCCCATAAAACTGCACCAATAATACGACTCGACACCCCAACCACACCTTGCCCTTACGCCGCGACACGCGTAAACCGCCGCGCAATAAGAACCACGGGAAGAAACCATGCCAACGCTGGTTATGAAATTCGGCGGAACTTCCGTCGCCACTCTGGACCGCATCCGCCGCGCCGCCAAGCGCGTCGGCGTTGAGGTGTCCAAAGGCTATGACGTCATCGTCATCGTGTCGGCCATGTCGGGCGAGACCAACAAGCTGGTAGGGTACGTCAACGAAACCTCTCCGCTGTATGACGCACGTGAATATGATGCGATTGTATCGTCAGGTGAAAACGTCACCGCCGGTCTGATGGCGCTGACGCTACAGGAAATGGATGTTCCCGCACGTAGCTGGCAGGGCTGGCAAGTTCCGGTGAAAACCAACGACGCCCACGCAGCAGCACGGATCGAAGAAATCCCAACCGACAATATCAACGGCAAGTTTGCCGAGGGTATGAAGGTCGCCATCGTTGCTGGCTTTCAAGGCATCGGACCTGATGGCCGCATCACCACGCTTGGCCGTGGCGGATCGGACACAACTGCCGTAGCTTTTGCTGCCGCGTTTCGGGCCGAGCGTTGCGACATCTACACTGACGTTGATGGGGTCTACACCACCGACCCACGGATTACCGACAAGGCCCGCAAGCTCGACAAGATCAGCTTTGAAGAAATGCTGGAACTGGCGTCGCTTGGCGCGAAAGTCCTGCAAACCCGTTCGGTCGAACTGGCCATGCGCTACAAAGTGAAACTGCGCGTCCTATCAAGTTTTGAAGAACAATCAGACGAAGCCGGAACGCTCGTCTGCCCCGAGGAGGAAGTCATGGAAAACCGTCCTGTATCAGGTGTCGCCTATAGCCGCGACGAAGCGAAAATGACGCTTGTATCGGTCGCCGACCGCCCCGGCATCGCTGCCGCGATCTTTGGTCCGCTTTCGGACGCGGGTGTGAACGTGGATATGATCATCCAGAACATTGCAGAAGAAGGCCGCACGGACATGACGTTCTCGTGCCCGACTGATCAGGTTAAACGCGCCGAGAAAGCCCTTAGCCAAGCCAAAGAATCCGGCGACATCAACTATCACGACTTAGTCGCTGACACAGATGTCGCCAAAATTTCGGCCGTTGGTATTGGCATGCGTTCGCAGTCGGGTGTTGCGGCCAAAATGTTCAAAACTCTGTCGGACGAAGGCGTGAACATTAAGGTCATCGCAACATCCGAGATCAAAATTTCGGTTCTGGTCGATCGCAAGTATATGGAACTGGCCGTTCAGGCACTTCACGATGCGTTCGAGCTGGAAAAGGCATAAAAATAGGGCGTCCTGAGCCATCCAAAAAATCACGCCACGTGAATTGCAAACCGTCTATGAGGTAAACTCTGGGCGGTTTTGCCTTTTTTCCGCCACATTCTCGCGTTAAGGATGAGTTAACGACGTTCTCTCGTTTTTCGGGGCAATAATGAACGCGCTTGAGGCAGAGCAATGAACACCAGTTTCAGGGCGAGAACTGACAGAAATAACGCCAATAACCCAGCGCTGAACCTTAACGGTGATGCAGCGGTAGAGATGACGTTTGTCTGGAACAGCCCAACCGGTGCCAGCGGTGACGTCATTCTTGATAACAACGGCGGTGCCCCTGATCCAACCTCGATGGTTTCGGTTGGCGGCGTAGAATATAGCTTTACGTTTCAATATACCGGCACCCTGCCCACCCATAACAGGGACGGTGCAAGGCAGGTCCCCGATCACCTAGAGGGCGAAAACGTGTATCTGATCACGCTGCACGATTACCCGATCGTAGGCGAAGACACGCGAATGGCATTCCTTCCGGACTCAAACGCGACCGAAGCGGACATGAACGCGTTCGGCAAAGGCGCTATTGATGTTCAGACATTGGATACGACGCCGCCCGCGACACCAGTCTGCTTTGCCAAAGGCACATTGATTGCGACGCCAAACGGCGAGATCCCTGTTGAACAGCTAAATACCGGCGACATAGTGCTGTCGGCTGATGGCTCGGCTGTTGAGCTAAAGTGGATCGCGAACAGCCATTTCACATACCCTGAAATGCTTCTTAACCACAGAGTTTGCCCGATTTGCATCCCGCAGGATCATTTCGGCCCTGACATGCCCCATACCGATCTGTGGGTATCCCCCCAGCACCGCGTCGTGATACGGGGCTGGAACGTCGAGCTTGCCCTTGGAGAACCAGAAGCGCTTGTTGCTGCTAAACACATCATGGGCATTCCGGGCTATCCCCAAGAGCGCTGGCAAAACGGGGTCGACTATTACCACCTTTTGCTGGAACAGCACGAAGTGGTGGTTTCCAACGGCCTTGAAAGCGAAAGCATGTTGATAGGTGAAGAAGCCATGCGCAGCCTGTCAGCCAGCGCGCGCGCGGATCTTGATCTCTACCTGTCCGCCAATCCCAACGCCAAAGCAGCGGCCCAGACGCCTGCGATGGGAATTGTGAAGCCTAGCGAAGCAACTGTGCTGCGAAATGAACCTAACCTGCTGCAAGGTGCAGCATAAGCGTCAGCTTTTCCTGACCTCTGGCCTTTAATACTCCCCTTCCTGTGCGATCTCGCCTATAGATTCGTGTTAGGGAGAATTTAAAACGATGGCAGACGGTTTCGAAACAGAAAGCCGAAAACTACTAGGTCGCCTTCGCGACACGATGGCGACCGAGGCTGCTGGTCAGGAACGTCTTGACCACATCACGCATATTATTGCCGATTCCATGGGCACCGAGGTGTGCTCGATCTACCTGTTCCGCGATGAAGACACGCTTGAGCTTTGCGCCACCGAGGGCCTGAAAGCCGAAGCGGTTCACCAAACCAGAATGCGCTTGGGCGAAGGTCTTGTCGGTCGGGTCGCCAAGCGTGGATCAACAGTGAACACAGCCGATGCCCCATCGGAACCCGGGTTCCGTTACATGGCCGAAACCGGCGAGGAAATATATTCGTCTTTCCTTGGTGTTCCGATCCAACGGCTTGGGGAAAATCTGGGCGTCCTAGTTGTTCAATCCAAAACCGCACGCGAATTTACGGCGGATGAAATTTACGGTCTCGAAGTCGTCGCGATGGTTATCGCAGAAATGGCCGAGCTTGGTAAATTCGTTGGCGAAGGCGCAGCCCTGTCAGCCCGCCACCAGCAACAGGTCGAAATTCAGTGCACCACCGGACAGGAAGGCGTCACCGAAGGCCACGTCTGGCTGCACGAGCCCCGTGTTGTTATCACCAACCCGATTGCCGACGATCCCCACCGAGAGCAAGAGCGCCTAAACGAAGCCGTTGATACGCTAAGGGTGTCTGTAGATGATATGCTCGATAGCGCGGCTAAAACCGGTGACAACGAACATCTTCAGGTGCTTGAAGCTTACCGCATGTTTGCCAATTCCAAAGGCTGGATGCGGCGCATCGAAGAAGACATCAGCCGCGGGCTTTCTGCCGAAGCGGCTGTCGAAAAAGAACAATCCACCGCCCGCGCGCGGATGTCCAAGATCACCGACCCCTATCTACGCGAACGCTTGCACGATCTTGACGATCTGTCGAACCGTCTGTTGCGCATCCTGACAGGTCAAGGTCAGGAAACCGGCGCAGAGATGCCCCATGATCCGGTTCTTATTGCGCGCAACATCGGTCCGGCGGAACTGTTGGACTATGGCAACAAGCTCCGCGGCATAGTCTTGGAAGAAGGCTCGGTCGGCAGCCACGCAGCGATTGTCGCGCGGGCTTTGGCTATCCCTCTGGTCATTCACGCCAAGCAAATCACCACCGAGGCCCTGAACGGCGACCATATTCTGGTCGACGGGGACGAAGGCATCGTCCACCTGCGCCCCGACGACAGCGTGGCTTCGGCCTTCCGTGATAAAATGGCGATGCAGGCCAAGGCACAGGAACGTTACGCCTCTATTCGCGATAAACCCGCCACATCCTTGGATGGTGAAACCGTCAAACTGGTGATGAACGCAGGTCTTTTGGCCGACTTGCCGAGCCTTGATAATTCGGGCGCCGAAGGCGTTGGGCTTTTCCGAACCGAGCTACAGTTCCTTGTCCAAAGCAAAATGCCCGGCCGCGCTGAACTTAGCGCCCAATACGCGCGGGTGATTAATGCAGCCAAAGGCAAACGGGTGATCTTTCGAACGTTGGACATCGGGTCAGACAAGGTGCTGCCCTATATGAAAACGGTCGATGAACCAAACCCGGCGCTCGGGTGGCGCGCTATTCGGGTTGGGCTTGATAAGCCCGGCGTTCTCCGGATGCAGCTCCAAGCGCTGATCCGCGCCGCTAATGGCGGGCCGTTAACCGTCATGTTCCCGTTCATTGCGCAGCTCAGCGAATTCACCGCCGCAAGGGCCGAAGTGGACAAGGCGATGGATCGCGAGCGCAAGCTTGGGCACCCCCTTCCGTCATCGTTAGAGGTCGGGGCTATGCTGGAAACCCCGTCATTGGCGTTTGCGTCTAAGAAATTCTTCCGCGACGTACATTTCCTGTCTGTGGGGGGAAACGACCTAAAACAATTCTTCTTTGCCGCAGACCGCGAAAACGAACTGGTCCGCCGTCGCTATGATACGTTGAACGTGTCATTCCTCAGCTTCCTTGCCGATATCGTCGAACGCTGCGAAGACACCGACACCAAGCTAAGTTTCTGTGGTGAAGACGCCGGTCGCCCGATCGAGGCTCTCTGTCTAGCTGCCATAGGATTCCGCACGCTTTCCATGCGCCCAGCCAGCATCGGTCCGGTCAAAAGCCTGATCCACCGCACGGATTTGTCAGCGCTTCGTAAAGTGATCTGGGATGCCCGCCATCGCGGCGATCAATCGGTCAGACCTGCGGTGATGGAGTTCTTGCGCAATCAAGCCTGAGCGACACGCGCCTGCAGCTTTTGTGTCAGTTCGTCTATCGGTTGATCGGTTTCAATTGCCAACCGTCGCAATCCGAAATGGACGTGGGCGATCTCTCGGTAATAGGTGGCGTAGATCGTGTTGATCGACGCGCCTGCAGCCGCCCCCATGATGGGCATCGCTTGGGCTGCCAGTTTTTTGCCAAACACCAACGCCAATCGCGGCGCAACCTTGGTCGCAAGCGCCTGCAACGTCGGCCCCGCGACGGCCATCCGTGCCGCCATAAAGGCAAGGTCCGTTTCTTCGGTCGAAAGCGGGCCGTTGGATGCAAATATCCGAACGCTGTCAAAGCGCACATTCTGGGTCGTGGGATCAAAACCTTCTTCCCGCGCCGCCGCTTGAATAGACCGCAGGAACAGGGTCGTCGTTACAGGCAATTCGGCCAAGGCCGTGCCAATGCCACCCACACCCCCAGCCGCGCCCATTGCTGCAGCAACCAATCGCGTCAGACGCGCATCTTCCTTGGGCAGGATTTTATGCGACAGGTCCGCCGCGCGAATAGCACCGTGCAACGCCTTTTCGGTAGCTACGTGCAAACCGTCCTGTGCGCCTTTGGGGATGTAATCGACCAAACTGTCTGCGTGTTCGCCCAGTTTGCCCATCAACGTCATGCCCGGACCGGTCGCCGCCCGATAGCGCACAACCAATCGTTCCAGTTCCTGATCTTCGTTCACTGCCTGCCGCGCGGGTGGTTCGATAATCTCGTCCATAGATCCTCCGTCTTAGCTAAAGATCGGGTGTGACGGGGTGAAAATCAACCGCAGCCAGTTAAATCCGCGTCACGTCGCCGGTGACGCCATCCCATGCACCCGCCTGAAGGTCCTGTCCCAAAACCCGATCAGGGTTTGTAGGGGGTGGCATCCGAACCCCGTCTAGCTTGGCAAAACCGAACCGGCTGTAATAGGGCTCATCCCCGACCAACATGCACCGTTTCCAGCCGCTATCCCGCGCGATCTCAAGACTTGAGCGGATCAACAATCCCCCCAGCCCTTCGGCCTGACGTGTCGGGTGAACTGCAATCGGCCCCAATAGCAAAGCGTCCCAAGACCCAACGGTGACTGGCCAAAACCGGATTGCACCTGCCAGAATACCATCGGGATCGCGCGCCACCAAAGACAGCTCAGCCACAGGATCAACCTCATCGCGCAACCGATAAGACGACAACGCCTCACGCCCCGGCGCAAAGCAGAGGTCATAGAGAGCCTCGACCTCCCACCAGTCGTCCGGAGTTTCCTGTGTCAATTCAAACATCTGTACGCGTTTGTCCCTAGGGGTAGAAACGCCCCTAACATGCCGTTAGCACTGTCGTAAACCAAGAGGAAAAACGCTGTGTTCTACCGCCCCGAAAATGGCCACAACCTACCCCACAATCCGTTCAACGCATTGATCGTGCCCCGCCCCATCGGCTGGATATCAACAAGAGACATCGAAGGCCGCGATAATCTTGCGCCATATAGCTTTTTCAACGGTGTCGCCTTTGCCCCGCCGCAGGTGATGTTTGCAACGACAGGCGCCAAACCAGATCGCGATGGGGCCAAGGACAGCGCAGCCATCATTCGCGAAACGGGTGTGTTTTGTGTGAATGTCGTCAGCTACGCGCTTACGGATGCGATGAACTGTTCAAGCGAAGGCTTCCCCGCCAGTGTCGATGAATTCAAAAAGGCTGGATTAGAGAAAGCCGAATGCGAAACCATCGACTGCCCGCGGGTCGCAAACGCTCCTGCGGCGATGGATTGCAAGCTGACCAAGATCGTCACGCTTCCCGGGGCCGCAAATACCGTCGTGTTTGGCGAAGTCATAGGCATCTACATCGACGACAATATCCTGACGGACGGCAAAATTGACATCACCAAATACAAACCGCTCTCGCGCCTTGGTTATCGAGATTACGCCGTCATCGACAAGGGATTCACCCTGAACAGCCCCGACGACTAAACTATTTCATCTTGCCAAAAATACCTCGGGGAGCACGAGGGGCAGCGCCCCTCGTCCAGCGACGTGCGAAGCGCGGCGCAATTAGTGACCGCCTAAAATCCCTGTGCGAACATCATAATCTACAGCAATCTCGTAATCCGGATCATCATCGCTATCGACCATCAAGTGGCCCGCCTTGGACAAGAGCTTGTGGCAATCACGGCTTAGGTGACGAAGCTTGATCGTTTTGCCAGCGGCTGCATATTTGCCTGCCACAGTTTCAATCGCTTGTAGAGCTGATTGATCAACCACTCGGCTCATCGCGAAATCGGCAATCACCACGTCGGGATCATTTTCGATATGGAATAGCTCGACAAATCCATCCGTCGACCCAAAAAACAACGGTCCCTGAATTTCATAAACCTTCGCGCCTTCCTCGGTTGCCGACGGGCGTTCGATGGCGTGAATGCGGCGTGCGTTGTTCCACGCATAAGCCAGCGCCGAAACGATCACCCCGACCACAACCGCGACTGCAAGGTCGGCATAAACCGTCACACCGGTCACCAGCAGGATCACAAACGCATCCGTCAAAGGCACTTTGGTCAGTATACGGATCGAGTTCCACGCAAACGTCCCGATCACCACCATGAACATCACACCCACAAGAGCTGCCAATGGAATCTGCTCGATCAAAGGCGACGCGAACAAAATGAAGCTCAGCAAAAACAGCGCTGCGGCGATGCCAGCGATACGGGTCCGGCCACCGGATTTTACGTTGATCATCGACTGACCGATCATCGCGCAACCACCCATGCCTCCGAAGAAACCGGTCACCACGTTAGACGCACCCTGTGCGATACATTCCTGAGACGCGCCACCGCGCTTGCCGGTCATTTCACCAACAAGGTTCAGCGTCAGAAGCGATTCAATCAGACCAATCGCAGCAAGGATCACCGAATACGGCAGGATAATCTCAAGCGTCTCCCAGTTGAGAGGCACCGTTGGAATATGGAATACCGGCAGACCACCTTTGATCGCGGCCAAATCGCCAACGCGCGGCACATCAAAACCAAAGCCAATGACGATAGCAGCAACAATCCCAATTCCGGCAAGCGGTGCAGGGATCACCTTGGTGATCTTCGGCATAACCCAGATAATCGCCATCGTGGCGGCCACGAGGCCAAGCATCATCGTCAACGGACCACCCGACAGCCATTCGCCGCCGCTTGCGCCGTGACCTGTGTTTTCAACGGTTCCAGGCACTTTGAACTGGGTCATCTGCGCCAGGAAAATCACAATCGCCAGACCGTTCACAAAGCCCAGCATCACCGGATGGGGAACAAGACGAATGAATTTACCCCAGTGCATGACACCGGCAAAAACCTGCAATATCCCCATTAAAACAACAGTCGCGAACAGGTATTCCACCCCATGATCAGCGACCAGCGCCACCATGACCACTGCCAATGCACCAGTTGCACCGGAAATCATACCGGGGCGGCCACCAAAGAGCGCCGTGATCAGACCCACCAGAAACGCTGCATAAAGCCCGACAAGCGGGTGAACGCCTGCGACAAAGGCAAAGGCCACAGCTTCCGGCACCAAAGCAAGCGCTACGGTCAGGCCAGACAACAGTTCAGTCCGAAGACGGCCTATCGAAAAACCTTCATCCGTCGTCATTCCAAGATCGGCCGATGCAATGCGGTGGGCAAATTTACCCAGTGTCGTCTCTTTCACGGTGTCCCGTCCTGTTTTTAGGGTACGCGTGCGCCCTTTATCGGGCCTTGAGCAGAATAGCCAGAGAAGAGGGCGACTAAGTCACGTCCCGTTCACCTTTCCACCAACGCCAAGCGTCCGGATAGTCAAAGCCCAACGACACAAGATCAACCACCAACAATATCCACAAATACGTCTGGTAGGCAGACGATCCTTCAGGTCGCGCCACGATCAGCCAAATAACCAACGGCGTCCAAAGCGGCAGGTGCGACAACGCCATTACCTTGGGAAACCCACGCTCAATGATCATCACCGGAACGTTGATCAACATGGCCCCGACGGCCAGAACCGCAATCCACAGCCCCGAAGGCTCGGCCACGAAAAAGATGCTGGCAGCGTTCACCGGAACCAGAACACCAAACACCCAAATCTGCACCCAAACCGGCAGGCTGCGAAAGTTCTGCCAGATATCGGACACAAGTTGCATTTGGTTTCCCCCGTTTTTTTGCAAAACTTACCCAAGGCGCAAACCCAAGGCGATACAAATTCTCTTGTGGTTTGCTACAGCGCCCGCGAAGCCCATGTCCGACGCTTGCGCCCCTCTTCTATCGAAACTGTGTCTAAACGCCGATTGAAGGCAGCCCGCCCTTGTGGCTTATTGCCCCTGAAGATTTCTAAAGGGGCATCGCATGGGTGTACGTCTAAAATGGGATGAGGGCCGGACGTTTGTCGGCACCGCATCCACCGGTCACAAAATCGTATTTGGCAATTCAGGCGCTGACGGACAGCGACCCGGCCCCAGCGCGATGGAACTGCTGCTAATGGGGACAGGTGGCTGTTCTGCTTACGACGTGATCTCGATCCTCGAAAAGTCACGCCAAAAGATCGAGGATGTTGTCATCGAGATCGACGCCGACCGCGCCGAAACCGATCCAAAGGTGTTCACCCGCATCCACATGCATTTCATCGTCAAAGGTCGCGGACTTGACCCCAAGCGGGTCGAACGCGCCATGAGCCTGTCGATCGACAAATATTGTTCGGCTTCCGCCATGATGGCGATGTCAGCTGAACTGACCCATGATTTTGAAATCATCGAAACCGGCGTTTAAGGAACCAGAGCAATGACAGACACAATGATCGGCGTCATCGGCGGTTCGGGCGTTTACGACATCGACGGGCTGACCGGCGCAGAATGGATCACGGTTGAAACCCCTTGGGGGGATCCTTCGGACCAAATCCTGACCGGTTCGCTGGATGGCGTGAAAATGGCGTTCCTCCCCCGCCACGGTCGCGGTCATGTGCATTCACCAACAACTGTCCCCTACCGCGCCAATATCGACGCGTTGAAACGGATCGGCGTGACGGACGTGGTGTCGGTCTCGGCCTGCGGATCGTTCCGCGAAGAAATGGCCCCGGGCGATTTCGTCATCGTCGACCAATTCATCGACCGCACCTTTGCGCGCGAGAAATCGTTTTTCGGCACCGGCTGCGTTGCCCACGTCAGCGTCGCCCACCCAACCTGTCCCCGCCTGTCCGCAGCCTGCCATACCGCGGCCAAAGACGCAGGCATCACCGTCCACATGGGCGGCACCTATCTGGCGATGGAAGGGCCTCAGTTCTCGTCCGTGGCCGAAAGCAAAATGTACCGCGAAAGCTGGGGCGCAGATGTGATCGGCATGACCAACATGCCCGAAGCCAAACTCGCCCGCGAGGCCGAGCTATGCTACGCGAGCGTCGCGATGATCACCGATTTTGATAGCTGGCACCCAGACCACGGCGCAGTCGATATCACCGACATCATCGCCACCCTCACTGGCAACGCCGACAAAGGACGGGCGCTGGTATCGCGCTTACCCAAACTGCTGGGCGCTGATCGTGCGGTTTGTGAACACGGCTGCGATCGCGCGCTGGAATACGCGGTACTGACAGCGCCGGATAAGAGGGATGCTGAGGTAGTCGCGAAGCTGGATGCCGTAGCGGGGAGGGTTCTTTCATGAAAACCGTCAAAGACTATATCCGCACTATCGTTGATTTCCCCCATGAAGGGATCATGTTTCGCGATGTGACGACTCTCTTCGCTGACCCTCGGGGGTTTCGGATGGCGATTGACCAAATGCTGCACCCCTATGCAGGGCAACGGATCGACAAGGTCGTTGGGCTGGAAGCACGGGGGTTTATTCTTGGTGGGGCAATCGCACACCAGTTGGGCACAGGTTTCGTCCCGATCCGCAAGAAAGGCAAACTGCCGGGCACGACGATCAGCCAAGACTACCAGCTTGAATACGGTGAAACGATTGTCGAAATTCATGACGACGCAATTGAAGCCGGAGAAACCATCCTTCTGGTCGATGATCTGCTTGCCACCGGTGGCACAGCCGAGGCCGGTATATCACTGATCGAACGTCTCGGTGGCACGATCATCGGGTGTGCCTTTATCGTCGATCTTCCAGAGCTCGGCGGGCGTAAGAAGGTCGAGGCGATGGGTATGGACGTGCATGTCCTTTGCGAATTCGACGGGCTCTAGGTCTTGCATTGGATATTTTTGGACAAAAGAAGCTACTTTTTCTTTGTTCAAATACTCAGTTGCGCAACGCGCGCCGCACTTACCAACGCTTAAGGGATGGTGCCTAAAACCTGTTCCCGAGCTCACATGGTTTCTGGTCTGACCCGTTGGCGAAAGCGCAGGGCGGGCCACCGAAACGCCGATAGATCGAAATGGCCCTTTGGTGTAACGACCAGAGGTTTCGGGACAATAACCGTGCAAGGCGGGCCCGCCGATTTAACCGATCATGACAAACTATCTGTACCCCTGCCCCGAGAAATCTCGGCGTGGGGCGATCAGCCTTGTGCAGCAGCGATGAACGCCCGCATTTTCGCAGGATCTTTACGCCCAGGAGAGCTTTCGACGGCTGAGGCAAGATCGACCTGCTTTGCGCCGGTTAGCCGGATGGCATCGGCGACGTTATCGACCGTCAGACCCCCTGCCAGCATCCAAGGCACTGTCCAGTATTTCTTGTCGGCCAGCAGACGCCAATCGAAGGTAAC
This sequence comes from uncultured Rhodobacterales bacterium, assembly GCA_964476515.1. Classification (GTDB taxonomy): domain Bacteria; phylum Pseudomonadota; class Alphaproteobacteria; order Rhodobacterales; family Rhodobacteraceae; genus JASMHC01. Next base: position 40,193 of record CAYZAY010000011.1, read on the forward strand.
GCCGTTACCCCCGGGCAGGTCCGCGTTCTTCGGGGCTTTGGCGTCAATCAGCAACTGGTCCGCCACGCGGGCGTAGATGTCGATCTTGGCGACGTCTTCGGGGCCGGCGATGCCGATGGCTTTGATGACAGGCAGGCCATAACGGGCTTTCACTTCTGTCACGCGTTCGGGCGGTTCTGATCCGTGAAGTTGGATCATATCGATAGGAGCTGTCGCAATGATCGCATCAAGCGTGTCGTTGGTGGGGTCCACCACCAGCGCAACTTTCGCAACGCCCATTGGCACCTCCTCGGACAATTTGGCAGCCTGTTCAGGCGACACATACCGAGGTGATTTTGGAAAGAAGTTAAAGCCGATATAACGCGCTCCGGCTTCAACAGCGGCCGCAAGGTCGTCGCTATGGGTCAGACCGCAGATTTTCACCGGAATGTCGGGCATCGTTATCTCGTGTCTTCAAGTAGGGCCAGAACTTCGTCTTTTGGTTCTGACGGCTCTGTTTTCAGCTTGCGGACTTCGCGCTTTAGTTCGTGCGCTTCGGTCTTGTGCTTGGCGGCTTGTGATCTCAGCGTGCTTTCGCGGATCCATTCCCAGAGAAAACCGATGATAAGACCGGCGATGATGCTGGCGAAGACCACTATGAAAAGTGGCATATTAACCGTCCACGCAAAGCCGACGATATTATCCAGTTCCGACGGCAACAGACGAAGCGTGACGACATCCCGATTACCAAATGCAACGGCGATGAGGGCCACCGCTAGGATGGCCAGGAATGCATAGCGAATTGTGCGCATTTTATTTTCCGTTCAGACGGTCCCGTAAAAGCTTACCCGTCTTAAAGAACGGAACGTGCTTTTCTTCAACCTCGACCGTTTCGCCTGTGCGCGGATTTCGGCCAACGCGGGCGTCACGCTTTTTGACAGAAAACGCACCGAAACCGCGAAGCTCGACCCGATCACCGCGCGAAAGCGCTTCGGAGATTTCTTCAAACACCGTATTTACGATGCGTTCTACATCACGTTGAGAAAGACGTCTTTCGGCTGGTAGTTCCTGGTTTTCGTCAAAAATTTTCTGGACCAATTCCGAACGGATCATCCCTATCTCCCCTGTGCACTCTTAAGAGTTTGCTTTGGGGGCATCATGGGGGGGATTGAATGCAAAATCCACTATCTGATGCATTTTGCAGGGAAATTTTCGTGGTTTTTCCTGATTGTGGGAAAGAAATGTGACCTGCGATCCATCGTTTCCAAACTAATCAGCATGATTTGGCATTGCCAAAATGTCCGGCACGGACCGATTCGACAAAAAAAGCCCCGGACGATGCCGGGGCTTTTCTATTCTTCAAGGCGTCTGAAAGATCAGTCGTCCTGCTTAAGCGCAGCGCCGAGGATATCGCCAAGCGATGCACCCGAATCCGACGAGCCGTACTGTTGTACTGCTTCTTTTTCTTCCGCGATTTCGCGTGCTTTGATCGACAGACCCATGCGGCGGGTTTTGTTGTCGATGTTGGTCACACGAACGTCGACTTTGTCGCCAATGCCGAAACGCTCTGGACGCTGCTCTGCGCGGTCACGCGACAGGTCCGAACGACGGATGAACGATTTCGCGCCTTCGTAATCAACCTCAATGCCGCCATCTTCGATTGCGGTCACTTCAACGGTGATGATCGAGCCACGCTTCACGCCGCCAACTGCTTCAGCGAACTTGTCGCCGCCCAGTGCTTTGATCGAGAGCGAGATACGCTCTTTCTCGACGTCCACTTCCGAGACAACCGCAGATACGAGGTCGCCTTTGGTGTAGTTGCCGATGACGTCTTCGCCACGTTCGTCCCATGAAAGGTCCGAAAGGTGAACCATGCCGTCGATCTCGCCTTCGAGGCCGATGAACAGACCGAATTCGGTGATGTTCTTGACTTCGCCTTCGACCTGCGTGCCCTCTGGGTGAGTTTCCGCGAAAACTTCCCATGGGTTGCGCATAGTCTGCTTGAGACCAAGGCTGACGCGACGTTTGGCTTCGTCGATTTCCAGAACCATGACTTCGACTTCTTGCGATGTCGAAACGATTTTGCCTGGGTGGACGTTCTTCTTGGTCCACGACATTTCCGAAACGTGTACCAGACCTTCAACGCCTGGCTCCAGCTCAACAAATGCACCGTAGTCGGTGATGTTGGTAACACGGCCAGTGTGCACCGAATCCAGTGGGTACTGGTTGGCAACAGTGTTCCAAGGATCGTCCTGAAGCTGTTTCATGCCAAGGCTGATACGGTGGGTTTCTTTGTTGATCTTAACGACCTGAACCTGAACCGTCTGACCAATCGAAAGGATCTCAGATGGGTGGTTCACACGACGCCATGCCATGTCGGTGACGTGAAGAAGACCGTCAACACCGCCAAGATCGACGAATGCGCCGTATTCGGTGATGTTCTTAACAACGCCTTCGACAGCTTGGCCTTCAGCCAAGTTACCGATGACTTCTGCACGCTGCTCGGCACGCGATTCTTCAAGGATAGCACGACGCGATACAACGATGTTGCCACGACGACGGTCCATTTTCAGAATCTGGAACGGCTGCTTGAGACCCATCAGTGGGCCAGCGTCACGCACTGGGCGAACGTCAACCTGCGAACCTGGAAGGAACGCAACTGCGCCACCAAGATCGACAGTGAAGCCGCCTTTGACACGACCGAAGATCGCGCCTTCGACGCGAGCGTCGCCAGCGTATGCTTTTTCCAGACGGTCCCATGCTTC
>CAYZAY010000012.1:0-40943 GCA_964476515.1 uncultured Rhodobacterales bacterium
TGGAAGCCCCGGAACGGTTCCGCCGATAACTCCGCCGCCCTCAAGTTCAATTCTGGCAAGATACCAAGGGCTGGGTGCTGCGAAACCTAAATGCGGATCATTGGCTAGAAGCGTTCCGCCCGCTGCCGCGCGGAAGGGCATGGCTGCGAAAACGTTAGACGCGCCTGCGAATTCCCTTTCCTTAAACGGTGAATAGGCAAGATCCGGCATTGGCGCAGCGTCGGCGTAGGTCGGCAAATCAGGGATCAATGACGCGAAATCTGGCAAAGCCGTTATACCGTTTCCCGGAACGTCGGGCAGAATATCGGCAACCCGTTCTGGTGGAAGCATCAAAGACGTGCGTGCGCGTATGACTTCGTATTCCAGATGACCTGTTTGCTGCAAAGCCAGCGCTTTGACGACCGCAAGCGAATCTGCGGGCGTCCAAGGCGGCACGTCTTGCTTGAAGAGAAACATTTCAGGCGCGCCGCGGCCCAGCGCATCTTTGTTGATTTCACGAATACGTGTGTTGACGCCAGTGGCATATGCTTCAAGTGCGGCCAAGGCCTCTGGACTTTGCGCTGAAACAGAATCGACCGCCGCGTCATAAAGACCCAAGCGGCGAAGCAGAGTATCAATGTAAAGCGTTCGCTCGCCAAACACTTCGGACATGCGGCCCTGCACCGTGCGCCGAATGACCAGCATTTGCCATAGCCGATCCTGAGCGTGGACATAGCCCAGCCCAAACATTACATCTTCGTTTGTTTGGCCAAATATGTGGGGAACATTGGCTGTGTCCCGTACAATCCGCACCTCGCTAGAGATACCCGCAACACTGACCGTCTTGTCGTATTCGGGAAGCGAACGGCTGGCCAAATAGTAAACCAAAACAACGGTCAGTCCGGCTAAAATAGCCAGTCCGGTGCTTAGTCTTAAAAGCCAGCGAAATACGGTCATGTTAAGGTCCCCTGTTGACCCTGCCAAACAGCCAAGTAGTCTCTGCCAGCTTGTAGCGCAACACGATCATAGGGGAAAGAATATGGCGAAGGTGGCATTTCTTGGTTTGGGAGTCATGGGATACCCGATGGCAGGTCATTTGGCAGCAGCCGGACATGACGTGACGGTTTACAACCGGACGACCGCCAAGGCTGAGGCATGGGTAGCACAGCATGGCGGTTCATTTGGATCAACTCCGGCCGAAGCTTCTAAAGGGGTGGAAATGGTATTTGCCTGCGTCGGCAACGATAACGATCTTCGTTCGGTCTGCACCGGAGAAGACGGCGCTTTCGCTTCGATGGCAAAGGGCACAATCTTTGTTGATCACACGACGGTGTCCGCCAAGGTGACAGCCGAATTATATGCGTTAGGAAGCGATCAGGGTCTCCAGTTTGTTGACGCCCCAATCTCAGGTGGGCAGGCTGGCGCTGAAAATGGTGTTCTATCGGTCATGTGCGGCGGTGATGTGGATGCCTATGACAAAGCCGAACCAATTATCGGTGCCTATGCCCGAATTTGCCGTCGTATCGGCGAAAGCGGTGCGGGGCAGATGACCAAAATGTGCAACCAGATTGCGATTGCAGGCTTGGTGCAAGGTTTATCCGAAGCCCTTCATTTCGCTGAGAAATCAGGTTTGGACGGGCGTGCCGTGGTCGAAGTCATTTCTCAGGGTGCCGCGGGTAGCTGGCAGATGGCTAACCGATACGAGACGATGATTGACGACCATTTTGAACATGGATTTGCCGTTGATTGGATGCGCAAAGACCTAGGTATTTGCCTATCAACAGCAGATGAAAACGGAGCAAGCCTTCCTGTGACAGCCTTGGTTGATCAGTTCTATAAGGACGTACAGAAATTAGGCGGTGGTCGTTGGGACACATCGAGCCTGTTCAAGCGACTTCGTGAGGCAGGCTAGAAACGAAAAAGCCGCAAGGGTTACTTGCGGCTTTTATATTCGTTGGGTATCGCGTTTAGGGAATGATGCGCGAATACTTCATGCCTTCGATCGTTGCGCCGATGCGAACGCCGGCTTGCCCAAATACCATCGCCAGAACCGGATCTGAGATTGTGGTGGTGTCAGCCTTGAACGAGTCGCCTTCGTTCTGGAAAACGTATTCAAGATCAGCCCCAGCGACCCATCCGGTTGAGCGGCGGAAATCTGCCAATGCGTCTTCAGTCATGAAGAAAAGAGTATGGGCGTATTGCTGTGCACCGAACTGGAATCCCGCGCTGGCTTGGGTGACCGAATAATAATCGACGGTCACATCACCCACACGAAGGGCACCGCGACCGTATGCTGCACCAAAGCCCATTCCGGCTTCGGTGATCAGTGGCATGACCAGTACGCCCGCTGCTTTTTCAGCGATGTCCCGTGTCGATGGGTAAGTATTGTGAAGATAATCAAGGGTTTGATCAACGCGCGCGTCGATAGTTGGTGCGCCGTTGCTGCCAACCCCATTTGCGCAGGCTGTCATCGTGCTGATTGCGCCCGCGCCTAGGCCGAGAGTTACAAATCGTCTGGTGTAATTGGTCATGGTTTTTGCCTGTGTATACGCCGATGTCGGGGCTTTGCGCCCTTTTATGTTCTGGCGCAATACTACGTGGTTCTTGCCCAACTGTCACGCAAGATCGGCTATTTGCCCGCCAGCGCCTTTGCGACTTTAGGTGCAAAGTACGTTAAGATGCCGTCACATCCCGCGCGTTTGAAGCACATCAGGCTTTCAATCATGGCTTTGTCACCATCAATCCAACCGTTTTGCGCAGCGCCTGCGATCATCGCGTATTCACCTGATACCTGATAGGCAAATGTCGGAACGCCGAACGTATCCTTCACCCGTCTGCAGACGTCCAGATACGGTATCCCGGGTTTGACCATGACCATATCCGCGCCTTCGTTCAGGTCGCGTGCTACAAGGCGCAAAGCTTCATCCGAATTAGCTGGATCCATTTGGTAGGTGGATTTGTCCCCCTTCAACGCTCCGCTTGCGCCGACCGCGTCACGGAATGGGCCATAAAATGCGGATGCGTATTTGGCCGAATAACTGAGAAGCGCCACGTTTTTGTGGCCAGCAGCTTCAAGAGCCGCGCGTAATGCTCCAATCCGACCGTCCATCATATCGGAGGGTCCGATGATGTCAGCGCCTGCATCTGCCTGAGACAAGGCTTGTTTCACCAAAGCCTCGACAGTGCGGTCGTTAACAATTTCGCCGTTTTCCACGAAACCATCGTGCCCGTTGATATTGTAGGGATCCAAAGCAACGTCGGTCATTACCGCCATATCGGGTACAGCGTCCTTGATCGCCCGCGTCGCGCGATTGGACAGGTTGTCGGGGTTCCACGCTTCAGCGCAGTTTTCGGTCTTCAAAGACGGATCGGTGTAGGGAAATAGGCATATCGCCGGAATCCCCAGATCAGCGGCCTCCTTTGCCACTTCGACGATTTTATCAACGGATCGTCGTGTAACGCCGGGCATGGATGGTATGGGTTCTTCCACACCTTCGCCGTCGCGCACGAATACGGGCCAGATGAAATCACCGGCTGACAGATAATTTTCACGGACCAAATCACGCACAGAAGCAGTCGCACGATTGCGTCTAAGACGGGCCGCAGGGAAGGGGGCTACGATGGATTGCATCAAGCGGAACCTTTATTCTATTGAGTACCGTCGCAAGCCTTTGGAAAACACCCTCTGGGCAAGCGGTTTGATGCAGGCTAATACCTTCGCATTGGAATGAAAAGCACAGACGGAACCGAACCTTGGACCTACTTAACCTGATTGAGACAAACTCATTCTCTAGTATCTGGTTCTGGATTCTTGTGGCTATAAGCTGGTCATCGGGCAGCCATTGGATTTTGGGCGTTCCCTACGATCTTGTTCAGCGCGCCCGTAAAGAGGGCGGAGTGACCGAAGAACGCGTTCACATGCTGTTGTTGATCAACGCATCGCGTCTAAAAAACATTCAACGGATCGCAGGGTTTGTATTAACCGGCATTGTGAGTTTCTTTTTGACAGTTATCGGCATTCTTGGTTTCGTTTATTGGATCGAGTTATTCCAAGCATTGTTCATGCTGACCTTCCCCTGGGTGTTAGTCGGCATGATTACAGTCAGCGCGGCGCGCAATCTGGGGGATGATCTTCCAACGGGTGAAGACCTGTTCAGAATGTTCCGCAGACTTCGCATGGCCATTCAAGCTATTGGACTGACCACGATTTTTGTCACTTCCGTTTGGGGCATGTATTTCGTTATTCCGGTTTCAAGTTTCCCCGGCACCTAAGCCGAGATATTCCCCCGTTCAATCGGGCAGCTCAAATCGGATTTTCAATGTCATCTCCTGCAAAAATTACAGTCGGTGGAGCACCAGAAGGGTTTGACGCCCAACTGATCCTGAATGAGATTGCAAAGTCCGATGGTCCGGTGTGCCACATAGCACGGGATGCGAACCGTCTGGCAGCGATGCAGGAAACGCTGACGCTGATTGCCCCTGAGCTTCCGGTATTCGTATTTCCCGGCTGGGACTGTGTTCCCTATGACCGCGTGTCACCTAATGCCGAAATATCGGCGGCTCGGATGGCGTGTTTGGCCTCTCTGGCTCATCAGATGCCCAAGCGGTACGTGCTTTTAACAACGTTAAACGCAGCTACCCAACGTGTTCCTGCGCGTGAAATCTTAAAAACCTCAGCCTTTGCGGCCCATGTTGGTGAAAGACTTGACGAAAAAGCGCTTCGTGGATTTCTGGTTAGAATGGGTTTCACGCAAAGCCCAACAGTGATGGAGCCGGGTGATTACGCAATTCGCGGCGGGATCATAGACATATTCCCTCCTGGGGACAGCGGACCGGTTCGTTTGGATATGTTTGGCGACATCCTCGACGGTATTCGAAAATTTGATCCCGCAAACCAGATGACAACCGAAAAGCTGGATACGATTGAGCTGGCGCCAGTATCCGAGGTTATCTTGGACGAGGCGGCTATCACCCGCTTTCGTCAGTCCTATCGGATCGAGTTTGGGGCCGCCGGCACCGACGATCCGCTGTACGAGGCCGTGAGCGCAGGTAAGAAGTACCAAGGCGTCGAACATTGGATGCCTTTCTTTCACGACACGCTTGAAACCCTGTTTGACTATATTCCGTCGGCAACGCTTACATATGATGACCAACTGACGCCGGCCCGTATTGCGCGGTGGGAAAGCGTAGAAGACCAGCATGAAACGCGTATGCATGCGTTGTCGCAAAAGGAGCGAATGGATACGGTCTATAAGCCGGTGTCGCCTGATCTATTGTATTTAACTGACGATGCATGGGTAAAGGCTACGCACAGCCACCGCACTCTACAGTTTTCACCACTACAGATGCCATCTGGCCCCGGGGTTATTGATGCCGGCGGGCGTATCGGCCGAAATTTCTCGCCCGAACGTCAGCAGGAAAGCATTAGCCTGTTTGGTGCTCTGGCTAGCCATATCACAACGCGGTTGGACGCAGGTCCGGTGGTTATCGCAAGCTATTCTGAAGGCGCAAGGGAACGTCTTAGCGGATTGATCGAAGACGAAGGGTTGGGCGAAGCCATTCCCGTTCAGGATTTCCGTTCGGTCGGCAAGCGCGGGCTGCATCTGATTGTCTGGGGCCTAGAGCATGGTTATCAGACCGACGATCTAACAGTGATCTCGGAACAGGACGTACTGGGCGATCGTTTGATCCGCGCACCACGCAAAAAGCGGCGTGCCGAAAATTTCCTGACCGAGGCCCAATCACTGTCACCTGGTGATCTGGTCGTCCATGTTGACCATGGTATTGGCCGATATCTGGGTATGGAGGTTATCACGGCTGCAGGTGCGGCCCATGAATGCCTATTATTGGAATATGCCGATAATTCAAAGCTCTACCTGCCGGTTGAAAACATTGAACTTCTGTCCAGATACGGCCATGAAGAAGGTCTGTTAGACAAGCTTGGTGGGGGTGCTTGGCAGGCTAAGAAAGCCAAGCTGAAACAACGCATCCGTGATATGGCAGATCGTTTGATCCGTATTGCCGCCGAACGCGCGTTGCGAAAAGCACCTGTTCTGGATCCGCCAATAGGGATGTGGGAAAGCTTCTTGGCCCGTTTTCCCTATCAAGAAACAGACGACCAGTTACGCGCAATTGGCGATGTTCTGGATGATATGACATCTGGCCAACCCATGGACCGATTGGTTTGTGGTGATGTGGGCTTTGGCAAAACCGAAGTTGCGCTTCGTGCGGCTTTTGTTGCTGCTATGTCCGGTGTTCAGGTTGCGGTGATTGCCCCAACTACTCTTTTGGCCCGTCAACACGCCAAAAGCTTTGCAGAGCGGTTCCGCAGCTTCCCACTAGAAGTTCGACAACTATCGCGATTTGTTTCAGCAAAAGACGCCAACGCGACCAGAGAAGGGCTATCGCGCGGAACTGTAGACATTGTGATCGGCACCCATGCTTTGCTGGCAAAAAGTGTTCGTTTCCAAAACCTTGGGCTGTTGATCGTCGACGAAGAACAGCATTTTGGCGTGACGCACAAAGAGCGGCTAAAACAGATGCGTAGCGACATTCATGTTTTGACGCTCACGGCCACGCCTATCCCACGGACTCTACAACTATCGCTAAGTGGTGTGCGTGATTTGTCTATCATCGGCACACCCCCGATAGATCGTCTCGCGATCCGTACTTATGTCAGTGAATTTGACGCTGTGACGATCCGCGAGGCTCTATTGCGGGAACATTATCGCGGTGGGCAAAGTTTCTATGTCGTTCCACGGATCAGTGATCTGCCCGAGATCGAAGACTTCCTGAGAGAGCAATTGCCGGAACTGACCTACGTGGTGGCCAACGGTCAGATGGCAGCGGGCGAGCTGGATGATCGCATGAATGCTTTCTATGACGGTAAGTTCGATGTGCTTCTTGCAACGACCATTGTTGAATCCGGTTTGGATATTCCGACCGCCAACACAATGGTCGTACATCGCGCTGACATGTTTGGTTTGGCCCAGCTATATCAAATTCGCGGTCGGGTCGGGCGATCCAAGACGCGGGCCTATGCCTATCTTACGACGAAACCTCGTGCACGTCTGACGACGACTGCTGAAAAGCGTCTTCGGGTTCTTGGATCACTGGATACGCTTGGCGCTGGCTTCACACTGGCGTCTCAGGACCTTGATATTCGCGGGGCAGGCAATCTGTTGGGCGAAGAACAATCCGGTCAAATGCGGGATGTGGGCTACGAGCTTTATCAATCCATGCTGGAAGAAGCGATTGCCAAAATCCGCGCCGGTGAAATGGAAGGCCTATCCGACGCTGACGACCACTGGGCACCACAGATCAACCTTGGCGTTTCAGTGCTGATCCCAGAGGTCTTCGTGCCTGATCTAGATGTTCGACTGGGGCTTTACCGTCGCTTGTCGTCTCTTTTGACCAAGGTTGAGCTGGAAGGTTTCGCAGCGGAACTTATCGATAGATTTGGTAAGCTTCCAAAAGAGGTGAACACATTGTTGTTGGTCGTCCGGATCAAGGCCATGTGCAAGCGCGCAGGCATCGCCAAATTGGATGGCGGTCCGAAAGGCGCAACGATTCAGTTCCACAACGACAAGTTCGCATCGCCCGAAGGGTTGGTCGAATTCATACGTGATCAACGCGGTCTTGCGAAAGTCAAAGACAACAAGATCATCGTGCGGCGTGACTGGAAGAAAGATAGCGACAAGATCAAGGGTGCATTCGCGATTGCACGGGATCTTGCTGAAAAGGTTGTTGCTGCGAAAAAGGCTAAGAAAGCAGGGTCTTAATCAGCATCTTCACTGCTAGGGGCATCAATGTTCGCGGGCTTTTCGGATGATTTCTTCCCAAGACCAGCGATCAACCATTCAGTATGTTCTTCGCGCTTTTTCATTGCGAACACACCGAACTGTTGGATGGCCACAGCGAAAACACCAAGGCCCACAAAGATAAAGACCGTTGTTCCAATCTTTCCAAGCGCTGTCGCCGGAACAAGGCTTCCGTAGCCTACGGTAGACAGGGTTACGACAGTAAAAAAGTAGCTGTCCAGCCAGGTCCATTCCTCAACCGTATGAAAAAATACGGTTCCACTAACAACGATGACGAGAAGTGTGGTGAAGAGGGTCAGTAACTTGAACAGGTTCATTGTAATGATTCGTCCTTACCGGTGATTTCGTCGATGACCTTCACCCAAAGATCAGCAGGTTGCGCGCCGGGTACAGCGTGTTGCCCGCCTAGGATAAATGTCGGAACAGAATTGACGCCCATCTCACGCGCTTCGGCGTCACGGGTTGTGATATTATCGAGATCGGTTTCGGATTTAAGAAGCTTTAGCGTCGCCGAAGCATCCATGCCCAAAGCGTCTGCCAGATCGGCCAGTACCTCTTTGTTTCCGATATCACGGCCCTCGCAAAAGTACGCTGCAAACAGAGAATCGACCATGTCATATTGCTTGCCTTCAAAACCAGCCCAATGGATCACACGATGCGCGTCAATCGTATTTGGGGTCGTTTTGATCGCGCCAAAGTCAATCTCAAGTCCGGCTTCTTCTGCATGGCGGGCGATGTCTGAATAAACGCTAATCGCGCCCTGTTTACCGCCAAACTTGGTTTCTAGATATTCGCGGCGATCCATACCGTATTTGGGCATGTCGGGGTTTAGCTGAAAAGGATGCCACTGGACTTCAAACGGGTGGTTTGGTCGAAGTGACATTGCATCTTCGAGACGTTTTTTTCCGATGTAGCACCATGGGCAAATAGGATCTGAAAGGATGTCTAGTCTCATGGTTTATCCATCTCGAGCTTCAGCTTCTTTCGCAGAAGCTTATTATTGGCACCGCGGGGAAGCACTTCAACACGCTTAAAAACACGGGGGTGCTTGTATCGGGCAAGCTTGTCGCTGACATAAGCGCCTAGATCATTCTCTGCAATATCCTGATCTGCTGTATAAAAAGCTGCAATTACCCATGTGTCCTGTTTGATCTCAATATCCGTCACCGCGACTTCGGATATTTTGGGGTGGCGGGCTAGAACGCCTTCAACTTCAAGCGGGGACACGCGAAACCCGCCTGCGTTCATCATGTCGTCTGAGCGTGCTTCGTAATTGATCGTAAAGTCTTCGTTCATTGATCCAAGATCACCCGTCAAAAACCAGTCACCCTGATATCGCGCTTCGGTTTCACCTGGCGCATTCAGATACCCCAGCATCAACCCCAGATCATCACGGGAAATAGCAATTTGACCAACTGTTCCTATTTCGACCGGTCCATTTTCATCAACAATAGCTACGTTCCGACCAACTTGAGGCCGCCCTAGGCTTACTCTTGCCGGAAAATCGGGCGACGCGCTAATGAAGGTCGAACACTCAGACATGCCAAACGCCTCGTGAAGCTCTTTGCCGGTTGTCGCTTTCCAGCTTTGATGGATGTTGTCCGAAAGCTTTTCACCAGCGCAAAGACCATGGCGCAGTTTGCGCAGGTTAAGCGGTTCATTTGCCTGCAGCATCTGACGATAAACACCGGGAGCACCAGCAAGAATGGTTGCATCGTGACGTTTCAATAACAAAGGTAACGACGCTGTAGATACACTCTGATCAGGGATAAGGGCTGTTGCGCCGACCGACCAAGGATCCAACAGCCCGGTGCCTAAGGTAAAGGACCAATTGAACGCGCCTGCGTGCATCAGTCGGTCGTGACTTGTCAGCCCATACCATCCGTCCCACATCATACGGCGCGCCCAAATGGCGCGATGAGCGTGAGCAACAGGTCTGGGATTTCCAGAGGTGCCAGACGTGAACAGGATGTAAGCCAATCGGTTCGGGTCGCCTCGGTCAAATTTGGCTGGCGGAAGTTTTCTGAACTCTTGAAGCTGGCTTTCAGTAATTTGAGGGCAACCGATATCATAAGGGGTCGCGACTTTTTCGCCAACTAGTACCAAGTTCGGCGATACAAGATCGGCAAGTTTTTGAACTTCGGGTTCGGTCAACTGTGCAGACGTTGGAACCGGCACCAATCCAACGGCTATCGCGCCCAAATAGGCAATCGGAAAATCTACAGTATTTCCTAAACGCATCAATATCCGGTCGCCCGGACGTAATCCAAGGTCAATAAACCCACGACCAGTTCCAAGCACTGCGGTTTTAAGTTTTGCGTAGCTAAACTGTTCAGATCCCGCGAGATTTAGGACTGCGAGCGCGATTTTATCGGGGGTTTCATCCGCGTATCTCAGGACATATTCCGCGAGATTGAAATCTTGGGGGCAGGGCGGGTGCGTGCCTTGGTTAAAGATTGAAAGCATACCCTGTTGCTAGGCAAGCCTATGATCAGTTGCAAGTCTTGCTTTGGCCCAATAAAACCTGAGTATGGAAGCAAAAGACCGTAAATCCCTGATTTCAATCGCGCGTGCCGAAAACGAGGACGACTCTGTCGAGCCTCTGAACCTTGGTGAGCGCGTTCGTGAACTTCGAAAAGAGCGCAACTGGACGTTGGAGCAGGCGGCCAACCAAGCTGGTTTGGCACGTTCGACTTTGTCAAAAATTGAAAACGGACAGATGTCACCGACCTACGATGCGCTAAAGAAGTTGGCTTTGGGGCTAGAAATTTCGGTTCCGCAATTATTTACCCAACCCATGCGTGACCAGATTAACGGTCGATTGGCAATTACGCGGTCAGGTGAAGGAAACCATCAGGCAACCGTCACTTATGAACACGAATTGCTGACTGAAAGCTTGTCGAAGAAAAAGATGCTTCCGTACCGCGCACGCATTCGGGTGCGATCAATCGACGAATTTGATGGTTGGGTAAGACACGATGGCGAAGAATTCTTGCTGGTACTGACGGGGGTTGTCCGTCTTTACACTGAATTCTACGAACCAATCGAAATGCGACGTGGTGACAGCGCCTATTATGACGCTGCCATGGGTCACAACGTGGTGTCGGTCAGCCCAGAAGACGCAAGCATCCTGTGGGTGACCGCACTAGCTTAATTAGTGAACAAACCAGTAACCGCATTCCAAGTACCTTTGGCGGCGCTGCCAACGGTTCCGGTTGCAGTACCTACAGTCGAACATGCCGTAAGGCTCATTACTGCTACGACGAGTGCCAATTTACGCATTTATAACCATCCCTGAATAGTTCGGGCACCGCCGGAAATATCGCGACCCAAACCTTCAACCGTCGAACATCCCGCAAGGGCTGCAAGGCAAGTGAATACAAGGAAGAGTTTACGCATAGAGGTGCCCAGTTATTGTTGAAGCCAATCTTCAATGAGAGACTGATTAATGCAACCTTTAAATAACAGCAAGAAGCGACGCGTGATTCTGTTGTAAGACGATTCTGTTGTTGCTCTCTGGTGACGTTACCCTGAAGAAACCGACGTTTGCAGTTTAGTTGCATGCGTAGATCAAGGTTGAATATGTCGTCAACCTGGCGGAAACCACGATACTTCAACATTAGGTGCCCAATAGGGGCCAGTACACTACCGCTATGTTGCAGACGTAGGTGTTCTGGTGAATTTCGACCTCCAACCCCTTATTAAATCGCATCATTTTTTTGGAAACGGATTGATGTCAATGCGTAAACAATGGGCGTTTTGGTACTTTAAGCTTGGACCCTTGGTTGAATTTGAGTATAAACGACGTACTGCTCGATAGGTTTCTTGCCTGTATGAAACCTGCCTCAATAACTTTACGCCGGCCTTGTGCCGGCGTTTTTTTGTGCAAAATCTGTCAATACATGTCTCGATCTTCGCACCTGCAGCATGTTATTTTGCTGGGAAGAATGCGTATGGAGGTGAAGAATGGCACTTAACGGAAAAACGGCAATCATCACGGGCTCAAACTCGGGAATCGGTTTGGGAATCGCACGGGAATTGGCCAAGGCCGGAGCTGATGTGATTCTTAATTCCTTCACGGACTCTGATGAAGATCACGCGATGGCTGCGGAAGTTGCGAAAGAGTTCGGTGTCAAGGCGCGCTATATCCAAGCGGACATGTCCAAAGCTGATGAATGCCGCCAGCTAATCGAGAGCGCAGGCAAGTGCGATATCCTGGTTAACAACGCGGGCATTCAGTTTGTTTCACCTGTCGATGAATTCCCCGTCGACAAATGGGACGCAATCATCGCCATCAATTTAAGCTCGGCTTTTCACACGACCGCAGCGGCGCTGCCGATTATGCGGAAATTAGGATGGGGCAGGGTCGTGAATATCGCCTCTGCACATGGGCTAACGGCGTCTCCGTATAAATCTGCGTACATCGCTGCCAAGCATGGTGTCGTTGGTCTTACCAAAACCGTTGCTCTTGAAACTGCAGAAGAACAGATCACAGCAAACGCGATTTGCCCCGGTTACGTCCTGACACCATTGGTCGAAGCGCAAATTCCCGATCAGATGAAAGCGCACAATATGGAGCGCGACGAGGTCATTAAAAAAGTGATGCTTGAGCGTCAGCCTTCGCGTGACTTTGCAACGGTTGAACAATTGGGTGGAACGACAGTTTTCCTATGTTCTGACGCTGCGGCCCAAATCACCGGAACAACCATTAGTGTAGACGGAGGTTGGACGGCGCTTTAACCGTCCTTCTTGTCACCATTTTCAACTTTGGCTGGCGTTTCAGAATTTGGATAAACAAGACCGGCCGAGATCACCAGCTTGGCCGCATCTTCTACCGACATTTCAAGTTCGATAACGTCTTCCTTTGGGAAAAATAGCATAAAGCCTGAGGTCGGGTTCGGGGTGGTTGGAACGAATACGCTTAACAAACCGTTTTCAGCAGCGGCTTCTTTGGCGACCTCACCCTTTGCTTCGGTTGAAATAAACCCGATGGCCCAGATGCCTTTACGTGGGTACTGGATCAAACAGGCTTTTTCAAAGCTGCGTTCGGACTGTGCAAAGACGGTTTCAGCAATTTGTTTTACGCCCGAATAGATGGATCGGACGACCGGCATCCGGACCACAATACCTTCGGCAAAGCTTATGAGCGAACGACCGATCAGCCCCTTTGCGATCCATCCCACCACAACAGTAAAGAGCAGGAAAATAATTAAACCGACGCCGCGCAGGTTTATGCCGATATATTCTTCAGGGCGAAAATCACCAGGCACGAGCGGAAGAACTACGCCGTCGATCCAGCCAATAGCGGTCCAGATCAGCCAAATTGTCATAGCAACCGGCGCAATGACGACCAATCCAGTTAGAAAGCTGGATCTGAGCCGTGAAAACATCCCGGGTCGTCTTGGCTTTTGATCATCAAAAGGCGTTGTCATCGTTGCTCGCTAACTTTGTTTCTCGCGCACTATATGGGCAGTTGAAACAACTGCACAATATCACATTAAGGATTTTGGATTGTTTTGCGACTAGTGCGCCAATGCTATCGCAATTTCAGAAGCTAGGCGGGCGTTGTTTTTAACCAGAGCAATGTTCGCAACTAGCGACTTGCCATCCGTCAGTTCAAATATCCGCTGAAGCAAGAAAGGCGTTACGGATTTTCCTGAAACCCCTTGTTTTTCGGCTTCTTGGATCACTTGCGAAATGATAGGTCCAATGATGTCTTCTGAAATTTCATCGCTCTTTGGGATTGGGTTGCAAACCAAGTGACCACCGGGAACCCCCATGTTCCGCCTTAGATCGGCAGCAGCGGCAATTTCCTTGGCACTGTCCATACGTAGAGGCGCTGCAAATTCGGATGTCGAAGACCAGAAAGCTGGCAGATTATCCTGACCAAACGCAATGACTGGAACGCCGAGGGTTTCCAGAACCTCCCACGTTTTTGAAAGTTCGAGGATTGCTTTCGCACCGGCGGCTACGACAACTACGTCCGTCTGCGCCATTTCCTGAAGGTCGGCAGAAATGTCAAAGCTATCTTCAGCGCCTTGATGAACGCCACCGATTCCGCCTGTGGCAAACACACGAATGCCCCCAAGCTTTGCCGCAATCATCGTGGCCGCAACAGTTGTCGCCCCAGTGCCCCCAGATGCAATACAAGCCGCAAGGTCCGCGCGTGACAGTTTGGAAACAGCCGTTGCCTGAGCCAGCGCTTCTAATTCACCGTCCGAAAGGCCGATGTGTAGCTGCCCGTTGAGAACGGCTATCGTTGCTGGAACAGCGCCTGAATTTCGCACTTCATCTTCGACCAGTCGTGCTGTTTCCAAATTCTGTGGAAATGGCATGCCGTGGGTGATGATTGTGCTTTCCAGCGCAACAATAGGCTGTTTGTTTTGCAAAGCTTCGGCAACTTCGTCCGAAAATTGAAGGTCGATCATGCACCAATATCCCCTGAAACATATGTCGCTGCCGCGTTTAGACCCATTTCCAGGGCCTCATTCCTGTCGAAGCCGCGCATTTCGGCGGCTATATGCGCCGCCATAAATGTATCTCCAGCGCCAGTAATTCGGGTAACCAGAACCTCTGGAGGCTCGCGGCTAATAAGCCCGTCCGCATGACCATCACAAGCCGGATTGCCGCCACTGGTCACAAGAACCCTAGTGGCACCTTTTTCAAGCAATCCACGCGCCGCGTCTTGAGATGATGCAAACTCTTGATGGCAGATCAGACCTGCTTCTTCGAGGTTGACATAAAGCGTTGCATTTGGATGGGCTAGCAACGGTGTAAGCCGCTCGGCTTTACCGGGTGACGCGGGCGCGACGCGTAAATCAGCCTTCGCAAATTCAGGCATCAATGTGATTTCACGCAGCAATGCTTCGGTCAAATTTCCGTCCAACGCAATTGTGCCAGAGTAGGGTGCCTGTGCAGACCCAAGAACTCCGTCAGTCAGCGCCATAAGGATTTTTGAACCGGCTTGTTCTAGCGAATGCGCGTCGGCGATCGCTGCGATCAGCCCGTTTTGCCCCTCAACAGCCATGTATATATCGGTCGGTAAATCAGGCGAGCGGTAAACATGATCCGTGATCAGGCCCATGTCATTGCACTCTCGCATCAATTCATCACCTTCGGCGTCGCAACCAATCACAGTTAGAAGCGACGGAGCCAGATCAAATTTGCGAAGTGTCATCGCTATATTAAGGGAAACACCCCCGGGAAGGCGGGTAATCCGGCCGGGCACATCACTACCTACACGCATTGTCGATGCAGAACGCCCGATGACATCCCAAAGAACTGACCCAATGCAGAGAATTTCAGGTGTTGAGGTCATTAAAGTAAGCCCTAGGTGATTTGGTTATTCAGGTACAGAAAACGTCAAGTTTGCCCAAAGTGTTTCCCAATCAACGTCCATTCGCTCAAGTAGTTTGCTTGAAAACGCTCTGAACGTGACCGCGTCCAGCATGTAGTCATGTCCAGCACGGGTGTTCAAGACTACAATGCCTTGTATATTCGACGTCATGTTGGTCATGGAAACCGTTCCTTTGGGATCGCGTTCGAATACTTGCACCAGCGCGTTCGGCTTAGTATCGCTTTGATAAAGTGGACGGACTGGCATTCCGCTAGAAAGATCATCGGTATAGGGGTTTAGTTGGGCAGCAAGTTCGGTTTCAAAGCCAAATTCAACGTCGATTCCGACACCATTACCCAACGAAATCAAAGTCTTGGAGCATCTGGTGTACCCCTCATCAAACTCTTCGAACGAGATATCCAATGCACGGTGCGCTTCGTCAGGGTTCTGCAACCCCTTGTTCACAGCGAAGGACTGAAACTTTTCCCATTTTTGATAGGTCAATCACGAGGCTTTGGATTCGTAGCCTTTGATCAACAGTCCGTCAGGAACGGTTTCAAGCTTTATAGCATTGAACTGAGTGTTAAAGGCCATGCTGGCTGGGATCGATTGGTCCAACAGCTCGCATACTGCGAATTCTGAAGGTGAAGCAAAGCACGAGGCGTTTAGAGGTTTATCACAGGGTGAGTTGGGTGAGGGTTCCACCTCAAATAGCCAAATTTATATCAGAGATACACTATAGTTATCAATGATATCAGGCGCGATATTAATCTTAATGACGTTACAATACCTAGTATGGATAACCCTGAAATTGCGCGGGTTTCAACGATTGTAATTTCCACAAATTTTCCGACCGCTGCTACTCAGTTTTAATGTTGTGAAGAGTTGGGTTAGTTTTTCATTGCGCTTTCTAACGTTTCAGAAACTCCCTGAATTAAGCGCATAATCAATATTATGTTAATTATGGAGTCCGCGGTGACCATAAATAGATACTAATCTGCGTCACTCCACTAAAAAAAATAATCGCAATTGCGTAAGCTATTGAGAATCAAAACAGCAATAGGCTTACCAGTTATATGCTTAAATCCGCATTATTTGATATCACAAGAGCTACAGCCATCGAAGACGTCTGGTCGACCTATACGAAAGTGATGGATGACTTTGGCTTTGATCGCATAATCTACGGACGCACCCGTTATCGCAGCGGAACCAATTTGGGTGACCCTGCGGACTTTCTCGTACTGACTAACCACGATCCCGGCTATGTCGAATATTTTGTCGAGCAAGAACGGTACATGGATTCCCCTATGTTTCGCTGGTCGTTTAATAACCATGGCTGTGCGAGTTGGTCAAAGGTTGCAGAGATGGTGTCACGCGGATCGATTACACAAGCTGAGCTTGACGTTGTCGAAAAAAACCGGGAATTCAACGTTAACGCTGGATATACGGTAAGCTTTCCAGCAATTTCACATCGATCCAAGTCCTCTGCGTCACTTTCCGCGAAAGTTGGTTTGTCACAAGCAGACGTCGACGAACTATGGAAAGAGCATTCGCTAGAGCTGGAGTTGTTGAATTATTTATTCGATTTGAAAATCTCTACCCTGCCCCATTTCTCTAAACATATTTCCCTAACCAAGCGTCAGAGAGAAGTTTTAGAGTGGATTGGTGACGGTAAAACGACGCAGGACACGGCGATTATTCTAGGGTTAACCCCCGCAACAATTGAGAAACATTTGAGATTGGCGCGTGAATCGCTGAATGTTGACACTACAGCTCAGGCTGTTTTAAAAGCAGCTTTTCTTAACCAAATGTTCCTTATCGAAACATAATCATTTCGGAAACTGCGTAAGTACGGAAAACCCTACTTTATTTACCTGGCGTTAACTTGCATCATCAAGAAGTTCCGTGAGTGGTGGCTTTAGCCTGGGAACGTCGCAGAGTGATGTCCGAAACAACGGGATCAGAACTTTGTGAGGGTCTTTTGACCAGTCGGCCCGTGGTTTATAGTCAACCGTCGGGTCGGCGTCTTACAGTCTCGCCTCATCCCCAATGTAAGAGGCTGCAAAGGCGATACCGAGGTTTCTTGGTATCGCCTTTGCTTATTCGAAAACAAAAAAAGGCGCCGCAACAGCAGCGCCTTTTCGCAATGTTATTTAAGTAGACTTAGCCCTGAGCTGCTTTTGCAACTTCAGCCGCGAAATCTTCTTCTTTTTTCTCGATGCCTTCGCCAACTTCCAAACGGACGTAACCAACTACGTTTACGCCTGCTTCTTTTGCAGCTGCTTCAACAGTCATATCTGGGTTGATGACAAATGCCTGACCCATAAGGGTGACTTCGGCCAAAAATTTCTTCATGCGACCGACGATCATTTTTTCGATGACTTGCTCAGGCTTGCCAGATTCACGCGCGATTTCGATTTGAACCTGACGCTCTTTTTCGACAACTGCTGGATCTAGCGAGTCTTCGTTCAGCGCTGCTGGGTTTGCTGCTGCGATGTGCATAGCAACCTGTTTGCCAAAATCTTCGTTGTCGCCGTCCAGAGCGACGAGAACGCCGATCTTGCCCATGCCGTCAGTTGCAGCGTTGTGGACGTAGGAAACTACGCAAGCGCCTTCAACGGTCGACATGCGGCGGACCGACATGTTTTCACCGATGGTTGCAACCTTGTCAGTAACAACTTCTGAAACAGGCTTGCCGCCAAGATCTGCGGATTGCAGTGCGTCAACGTCAGAAACACCCATGGCAACACCAGCAATGCCAGCAACCATTTCTTGGAACTCAGCATTTTTGCCAACGAAATCTGTTTCAGAATTCACTTCAACAGCAACACCTTTGCCACCGTCTACTTTAACCGCGACAAGACCTTCGGCAGCTGTACGGCCGGATTTCTTCGCCGCTTTTGCAAGACCTTTTGTGCGAAGCCAGTCAACTGCTGCTTCCATGTCACCGTCAGTTTCGGTCAGGGCTTTTTTCGCGTCCATCATGCCTGCGCCGGTGCTGTCGCGCAGTTCTTTCACCATTTTTGCTGTGATCGCCATTTTGGGATCTCCTTGGTATTAAGAATTGGGTCTGACCGCAGGGTTAACCGCGGTCAGTATCAGAAATGTAAAGCGGATCAGGCTTCGGCTGGTGCTTCTTCAGCAACGGCTTCTTCAACTGGAGCTTCGTCCATAGCACCAAGATCGATACCTGCAGCACCCATCTGAGCGGTCATACCGTCCAAAGCAGCGCGGCTTACAAGGTCGCAGTAAAGAGAGATGGCACGCGATGCGTCGTCGTTACCTGGGATGATGTAGTCAACACCATCTGGCGGGCAGTTCGTGTCAACAACTGCAACAACAGGAATGCCAAGCTTGTTTGCTTCTGCGATGGCCAGCGACTCTTTCTTTACGTCGATGACGAACAGCATGTCAGGTGTGCCGCCCATTTCGCGGATACCGCCAAGCGATGCTTGCAATTTGCCCTGATCACGTTCCATGCCAAGACGTTCTTTCTTGGTCAGACCTTCTGCGCCGGTTACCAATTTCTCGTCAATCTCGTTTAGACGTTTGATCGACTGGGAAACGGTTTTCCAGTTGGTCAGCGTGCCACCAAGCCAACGGTGGTTCATGTAATATTGTGCGCATTTTTCAGCAGCTTCAGCAACGGGACCCGCTGCCTGACGCTTGGTGCCGACAAACAGAATGCGGCCGCCTTTTGCAACAGTGTCACGAACAACTGTCAGTGCCTGATCCAGCATTGGAACGGTCTGAGTGAGGTCCATGATGTGGATGCCGTTACGCTGGCCGTAGATAAACGGACCCATGCGAGGGTTCCAACGTTGTGTCTGGTGGCCGAAGTGTACGCCAGCTTCCAATAGCTGACGAAGAGTGAACTCAGGAAGAGCCATTTGGTAGTTCCTTTCCGGTTTAGCCTCAGCGGGGTATCAGAGCGGATGCTCCAACCGGAGGACATTTGAGGATTTCTCCCTCAAAGGCCCAAAACCCGCCTGCGGTATGAATGGCGCGCGTTTAGTATTGTTTAGAGGGGATAGCAAGGCAAAATAACCATACTGCACTACATTTATCATGGCAAAGTGCACCGGTGTTAACCATTCGTTCACAAAGTGTTTGGAAAACTAAACAAAGGGGGTTGAAGAAATTTAAATATAGTTAATGTTTACAAAAGGCTGCGACTTTCCCAACCGAATGAAGCCGCCCAAAAAGACAGTTTCCTGACAAATACGTCAAAGTGTTCGCGTTACTAGTTTCAAGCACTGTGTGTTAATCCGTTACCTGCGTATCCACTCCTCCAAACGAAATGGAAATTACTCTATGCTCAGGCCAACTATTGCTAACGCTGATACGAAGAGCATCCTTGTTCTGATCCAATCCACAATTAATGAAAATTACCTTAATCCAAGTTGCGAAGTACACCGGATCAAAACCATTTCGGATTTGTCGACTGAAATCTTGAAACAGATTAACCCAGGTATCGTGCTCTGCCCGCTTTTTACACTTAGGTATGATGCGATTGACGTTGGTAAAATGATTTTAGAGGCCGAAGTGAACAGCAAGCTGTTGATTGAATCGCCTACCCTGCCCCGTCCGGCAATGGTTGCGCGTGAAATTTCGACCGCCTGTCCCGAATTGAATTTCGACTTTTTCGATATGCAGCGCTGGTTAAACCGCTGCCTGATGACCGCTTAGATTTGCGTCAGCTCTTCGCGGAAACGGCGCATGTTTTCCTGATAGTGGATGGCTGACCGCTTTAATCCTTCGATGGCGGCATCATCGAGCTGTCGGACAATCTTGCCCGGAGAACCCATAACAAGGCTGCCATCCGGAATTTCTTTGTTCTCTGTGATCAAAGCATTGGCGCCTATCAAACAATTTTTGCCAATTTTGGCACCGTTCAACACAGTGGCACCCATTCCGATCAAACTATTGTCGCCGATTGTACAGCCGTGAAGCATCGCTTTGTGCCCGATCGTACAACCTTTCCCAATCGTTAACGGATAGCCGATATCCGTATGCATGATGGTGTTTTCCTGAACGTTTGATCCTTCACCAATTACAATTGGCTCATTATCACCACGAAGCGTGCTGCCAAACCAAACCGATGTCCCGCTTTGAAGAAAGATCTGGCCGATGATATTGGCATCGGGTGCGACCCAGTAATCGCCATCTTCGGGAACTTGAGGTTTGAAGTCTCCAAGCGCATAAAATGTCATTTCATAGCCTCAAATTCAGTGTTTAGGTTGCGAACCACTTCGACCAATCCAGGTTGCCGTTGGCGCTGTAGCCGTTCGGCGATCAGGATCGACTGCAGATCGGACCACGTCTTTTCTAAATCGTCATTTACCAGAACATAATCGTATTCGGCGTAATGGCTTATCTCGTCGCGTGATTTGGCCATGCGATCTTTGATGACTTCGCTGCTGTCCTGACCACGTCCGACAAGCCTGCGTTCCAACTCTTCGATAGATGGCGGCAGGATGAAAATACTAACTACAGAATCTTTCAACGCCGAACCAGCGATCTGTTGTCCTCCTTGCCAGTCGATATCAAACAGGACATCACGACCGCTTTCGATCGCATCCTGAACCGGTGCCTGAGGGCTGCCGTAGTAGTTACCAAACACTTCGGCATGTTCGAGCATTTCACCGCAATCAATCATATCGGTAAACTCTTCTTTGGTATGAAAGAAATACTCGACCCCGTGGGTTTCGCCCTCTCGTGGCGCGCGCGTCGTGGCGGATACGGAAAAGCGAAGCGCTGGATCCCACGCCATTAGGCGCTTTGCCAAAGTCGATTTCCCTGCACCCGAAGGTGAAGACAGAATAACCAAAAGCCCGCGTCTGTTGCTTGGCATGTTCACTCCACGTTTTGAACTTGTTCGCGCATCTGATCGATCACGGCCTTAAGATCAAGACCGATTGCGGTTAGATCTTTGTGCTGTGACTTTGAACATAGCGTATTGGCCTCGCGATTGAACTCTTGACAAAGGAAATCAAGTTTACGTCCGATTTTATCGCCCTGTGCCAATAGCTTACGCGCCGCTTCTACATGGGCTTTCAGACGATCCATTTCTTCGGTCACATCAGTTTTGACTGCGATAATCGCAATTTCCTGTGCAACGCGGTCAATGTCCAAGCCATCAATGTTGTCTTGAACCCGTTGCAGCGAAGCTTTGTACATCCCATCCAAATCTGCACGTCGCTGGTCAATTACGCCCATCGCGTCATTCACCAGTTGTTCGATTGTATCAATTTGCGCGCTAAGGATTGCTTCTAGTGAAGTTCCTTCTTGATCCCGCATGGTCACGAAATCACTTAGGATCGGACGGAAATCCGCAATCAGAGCTGCCTTCAAAGCATCGGTATCATCTGCGTCTGCTGCCTGATCCATTACGCCTTTTACCGTCAAAATGTCAGCGGCGGTAGCTGGTGTCAGGTTTAAGCCTTTGTCCAGCGCTGCCTTTTCAACTTCGCCAATCGCGGCGAGTGTCGCATCAAGAGCAGAGTGGTTTACGGCAAACTGGGTGGCTTGTTGATCGCGTGTAACGCGCAACGAAAGAGAAACCGATCCTCTGGAAATGGCCTTGGTGACAAGCGGCTTTAATTCAGCTTCAAGCCCGCCGACCCAATCAGGAACGCGCATGCGCACGTCCAAACCTTTTGAGTTGACGCTTCGGATATCCCATATCCATTGAAAAGCCCCGCTTGCGCCCTGCCCCGAGGCGAACCCTGTCATTGATTTAACCATACCCAGCCTTCCAATTCTGTTCCTTGCACGTAAGCCATTTTGACCCTCTGCATCAAGCCTTCGCGTGGTCGATTAAAGTCTCGGTTAACCATGGCTTACGGAAATGCTGTCATTTTATTGAAGATTGAGGAAATTAAGAAACTGTTAGGGAATCTAAAGACATTATGAACAAAAAGCTTAACAGGCTGAAACGGGATACGAGATTATGTTGGTTATCGAGGGCAATCGTCGGATGAAAACACCGAGAATTTTAAATCAACTTGAAGCTTATTGGGAAGCTTTGAGGCCCGAAGACGGATTACCCTGTCGTGACGATATTGATCCGCGTGGCATTGAAGATGCCCTTGACTATTCGTTCCTTCTGGCAAAATCGCACTCTGGAGACGTTGTTTTTCGCGTTGCAGGTGAACGGTTGGGCGAACTGTTTGGCGTTTCTCTTGAACGCGTTCCAATCTCAGTTTAGTTTTCCAGAGAATGCCAGCCATCGCTTGCCAAGGGTCTTAAAAGTGTTTTCGAAGCACCGGGCATCCTTCGGGCTGAAATGATTTCAGCGTGTAACATGATGCGTCCTGAATTGACTGCACATATGTTGGTCATGCCACTGCAACCCGAGGACGGTGAACCAGCATTGGCCCTCGGGGCCATACACGTTGATGGCATAGTCGGTAAACCGCCACGCCAGTTTACCCAAATCAGTCAGAATTTGACCCGGATTGTTCTTGGCACAAAGCAAGACTTTAGCCTGCAGCCACAAACCGTATTCGGAATGGCCGAAGGGCCGTCTGAATTTACCCACGAAAAAGGGCGTCCCACTGCTGCAGGACGCCCCAAATTCAAAATCATAGACGGTGGGCGTGAATAATCAGCCCGCCTTAACCGACGTAGCTTCCGGAGTGCGACGGTTTGATAGTTCTTCCGCAACAAGGAATGCCAGCTCGAGCGCTTGTGAAGCATTAAGCCGTGGGTCACATGCTGTGTGGTAACGATCCGATAGATCTTCGTCAGACAACGCATGAACGCCACCGGTGCATTCGGTCACGTCCGTTCCGGTCATCTCGAAATGCACACCGCCTGGGATAGTGCCCTCTGATTTGTGGATCTGGAAAAATTCACGAACTTCGCGCAGAACGCTATCAAACGGACGGGTTTTATAGCCCGTTGACGATTTGATTGTGTTTCCGTGCATTGCATCGCATGACCAAACAACACTGGCCCCTTCTTCTTCAACAGCCCTGATCAGGCGCGGAAGATGGTCGCCAACTTTACCGGCACCAAAGCGCGCGATCAAAGTCAGACGACCGGCTTCATTTTCAGGGTTAAGCTTGTTCATCAGAACTTTTAGGTCATCAGCGCTCGTTGTTGGGCCGCATTTCAGACCAATTGGGTTCTGAACGCCGCTACAGAATTCAACATGTGCCCCGTCTGGTTGGCGTGTCCGATCGCCGATCCAAATCATGTGGCCAGAACCAGCCAACCACTGACCGGTTGTTGAATCCAGACGACACAGAGCTTCTTCGTATTCCAGAAGCAGGGCTTCGTGGCTGGTGTAGAAATCCACGGTCTGCAACGTATGCGCCCGATCACTGTCGACGCCGGCTGCTTTCATGAAATCCAAAGCGTCACTGATGCGGTTTGCAAGTGCACTGTAACGTTCAGCTTTGCCGTTTTCGGTGAAGCCCAAAGTCCAACTGTGAACTTCGTGTACGTCAGCATAACCACCCGTCGAAAACGCACGAAGAAGGTTTAGCGTTGATGCCGCCTGCGTGAACGCCTGCAGCATTTTTTGCGGGTTTGGAATGCGGGATTCAGGCGTAAAATCCAGCTCGTTGATGATATCACCGCGGTAGCTTGGCAGCTCGACGCCGTCGATAACCTCGGTCGGGGCCGAGCGTGGCTTGGCAAACTGACCCGCCATGCGGCCAACCTTGATAACCGGAACTTTCGCGCCGTAGGTCAGGACCATCGCCATTTGCAGCATCACTTTGAACGTGTCGCGAATGCCGTCGGCAGAAAACTCTGCAAAGCTTTCGGCGCAATCGCCACCCTGAAGTAAAAACGCTTCGCCGCGCGATGCTTTGGCCAATTCGCTTTTCAAGCGGCGTGCTTCACCGGCGAAAACAAGTGGCGGATATTTCGCCAACTGACCTTCTACAGCATTCAAAGCCGCCTGGTCAGTATACTCAGGCATCTGGATCCGAGGCTTTTTGCGCCAGTCCGATTTCTGCCATTCGCTCATGTCTTTTCTCCGATGTTAGCGATATCATCGCTGATATATTTAGATTAGCCGTAACGGGCCACAGCCCTTTTGCGATATTCTCGTCTTGACGACAATGTCTGATGAGGTTCAACGTCCTATAAAGACAACAAAATCCGCCTGCGAAATGCAAAATATCACTCATAATAAAGCGTAATTGCCCGAAATGACCACGCAACGTGAAATTATTGAAGTCGAATCAGATGGCAAAAGACCCCGTCATTTTGTCTTCGTTCTTCTAAACGACTTCACACTACTCAGTTTTGCTTCGGCACTTGAATGTCTCAGGATAACTAATCGCGCCTCTGGCAAAGAGTTGTTTTCGTGGCAGCTGATTGGTGAAGGCGGTGACCTTGTTCACTGTTCTGCCGGCACCACATTCAAAGTCGATTCGGACTATCCGGAATTAAACCGTGATGACACCATCGTCATTTGCGGTGGAATAAACATTCAAGAAAATACATCAAAAAAGCTTCTCAATTGGTTGCGCCGCGAAGCCCGCAGAGGACCAAAAGTTGCCGGACTTTGTACAGCCGCTTATGTTCTTGCACGGGCTGGGTTGCTGGATGGTAAGAAGGCTACGGTCCACTGGGAAAATCAGGATAGCTTTACCGAAGAATTCGACGAAGTTGAGCTGACTAAATCTGTGTTTGTCATCGACGGCAATCGCATGACTACAGCCGGTGGCACATCGTCCATCGACCTGTTTTTGCAACTTATTGCGAACGAGTTTGGGGAACAACTGGCCAGCGCTGTGGCCGATCAACAGATATATTCTTCGATCCGCACAGATCAGGATACACAACGCCTATCCATCCCAACCCGCATCGGTGTCCGTCATCCCAAGCTAAGCAAGGTGATTTACATGATGGAAAACAATATTGAAGAGCCTATCAGCCCTTCGATATTGGCCAAAGAGGTCGGTATGTCCACACGCCAACTCGAACGTCTGTTCCGTCGCTATCTGAACCGTTCGCCAAAGCGCTATTACATGGAAATACGTCTTCAAAAGGCGCGTAACCTATGATCAACGTTGCTTTGGCTTGTGGATTTGCCTCGCCGTCACATTTTTCAAAGTGTTATCGGGCCCATTACGACACCACCCCGTATCGGGAACGTGGTGCTCATGCGCGCAAAACTACCTAAAACTACGTAGCATGACTTGGGTTGCCCTTAGGTAATTTATAAGAAATGGGCCGATTAGGCCCTTTTCATTTCAGTTTTTCCGACTTACCGTTCGCGTCAGAACAATATGTTCCAAAGGGAGAAAAAAATGAAAAAACTACTAACCGCGACCGCGGCCACCGCACTAATGGCTGGCGCTGCTTCCGCAGATGAAATCAAAATCGGCGTATTCTTGGGCTTTACTGGTCCGATTGAATCGCTTGTCGCTGAAATGGGTCCGGCGGCTGAATTCGCTATTGCCGAGGTCGATGCTTCTGGCGCGCTTCTTGGTGGTTCGAAAGTAACCGCAGTACGTGGCGACACAACCTGCGTTGACGCTGGTGCAGCACAAGCAGCAGCAGAACGTCTGATCACATCAGACGGCGTTTCCGGTATCGTCGGCGGTGACTGCTCGGGCGTGACTGGCGCAGCGCTTATGAACGTCGCTCTGCCAAACGGCATGGTCATGGTTTCGCCATCGGCAACTTCGCCAGGTCTTTCGCACATGAACAACGAAGACAATGGCCTGTTCTTCCGTACAGCTCCGTCAGACGCACGTCAGGGTGTTGTGATGACAGAAGTTCTGATGGATCAGGGTATTTCGGAAGTTGCTGTGACCTACACCAACAACGACTATGGCAAAGGTTTGGCTGATGCGTTCCAGGCTGCGTTCGAAGCAGCTGGCGGTACTGTCACTATCAACACACCACACGAAGACGGCAAAGCCGACTACTCGGCTGAAGTTGGTGCACTTGCAGCAGCTGGCGGTGATCGTCTAGTGGTTGCTGGTTATGTTGACCAAGGTGGTTCGGGCATCGTTCAGGCGGCTCTGGATACTGGCGCGTTCGACACGTTCCACTTCCCAGACGGTATGATCGGTGAAGCTCTCGAAAACAACTTCGGCAGCGACATTGACGGTTCGACAGGTCAGCACCCATCACCATCGGTTGAGCTTGCAGAAGCATTCACCGCACTTGCTGGTGACGCGTTTAACGCAACTTCGCCATTTGCACCTGAAAGCTATGACGCAGCAGCGCTGATCATGCTTGCGATGCAGTCGGCAGGTTCGTCCGATGCGGCTGACTATAAGTCGCACATCATGACTGTTGCCAACGCTCCGGGTGAACAGATCGCAGCTGGTGATCTGGCACGTGGTCTTGAGATCCTCGCAGGCGGCGGCGAAATCGACTATGTCGGCGCATCTGGCGTTGAGCTGGTTGGCCCAGGTGAAGCAGCAGGTAACTACCGTGAGATCGTCGTAGACGGCGGCAAGATCACAACTGCTTCGTTCCGCTAATCGCGTAATGTGAAATCCAAGGACAGCCCGGCGCAATTGCCGGGCTGTTTTGCTATAAGGGAACAGCCACAAGAGCTGTCCACGGGGGAATAAGATTTGATCAGGGTCGAAAACCTGCACAAGCATTTCGGCGGATTCCGCGCTGTTGACGGCGCATCGCTTGAAATAGCAAAGGGCTCTATTACGGGCCTTATCGGGCCAAATGGCGCCGGAAAAACCACTCTTTTCAACGTCATAGCTGGCGTTCATGCGCCTACTGACGGTGTGGTCACTTTGGATGGCGAAGACATCACAGGTCTTCCGCCGCACGAGTTGTTCCACAAAGGCGTATTGCGCACGTTCCAGATTGCCCACGAATATGGATCCATGTCCTGTCGTGAAAACCTGATGATGGTCCCTGCTGGCCAATCGGGCGAGGCTTTGTGGAATACATGGTTTGGTCGCAAACGTATCGCCGACGAAGAACGCGCGTTGAGAGCCAAAGCCGACGAAGTGATGGAATTTCTAACCATCGAACACCTAGCCGATCACAAAGCGGGTCAGGTTTCGGGTGGTCAAAAAAAATTGCTCGAACTTGGCCGCACCATGATGGTCGACGCCAAAATCGTCTTCCTCGACGAAGTGGGCGCGGGCGTAAACCGCACCCTGCTGAACACCATCGGCGACGCTATCATCCGCTTGAACAAAGAGCGCGGCTATACCTTTGTCGTCATCGAACACGACATGGATTTTATCGGTCGCCTTTGTGACCCCGTGATCTGTATGGCCGAAGGCAAAGTTCTTGCCGAAGGTACACTCGACGAAATCAAGGCCAACGAACACGTGATCGAGGCGTACCTCGGCACGGGTCTGAAAAACAAACAGAAGGAAGAGGCATAATGGCAGAACCCTTCCTCATTGGGGACACCATGACCGGTGGTTATGGTAAAGGCCCTGATATTCTTCATGAATGCACGGTTGCCGTCGACAAAGGTGAAATCGCTGTGATCGTCGGTCCGAATGGTGCTGGCAAATCCACAGCGATGAAAGCTGTCTTCGGTATGCTTGACGTCCGCAGCGGCGCAGTCCGCTTGGACGGCAAAGACATCACCAAGCTCAGCCCGCAAGATCGCGTGCTACAGGGCATGGGTTTTGTTCCTCAGACCCACAACATTTTCACAACCATGACTGTGGAAGAGAATTTGGAAATGGGCGCGTTCATCCGGCGCGATGATTTCAACGAGACGATGGAACAAGTCTACGACCTGTTCCCAATCCTTAAGGAAAAGCGCAACCAGCACGCGGGCGAACTATCAGGCGGTCAACGTCAGCAAGTCGCCGTTGGTCGGGCTTTGATGACTAAACCGTCTTTGTTGATGCTCGACGAACCTACCGCTGGTGTTTCGCCGATCGTTATGGATGAACTTTTTGACCGCATTATCGAGGTTGCCCGTACAGGCATCTCGATCCTGATGGTTGAACAGAACGCGCGCCAAGCCCTTGAAATCGCGAACAAAGGTTATGTTCTGGTTCAGGGTCGCAATGCATACACAGGAACCGGGCAAGAGCTTTTAGCCGACCCCGAAGTCCGCAAATCATTTTTGGGGGGCTGATCGTGATAGACTTCCTCAACGCAATCGTCGCACTTTCAAACTTCGTCCTAATCCCTGCTATTGCTTACGGCAGCCAGCTGGCACTTGGCGCTCTTGGTGTAACGCTAATCTACGGCGTACTTCGGTTTTCAAACTTCGCCCACGGCGACACAATGGCCTTTGGCACGATGGTCGTGATCCTGTTCACTTGGTGGTTCCAATCAATGGGCATCAACCTAGGACCGCTTCCGACGGCCCTGCTTGCCCTGCCCTTTGGCATATTTTTCACGTCGCTTCTGCTGCTTGGTACGGATCGACTGGTCTACCGGTTTTATCGCCAGCAAAAGGCGCAACCGGTTATCTATCTGATCGTCTCGCTTGGTGTGATGTTCATATTGAACGGCCTCGTTCGTTTCATCATCGGCCCTGGCGATCAACGCTTCGCCGACGGTGAGCGTTTCATTATGAAGGCGCGTGATTTCAAAGAGATGACCGGCCTGAAGGAAGGCTTGGCTATCAAAACTTCGCAAAGCATCACGCTTGTGACGGCCATTATCGTCGTTATTGCGCTGTTCTGGTTCCTCAATCGCACGCGCACTGGTAAATCCATGCGGGCGTTTTCGGATAACGAAGATTTGGCGTTGCTTTCAGGTATCAACCCTGAACGTGTGGTGCTGTATACGTGGTTGATCGTGGCTGCCTTGGCGACCATTGCTGGCACGCTCTACGGTCTGGACAAAAGCTTTAAACCGTTCACCTATTTCCAACTTCTGCTGCCAATCTTCGCAGCTGCCATCGTTGGTGGCTTGGGGTCGCCAATTGGCGCAATTGCAGGGGGCTTTGTGATCGCATTTTCCGAAGTGATGATCACCTACGCATGGAAAAAGGTTCTTACCTATCTCCTGCCAGACTCACTTGATCCAAGTGGTCTCGTTCAACTTATCGCAACCGACTACAAATTCGCAGTCAGCTTTGTGATCCTTGTGATCGTCTTGCTGTTCAGACCAACCGGTCTATTCAAGGGGAAAGCGCTATGAGTGATCTGCAAAGAACCCTCGCCTATTTCGCTGTAGTCGCCGTGTTAATCATCGGCACAGGCTTTTATCAAAGCTGGAACTCGGCACTGTTTATACTGAACATGGGCCTGATCAGTGCAATCCTGTCGCTTGGTGTGAACCTACAATGGGGTATTGCTGGCCTGTTGAATGTTGGTGTCATGGGCTTCGTCGCCTTGGGCGGCGTGTCTACTATCCTGATCTCGATGGCACCGGTCCCCGCAGCATGGGATGCCGGTGGTCCTCGTATCTTCCTTGGTCTGGCTCTGGGTGTGGCAACCATCACAGCGCTGGTCATCGGATATGGCCGTCTTCCCAAAGGACGCATTCGTACGCTCGCCCTGATTGCCATCGCGATTGTAGGCTTCATCGCCTTTCGCAGTGTGATTTCGCCCGCGATTAAATCGGTCGAGGCGGTAAACCCCGCGCTGGAAGGCTACCTTGGTGGGCTTGGTCTACCGGTTCTGTTTGCTTGGCCCGTAGGTGGATTACTTGCGGCCGGTGCTGCATGGATTATTGGCAAAACTGCGCTTGGATTGCGGTCTGACTATCTTGCTATTGCGACGCTTGGTATTTCCGAAATTGTCGTGGCAGTTCTGAAAAACGAAGACTGGCTTGCCCGAGGGGTGAAAAACGTTAACGGTATACCTCGTCCGGTGCCTTACGAAATTGACCTGCAAAACAATCCTGATTTTGTTGAGCGTGCCGCCAGTTTGGGCATGGATCCGACGTTGGCTTCGACGCTCTACGTCAAAATCCTCTACGCGCTATTGTTCGCAGCTGTGCTGATCATCCTTCTCTGGCTGTCGCAAAAAGCACTGAACAGCCCGTGGGGCCGCATGATGCGGGCGATCCGTGACAATGAAACTGCTGCACGGGCAATGGGTAAAAACGTAAAAGCCCGCCATTTGCAGATTTTCATCCTAGGTTCGGCTGTTTGTGGCATTGCAGGCGCAATGATGACCACGCTTGATGCTCAGTTCACACCTGCGTCGTATCAACCACTTCGCTTTACCTTCCTTGTGTGGGTCATGGTGATCGTTGGTGGTTCTGGCAACAACCTTGGGGCGGTGCTTGGTGGCTTTCTCGTCTGGTTCTTATGGGTACAGGTTGAACCGATGGGTCTTTGGCTCATGCAGGTTATCACCTCTCCTCTCTCAGAGGACAGTGCCCTACGCGCCCACCTGATAGATAGCGCGGCCCATATGAGGTTGCTGACGATGGGCGTCTTCTTGCTCTTGATGCTCAGGTTCAGCCCAAGGGGTCTCTTACCCGAGAAGTAAAAGCAAAGGGCGCCTCAATCGGGCGCCCTTTCTTCTTTACCTTGCCAAAAATACCTCGGGGAGCGCGAGGGGCAGCGCCCCTCGCCCAGTTCCGCCAATTATTTTGGTGGAATAGAATAGGTCAAACTCGCTCGGGCGACTGGTTGGTCAACCCCGTCCGAATAAATCAAAACATCACTTACCGACAAAATTCGCCCAAGTTTAAGTAGCCGGCAATCGGCAATAAGATCAGTCGCTGCCGCCGGTTTGCGCATAAAATCAATCGAACAGTTCGTAGTGACCGCCAATGCTTCAGACCCGATCCGACTAAGCGTTGCCAAATAAGCCGCGACATCCGCCACCGAAAACATTGTTGGACCAGACACTGTTCCACCGGGGCGCAAATTGGTTTCATCCACCTTCCAGCGAACTGTGCATCCTGTCTGCGTTACGTCTTCCACTTGCACTTGATGGCAAACCTGCGGAAAGACGTCTTTGACGAAATCATTCAATTCCGTCACGTCCATCTTGATGTCCATTCTTGTCCTCCTCGCGTCCTCGCCACTATGGTTGGCCTGACTACTGGCGGAGAACAAGATGGCAATTTTGGAACGTAGCGACACAAACGCAGTCGCGACCCTAACACTCAACACACCCGAGAAGCTAAACGCGCTTTCAGAAGCGATGCTTGCTGCGTTGCAGGGCGAACTGAACAACATAGCTGATACGCCATCTATCCGCGCTGTGATCATCAAAGGCGAAGGTAAAGCCTTTTGCGCAGGCCACGACCTAAAGGAAATGACCGCAGGACGTCAGGCCGAGGATGGTGGCAAAGCCTACTTCAAAGATCTCTTTGACCGCTGCGCCACCATGATGCAGACCATTCAGAACATCCCCCAACCGGTGATCGCTCAGGTCCACGGAATCGCTACCGCTGCGGGCTGCCAATTGGTTGCGACCTGCGACATGGCCGTAGCTGCAGAAGGCACCCGATTTGGGGTCAACGGCGTTAATATCGGCCTTTTCTGCTCAACCCCGATGGTTGCTTTGTCCAGAAACATCCCGCGCAAGCAAGCGTTCGAAATGCTGACCACCGGACAGTTCATTCAAGCTGAGAGGGCTGAAAGCCTTGGTCTGATCAATAAGACAGTACCACATGACCAACTTGATAGTGCTACGCGAGAGCTTGCTGAAACCGTAGCTGGCAAACTTGGCGCGGCTGTGAAGATCGGCAAGCAAGCGTTTTACGAACAGCTTTCCATGTCGACAGCCGATGCTTACGACTATGCCGGTGATATCATGGCCCAGAATATGCTCTTTCGCGATACCGAAGAAGGCATTGCCGCCTTTCTTGAAAAACGCGCACCCGACTGGTCGCAGTAAGACTTCCCTTATCCCGCGACTTGGCCTAGACGGGCCGCCATGGATAAAAATTTGCATATCGTCGGTGGTGGCATGGCAGGCTCGGAAGCAGCCTGGCAAGCGGCCAACATGGGGGTCGAAGTCGTCATTCACGAGATGCGGCCTGAAACCGGAACCTTCGCCCACCAGACGGGCAAACTGGCCGAGATGGTATGTTCAAATTCCTTCCGCTCGGACGATGATGAACAAAATGCAGTAGGTCTGTTGCATTGGGAAATGCGCGCCGCCAACGGCTTGATTATGCAAACCGCAGATCAACATCGTCTGCCCGCTGGCGGGGCTTTGGCCGTTGATCGTGAACCTTTTTCTCAATCCGTGACAGACACGCTTATAGCCCATCCCAATATCTCGGTCGAAGTTGGCCAGGTGAACGATCTTTCCGACGATGGCCATTGGATATTCGCCACGGGTCCGCTGACGTCCGAAGGTTTGGGCAAAGCGATCGCACAGACAACCGGGTCAGACAGCTTAGCGTTTTTCGATGCCATCGCGCCTATTGTCTATGCAGACAGCATCGACATGTCCAAAGCGTGGATGCAGTCACGCTACGACAAGGGCGAGACAGACGAAGAGCGTACGGCCTATCTCAACTGTCCAATGAACAAAGAGCAGTACGAAGCGTTTATCGACGCCCTTCTGACAGCTGACAAAACAGAATTCCACGAAGGCGAGACAGCCGGTTACTTTGACGGCTGCCTACCCATTGAAGTCATGGCTGATCGCGGTCGCGAGACCCTTCGATTTGGGCCGATGAAGCCTGTTGGTCTGACAAATGCGCATGATCTAGAAAATAAACCTTATGCCGTCGTCCAGTTGCGCCGCGATAACGCATTGGGAACGTTGTTCAATATCGTCGGCTTCCAGACCAAAATGAAATACGGCGCGCAATCCGACGTCTTCCGGATGATCCCAGGGTTAGAGGATGCAAGCTTTGCACGCCTTGGCGGCATTCACCGCAATACCTTCATCAACTCGCCGACTCTTCTAGATAATCAAATGCGTCTTTTATCAAAACCAAACATACGCTTTGCGGGGCAAATCACAGGTGTTGAAGGATACGTAGAAAGCGCTGCAATGGGCCTTCTAGCTGGACGTCTTGCTGCGGCGGAAATTCTTGGACAACAGATCGATACGCCTCCCCAAGATACAGCGATGGGCGCATTGATCCATCACATTACTGGTGGCGCAGAGGCGAAAACTTTTCAGCCCATGAACGTCAACTTCGGTCTTTTCCGTCCAGTCGAGGGTCTTAAAGGCGGGCGACGTGGACGCAAGGATCGTTACAAGGCGTACACTGATCGGGCGAAAGAGGCTTGGACCGGTTGGCTGAACGAGATCTCACTAGACGCATCGTGATTCCCGTGTTTTGCTGATCGCATGACCGATAAACAACCAATGCGTCCAAAGTTATGGACCGAGCGCCCAGTTACCGAAACCATCGAACTCTATACCGAATGGGCAGATAGTTACGACAATGACGTAACTTCGCGCGGGTATCACACGCCTTGTCGAATGGCCGAGGCATTGTTGCAGTTTAAAGACCAAATCAGCGGCCCGATTTTGGATTTCGGATGCGGAACGGGTATATCCGGCGTAGCGTTGACGTTGGCCGGGTTTGACCAAATTCACGGTACGGACATCACCGAGGAAATGCTAAAAAGGGCAGAAGAAAAGAGCGTCTATCAACGTCTGTGGCTTTCCCAACCCGGTGATACCCCTGCTGAACCAGGAACCTATCAACTTATCGTCGCTGCTGGAGTTATTAGCTTGGGGGCCGCACCGCCGGAAACGCTGTCTCAGGTTCTTGATGCCCTTGCGCCGGGCGGGTTTATAGCGGTTTCCTTTAACGATCCGACGCTTAAAGATGTTCGCTATGACGCTGTTTTGGATGAAGAAATCAAAGCCGGACGGTGCGAGGTTTTGCTTCGAAACAATGGTCCGCATTTGGATGATATGGACATGAGATCCGACGTCATCATTATCCGCCGAACATGATCACACGTTTCGCGCCGTCCCCGACGGGTCCTTTGCATCTTGGCCACGCATTTTCTGCGCTTTGTGCGTTTGATTTAGCGCGCGAAAACAACGGTTTATTCCTGTTGCGTATAGAGGACATCGACCAATCGCGGGCCCGCCCCGAGTGGGAGACATTGATCTACGAAGACCTGAAATGGTTGGACATTACATGGGAACCTGATGTCATTCGCCAGTCCGAACGGCTTGGTGCCTATCGTGCTGGATTAAAGACACTTGAACAAATGGGTGTTCTCTACAACTGCACCTGCAACAGACGGGATATTATCGAAGCCGCAAACGCACCACAAGAAGGCGCGCCTATGTTGGGGCCGGATGGGATTGTTTATCCGGGAACTTGCAGGGATAAAAATCGCGATAATTCGATCGATTATTCCTTGCCCATCAGGCTTGATGCAAACGTGGCATTTGACGCACTAGATGACCTATTAAGTTGGTCAGATAATGGTGTAATAACAATGGATAAAGACGAGTTCTTAAAGTCGATTGGTGACGTCGTCTTATCGCGCAAAGACATGGGCACCAGCTATCATCTATCCGTTGTTATAGACGACGCGGCGCAACACATTACCGATGTTGTCAGAGGTGAAGACCTAGCCGAAGCGACCGCCATCCATGTCTTGCTGCAACGGCTTCTGGGATTGCCAACGCCCAATTACCAACACCATCGCCTTATCCGTGATGAGGAAGGTAAGCGGTTGGCTAAACGGGATGACGCGCGGGCAATATCTCAGTATCGGGATAGTGGCGCCACACCGGCCGACATCAGGCAGATGGTTGGGCTTGCTCAGGTGTCATAAGTTCGACGGACTCGCCGTTTCTGACAGCCCGATAAAAACAGGAACGCCGGTTTGTGTGACAAGCAGGTCCAGATTGTTCGACAAGAACAAGCAAGCAATCCGCATCGCAATCGTAGCGAAAATCGACTAGTTTTTGAACATTCCCTGATGTTTCGCCTTTAATCCAGAACGATTGGCGCGAGCGCGACCAATAGGTCACCTTGCCAGATTCCAAGGTCATTCGGACGGCTTCTTTATTCATCCAAGCCATCATCAGAACGGTTCCGTCAGTCGCATCCTGTGCAATTGCCGGAATTAACTCTTTTTCATCGTATCGAAGGGTTGAAGGATCGAATGTCATAGGCCAAACCTTTTCCTAGTCTTGGGCGCCCTCTATCTATGTCGAAGCACCGCCAAAGGAAAGAACATGTCTGACAGCGATCTTATGAAACTGTACTCGTCGCGCATTTTGGCGTTGGCGGCGGATATGCCACGAACCCAACGGCTAGAGGAACCATCGGCAACAGTAAAACGCCGTGCACCTCTTTGTGGTTCGACTGTTACGGTTGATCTAAACGTCGTCGATGGCGTCGTTACGGATTACGCACAGGACGTGAAAGCCTGCGCGCTTGGTCAGGCGTCTGCATCCGTCGTCGGGTCTGCCATTGTTGGGTGTCGGGTTGATCAGGTTGTGCAAGCCCGTGATGAACTAAAGGCGATGTTGAAGACAGAAGGTCCAATTCCTGCGCACCCGTTTGAAGGATTGGAAGTGCTTATTCCCGCGCGTGAATACAGGAACCGCCACGATTCAATTTTGCTGGCCCTGAACGCAAGCGTCCAAGCAATCGAAGAGTCACAAAACGCGGCTGACTTCATGTGAAGCAGCGGCGCCAAAGTAAGCAATCCCAATCGAGATGGACTGTAATGTCAGGCTGTGAGGCATCCTGGCATTGTGGGACTTGTGGCTCTTTAAACTATGGGACAGGCGTTCAGCAGAGCATCGTCCGATGGGGGATCGCAGGCAGTGATAAAATTCAGAAAATAGCCGGTAATGTCAGGCCAACAAGAAGCATGGTGATCAGTGCGGCGACACCCAGCATATCTTCTACTAGTGTCATTGAAGACCGGCGGAGTGCGGATTTAATCTGTGCCATTATGTTCACCTCATGGTCTCTTGTTGCTAATTTGTTCTCATATCCAGACTTGGTTTACAAGAACTTTATGAGAACACTTGAGAACAAAAATGCTAACCAACTGAAATTAAACGGATAGCCTTGTCTTGTTCCATGAGCCAAAGAAGTGTTTTTACGGCGTTTCCGCGTGTGGACTGAAGCTTTGGGTCCATCTCAAGCAACGCACGCGCGTCTTTTTGCGCGGTTTTCATCAGACCAGACTGGCTTTCTATATCGGCAATTCTGAACCTTGGCAGCCCCGATTGGGCCGTTCCGATCAAGTCCCCTGCCCCCCTCATTTGCAAATCAACCTCGGATATTCTGAATCCGTCCTCGGTCTCTCGCAAAGTCCTAAGCCTTTGTTCACCGGTTGGGGTTAACGGTTGGTTGTAGAGCAACAAACAAGTGGATTCCTGTGATCCGCGTCCGACGCGCCCCCTCAGTTGGTGCAGCTGAGCCAATCCAAAGCTTTCTGCACGCTCAACAACCATAATGGTTGCATTGGGCACATTAACGCCGACTTCGATAACCGTGGTGGCAACAAGAACCTTGGTTTCGCCCCTTTGGAACCTATCCATGGCTGCATCTTTGTCCGCAGGGGGCATTTGGCCATGAACCAAGCCCACGTTCCCTTCCCCTAAAGTCGCGCGCAATCGCTTGAAGCGTTCTTCTGCAGCAGTCAAGTCAGATAC
This sequence comes from uncultured Rhodobacterales bacterium, assembly GCA_964476515.1. Lineage (GTDB taxonomy): Bacteria > Pseudomonadota > Alphaproteobacteria > Rhodobacterales > Rhodobacteraceae > JASMHC01. The sequence goes on from CAYZAY010000012.1 coordinate 36,585, forward strand.
TTCGCTTTCATCAACCAGCGGACACACCCAATAGGCCTGTCGACCGTCAGCAATAGCTTTTGAAAGATGCGCAACGACATCATCCAGTCGTTCATCCGAAATGAGCGCGGTTTTGATCGGTTTTCGCCCTGGTGGCTTTTCATCCAGAACCGAAACCTCCATATCGCCGTATTGGGCAAGGGCGAGCGATCTGGGAATTGGAGTCGCCGTCATAACAAGTACGTCTACGGCGTCGCCCTTGGCGCCAAGCTCTAATCTTTGGGCAACACCAAAACGGTGCTGTTCATCAATGATGGCCAGTCGTAGGCCCTTGAATTCCACGTCTTTTTGGAACACCGCATGGGTGCCAACCAGGATATGAATGTCGCCATTTTTAAGCGCTTCAAGTTTGGCTATTCGCTCCCTACCCTTGTCACGACCGGTAAGCATTTCCAGCACCACATTGGCGTCTTCGGCCAAAGGACGAAGACTTTCCAAATGCTGCTGGGCCAGAATACCTGTCGGTGCCATCATCACGCCTTGGCCGCCCGCTTCGACCGCCGTTAACAATGCCATGAACGCCACGAGCGTTTTTCCAGACCCCACATCGCCCTGCAAAAGCCGGTTCATCCGGTGCGTAGATCCCATGTCGTCAGTAATTTCACGAATGGCGCGATCTTGTGCGTTAGTTGGACGGTAAGGAAGATTGGTTAGGACCTGTTTTGACAATTTGCCCGTGCCAATCGTCTTTAAACCTGGGTTTCTTTGTGCATTTTGCCGCGCCAAAGCTAGCGTTAGTTGATGTGCGAACAGTTCGTCATAGGCTAACCGTGTCCGCGCAACGGTGTTGGGCGACAAATCTTTTAACGCAATTGGACCATGTGCGCTTGCAAGTGCTGCGTGCCAATCGGGCCAGCCTTCCTGTTCTTTAAACGCTGGATCGATCCATTCTGTTAGCTCTGGCGCGAGTTTAAGCGCAGAACCCGTCGCCTTTTGCATGATTTTTTGCGTGACGCCTGCGGTCAATGGGTAGACCGGCTCAAACAGTGGAATTTCGTCGGCACATTCTGTCGTAACGACGTGATCGGGATGTGCGATTTGCGCTACCCCGTCAAAGTATTCCACCTTGCCAGAAATCACCCTTTTTTGGCCGGTTGGCAGAATTTTGGACAGATAATCCGCGTGTGCATGAAAAAACACGAGCTGGAAACTAAGCTGACTGTCGGAAACAACAACGCGATACGGGTGCCCACGCTGCCGTGGCGGTTGGTGGTTTTCGACCGTCACTTCTACGGTAACGACTTCGCCCTGTTCGGCACCTTGGACGGTTTCCCGCTTGGATCGGTCTATCCCGCTTGCAGGCAGTGTGAAAATTAAATCGCGGGGTTTTTCGACCCCTAGAGATATAAACGACTGCGCCGTTTTTGGCCCGACCCCTTCAAGTTTGGTAAGGTCACCAAAAAGTGGAAAGAGTATTTCTGGCCGGCCCTTCATAGCTTTCCGATCAAGGCAAGCCACCCGTCTTCATCTATAGTCTCGATCCCAAGCGAGGCTGCTTTGGTGGCTTTGCTACCAGCACCTGGGCCAGCCACAAGAATGTCGGTCTTCTTGCTAATCGACCCAGAAACCTTGGCACCAAGCGCTTCGGCAGTCGCTTTTGCTTCGGCGCGGGTCATCTTTTCCAAGGTTCCGGTGAAAACAATGGTCTTACCCGCTACGGGGCTGTCTGTATCAGCAACCTCGGCATCTTGGATAACTAATTGCTCGGCCAACCTGTCGATTGATGCACTTTCCTCAGCGTTCTGGAATGTCGCGACTAATGTTCTGGCCATTACTTCGCCAACCCCGTCAATTCCAAGCAAATCGTCCCACTCGGAGGACGCTTCTGTAGCAGCGATCATAGCTTCGCGGAATGTGGACCACGATCCGTAATGGCTTGCCAAAAGTTTGCCCGAATTTTCACCCACATGGCGAATTCCAAGACCAAACAGAAGCCGAGCAAAACCAATGTTTCGCTTATCATCAATGGCTTGAAATAGGCTGTCGGCGGACTTATCGCCCCAACCTTCCCTGTTTTTTAGTTGCTGCAATCCGACGCTGTATCGTTCACGAAGACGGAAAATATCAGCAGGTTCTTTGATCCATCCGTCTTGATAAAACTGCTCAACTTGTTTGGCACCAAGACCTTCGATATCAAACGCGCCGCGACTTACGATGTGTTTCAACTTTTCAACAGCTTGAGCAGGGCAAATAATGCCGCCCGTACAGCGGCGGACCGAATCGTCGTCTTCTCTGACGGCTGCGGAGCCGCATTCGGGACAGGTTTCTGGGAACTCAAACGGAAACGCGGTTTCAGGTCGTTTTGCCAGATCTACATCGGCAATCTTAGGTATCACGTCGCCAGCGCGATATACTTTTACCCAATCTCCTTCGCGAATATCGCGACCTTCGCGAATGGGCACGCCCTTGCTGTCGCGACCTTCGATGTAATCTTCGTTGTGAAGTGTCACGTTGGAAACAACGACACCCCCTACGGTCACTGGTTGAAGGCGGGCGACGGGGGATAAAGCACCCGTTCGTCCAACTTGGATTTCTATCGCTTCTAGTCTGGTCCACGCCGTTTCTGCGGGAAACTTATGTGCAATCGCCCACCGAGGGGTCGTTGATCGGAACCCCAATCGCGATTGGAGCGCTAAATCATCAACTTTGTAGACAACGCCATCAATATCGTACCCCAACGAGGCACGTTGGGACTCGATGTTTGCATAGTGACTAAGAAGTTCTTCAAGATCGTCAAATCGTAGGGTCAGCGGATTGGTTGAAAACCCGAGGTCCGACAGAGTTTTGATTGCCCTGCTTTGCGTTGCGGCAAGTGGCGACGTTACTTCGCCCCAAGCATAGGCGAAAAAGCGCAATGGTCGGGATTTGGTAATTTCAGAATCAAGTTGACGAAGCGATCCAGCGGCCGCGTTTCGCGGATTGGCAAAGGTCTTATCACCTTTTTCTTCCTGGGCCTTGTTGAGCGCGGCAAAGTCTTCATGACTCATGTAAACTTCGCCACGAACCTCTATGATCACTTGGTCTATGGCAATGCGGTGCGGGATGTCCGTTATCGTAAGGGCGTTTGCAGTCACGTTTTCGCCTGTTTCACCGTCTCCTCGGGTGGCGGCTTGAACCAGCGTTCCATTCTCGTACCGAAGCGACAGGCTTAGGCCGTCAATCTTAGGTTCAGCAGTATATGCAACGGAAGCATTGCCACCCAAGCCAAGAAATTTACGGATTTGTTTGTCAAATTCCCGCACATTATCAGCATCGAAAGCGTTCGACAGCGACAGCATCCGTTGAGCATGCTTAACTTTTGCAAATTTCTCAGAAGGGGCGGCACCGACCTGATCGGATGCACTTGTCTTCAGCTTAAGATTTGGGAACGCACGCTCGATCTCGGCGTTTCGACGCTTTAGACGATCGTACTCCGCATCCGAATTCTCAGGCGCATCATTGGTGTGATACGCGGTGTTTGCCACAGCCAATTGCCCAGCCAGCTTCAATAGCTCGCGGGTAGCTTCAGTTTCACTAAGTTCGGAAACAGGTGTTTCGTTGACCATCGGCAATTCTCACGTTGATGCTTACCCGTGATAAAAGCCGATGGTCCTTTGGTCCAGAGAGGAGTGGTGGCTTAGGTATATTTAGGCGTTTACGGCGATCGGATCGGGCGTCTTCGGACTGGGTTGAGGGTCGCGCAGCACGTATCCCCTGCCCCAAACCGTGTCGATGTAGTTATCACCGCCTGTCGCCTTATCGAGCTTTTTGCGAAGTTTGCAGATAAACACGTCGATAATTTTCAACTCTGGTTCGTCCATTCCGCCGTAAAGGTGGTTCAGGAACATTTCTTTGGTCAGGGTTGTACCCTTTCGCAAACTCAATAGTTCAAGCATCTGGTATTCTTTGCCGGTCAAATGAACCGTACTGCTATCCACTTCGACCGTTTTCGCGTCAAGATTTACAGCAATTTTTCCTGTATGGATAATTGATTGCGAATGCCCCTTCGAGCGGCGAACGATAGCGTGAATACGTGCTACGAGTTCTTCACGATGAAATGGTTTGGTCAGATAATCATCAGCCCCAAACCCAAACACCCTTAGTTTGCTTTCGGTGTCATCTTCACCTGAAAGAATTAGAATCGGCGTTTCGACTCTAGCGCGTCGTAATCTGCGCAAAAACTCATGACCGGGCATGTCAGGCAAGTTCAAGTCAAGCAGGATAAGATCGTAATCGTAGAACTTCGCTAGATCGAGTCCCTCTTCCCCCATATCTGTTGCATAAACATTGAGATTGGCGTGTGTGAGCATCATTTCGATGCTTTTTGACGTAGTGGGATCG